>JAPPMY010000079.1 GCA_028818855.1 Rhodospirillales bacterium
GCGCTCTCGGATACCGGGGAGGAGGCGAGCTAATGTCGATGAAGGAACTCGGCGTCGTCGGCCGGAACGTGGGCCAGCGCGATCTCGAAAGCCACGCGCGCGGCCAGACCACCTACTACGAGGACGTTCACTACCCGCGCATGCTGCATCTCAAGATGCACCGGAGCGCGGAGCCCCACGCCAGGATCGTGAGCGTGGACACCAGCGCGGCCGAGGCGAGCCCCGGCGTCGTCTGCGTGCTCACCCACGAGGACCTGCCGGGCAAGAAGGTGTGGAACGGCCTTGCCGCCGTCGGTGTCGGCCCCGAGGACGAACCGATCCTCGCCTTCGACAAGGTGCGCTGGCGGGGCGAGCCCATCGTCGCCGTGCTGGGGGAGACCGCCGAGGCCGCCCGCGCCGGCGCGGCGAGGGTGAAGGTGGAATACGACCCCCTGCCGGGCGTGTTCGACGTGGAGGAGGCGATTGCGGGCGACGCGCCGGCGCTGACCGCGCATTGGCCGCTGAACCACTACATCTACCCCGACGATCACGGCGCCGCGCAGATCCGCTTCGGCGACGTGGAGAAGGGCTTCGCCGAGGCCGACCACATCGTCGAGGACAAGTACCAGACCAGCCCCATCGAGCAGGCGCCGATGGAGACCAACGGCTGCATCGCCAAGCCCGGCGGCGACGGGCGCATCACGGTGCACACCAACACGCAAGCCGTGCACTTCGCGCGCGACAACACCGCCGCCATACTCGATGTCGCGCCGGGCAAGCTGCGCTTCCTCGGCGGCACCGTGGGCGGCGGCTTCGGCGGCAAGGTGGACGTGGCGGTGGAGCCGATCTCGGTGCTGGCCGCCATGCGGACCGGGCGCCCGGTCAAGTTCAAGTACACGCGGGAAGAGGAGATGCAGGTCTCGTCCACCCGCTCCGCCTGGCGCCTCAACATCAAGGACGGGGTGATGGACGACGGGCGCATCGTCGCCCGCAAGATCACCTCCTATCAGGATTCCGGCGCCTATCTGCGCTTCAGCTCCTACGGCTCGATGAAGCACGCCGGCCACATGCCGGGGCCCTACACGATCCCCAACGTCTGGGTCGATGCGCGGGTGGTGTTCACCAACCGGCCGCCGTCGAGCGCGATGCGGGGCTTCGGCGTCATGGCGGCCTCCTTCGCCATCGAGCTGCAGATGGACAAGGTGGCCAAGACCATCGGCATGGACCCGTGGCAGCTCCGGCTGCTCAACGCCTACCGCAACGGCGACATGCGGGCGCACCGCAAGGTGAACGAGGACGCGGCGATGGTGGAGACCATCCAGGCGGCGGCTCAACTCGCCGGCCACGAGCTGCCGGCGGAATACCAAGCGATGACCTCCTGGGACAGAAAGGCAAGCTGATGGCCAAGGTAAGGGGCACCGGCTTCGCGGCCGTGAACTATCCGACGGGCATGCATCTCGGCGGCGATCCCACCCAGTCGCTGATCCACATGACGCCGGCCGGCGACTTCGTCGTCACCATGGCGAGCGTCGATCTCGGCCAGGGCCTGCGCACCGTGCTGGCGCAGATCGCGGCCGAGACGCTGGGCGTGCCCTACGACAGCATCGTGGTGGAGACCGCCGACACCGACACCGGCCCCCACTGCACCGGCACCTTCGCGAGCCGCACCACGCACCGCGCCGGCAACGCCGTGGTGATGGCGGCGCAGGAGGCGCGCAAGGCGATGCTGGAGGTGGCCGGCGACCTGCTGGAGGCGAGTCCGGACGATCTCGAGACCGATGGCGCGGGCAACATCCACATCAAGGGCGTGGCGGAGAGGTCGGTCTCCGTGGGCGAGGTCGCGGGCGCCGCCCACTTCGCCCACGGCAAGACCATCGCCGGGCGCGGCGCCTATCTCAAGCCGCCGAGCCCGATGGACCCGGAGACCGGGGAATGCGATCCCGATTCGACCCAGGCCCACGCCTGCACCGTGGTGGAGGTCGAGGTCGATACCGAGACCGGTGTGGTCGACGTGATCGACATGAAGAGCGTCTACGAGGTGGGCCAGCAGGTGAATCCCGACCTGGTGAAGGGCCAGATCGTCGGCGGCTCCTGGATGGGCATCGGGCATGCGCTCTACGAGACCACCGCGCCCGGCTACCCGGCGATCGACCCGGCGCCGGTCGATTTCCAGAACTACCTCCAGCCGGGCGCGGCGGAGATGCCCGAGGTGGCCTGCGAGGTGCTGGAGTACCCGGCCGAGAGCGGCCCCTACGGCGGCAAGGGCGTGGGCGAGATGGTGACCAACGGCCCCATCCCGGCCATCGTCAACGCCATCAACAACGCCCTCGACGTGCGCATCACCGAGATCCCGGTGACGCCCGAGGTCGTCCTCCGCGCCCTCGACGAGAAGAGGGCGCAAGCCGGAGGCTGAGCGGCCCCAAGCGGTGCGGGGGCTCGGAGCCCTGCATAAACGCTTGAAGCGATAGGAAGCTTCGCTAGAGTCCCCGCCACACGGAAGTCTTCCGAGAGCGTGCGGACCGGCCGCAGGATCGGTCGTGGCTTCGGGGCGGCACGGCATCGAGAGAGGCAGTCTTGCCGACAGCAGGAGCGGATGCGGGCACTCGCCCGGCGGAGGCCGGCGAGGAGGCGGCAGCGGACGCCTTCGGCAGCAGCCCGGACTACGCCCTGCCGCCGGCTCCTTCACAGACCGCGCTCGCCCTCTACGATCTCGTTCAGGGCGCGCGCGCGTATCATCTCTGGTACCTGCTCGGCTGGCAGGACATCCGGCAGCGCTACCGGCGCTCCGTGCTCGGGCCGTTCTGGCTCACGCTCAGCATGGGCGCCCTGGTGGGCGCGCTCGGGCTTCTCTACGGAATGCTGTTCAAGGTCGAGGTCGCGGAGTACGTGCCGTATCTCGCGCTCGGCTTCATCGTGTGGACGCTCATCGCCGGCGTCGCCAACGACGGCTGCAGCGTGTTCATCAATGCAGAGAGCATCATCAAGCAGGTGGGTCTGCCGCTCTCCATCCACGTTTACCGCCTGATCTGGCGCAACCTCCTCATGCTCTTTCACAATGCCCTGGTTTATGTGGTGGTGGCTGCAGTCTTCGGCGTCTGGCCGGGCTGGGCCGGGCTGCTTGCCCTGCCGGGCCTCGTGCTCCTCTGCCTGAATGGCCTCTGGGTGGCCATCCTGTTCGGCATCGTCTCAGCGCGATTCCGGGACGTGCCGCCCATCATCGGAAGCATCGTGCGCATCTGCTTCTTCGTGACTCCGATCATCTGGATGCCGGAACTCGTGCCGGCACGGGCTGCGGTGGTGGACATCAATCCCTTCTACCACCTGGTCGAGGTGGTGCGGGCGCCGCTGCTTGGGCAGGTGCCGGCGCTCGAATCCTGGCTGGCGGTTCTGGGGATGGCGTTCGCGGGATGGATCCTGGCGTTCGCGTTCCTGCGGCGCTATCGCTGGCGGATCGCCTACTGGGTATGAGCGCCATGGTCAGCATGCGGCTCGAGTCGGTCACGGTCGACTTCTCCGTCTACAACAGCAACACGCGATCGCTGAGGAACCGGCTGCTGCATCGCGGCACGGGCGGGCGCATCGCGCGGGGCGCCGGCAGGCGGCTCCTGGTGCGGGCGCTGGAGGACGTGAGCCTTTCGTTCGAGCACGGCGACCGGGTGGGCCTGGTCGGCCCCAACGGCGCCGGCAAGACGACCCTGCTGCGCGTGCTCGCGGGCACTTACGAGCCCGGGCACGGCCGCGTTTACCGGCATGGCAGGACCGCGTCGCTGCTCAGCGTGTCGCTGGGCATCAATCCGGAAGCCACGGGCTACGAGAACATCATGACCCGGGGGCTCTACCTGGGCCTGCTGCCGGAGCAGGTGCGCGAGCGCATGGACGAGATCGCAGAGTTCACGGAGCTTGGCGACTACCTGGCGATGCCGGTGCACACCTACTCGGCGGGCATGCGGCTGCGGCTTGCCTTCGGCGTGTGCACTTGCTTCGACCCGGAGATTCTGTTGATGGACGAGTGGCTGGGCATGGGCGACCGGGCCTTCGTCGAGAAGGCGAAGCAACGTCTCGAGGAATTCGTCGAACGCGCCGGGATCCTGGTGCTCGCATCCCAGAACGTCGGGCTTCTTCAGCGGGTGTGCAGCACGGGCGTCCTGCTCGATGCGGGAAGGGTCAAGGCGCGCGGCCCGATCGACGAGGTGCTGCAGGAGTACAGGCAGGCCGCCTGAGGCCCGCCGGCTCTCCGGCAGCGGGTCCCAGCGCTATCGCTCGAAGGCCGTTCCGTCGCGCAGGCGGCATTCCCAGCCGTAGGCAGTCTGCACGATCGTATCCAGGCGGTCGTGCTTCGGTCTCCAGCCGAACCGCTCGCGCATGAGCCGCGAGGCGCAGACCAGTTGCGCGACGTCGCCCGGACGGCGCGACACCCTGCGGGCATCGAAATCGACTCCCGACACGCGGCGCACGGCGTCAATTACCTCCAGCACGGAATAGCCCCGCCCGTAGCCGCAATTGACGACGGTGCTGTCCGCGCCCGACATCAGGTGGTCGAGCGCCGCGATGTGGGCGTCGGCGAGGTCGGAGACGTGGATGTAGTCGCGAACGCAGGTTCCGTCGGGCGTGTCGTAGTCGCTGCCGTAGATCTCCATGAACGGACGCACGCCCGCAGCCGCCTGGCACGCGACCTTGACGAGGTGCGTCGCGTGCGGCGTCGCCTGGCCGCTGCGCCCTGCCGGATCGGCCCCGGCAACGTTGAAGTACCTGAGCGCGACAAAGCGGAACGGATGCGCGTGCGCGGCATCCGCCAGCATTTCCTCCCCCATGAGCTTGGATTTCCCATAGGGATTGACCGGGCGCGGCGGCTCCTCTTCGGAGACGAAGGAGACTCCCGCCTCACCGTAGACCGCGGCGGTCGAGCTGTAGATGAACTTCCCCACGCCGGCGCCGATGCAGGCCTCGATCAGGCGTGCCGTATTGACCGCGTTGTTGAGGTAGTACTTCATCGGATCGGCCACCGACTCGGGCACGACGGTCGAAGCGGCGAAGTGCATGACGGCGCCGGCCGCGTGCTCCGCCAGCAGGGCGCGCATTCGATCGGCATCGCCGCAGTCGGCCTTCACGAGCGGGACGTCTTCCGGCACCAGGCCCGCGACGCCGGTCACCAGGTTGTCGACCGCGACTACGGGCCAGCCGGCATCGCGCAACGCCAGCAGCACGTGGCTGCCGATGTAGCCGGCGCCACCGGTTACGACGATCGTCGGCCGTGCCGTCATCGCTCCAACACCATGAAGCCGCGCCCGCTCCCCTCGAGGGGTGCTCGTCGAGTGGTCCCGGATCGATGGTAGTTAAGCGGTATTGGCAATGCCATGTTCGAGGCAGCCGGGCCGGCACGGGCGGGCTGAACGGCCGACCCGGACTCGCGCGAATTTCAGGAACGGGTCACGGCTAGCCGGCTAGCGCCCGGGCTGCGGCGGTGCGCGCGTGCAGGCCGCGCAGCGCGGCCAGCTCGCCCTCGCTGGGCGCCGGGGTCTCGGAAAGATCGCCGGCGATCGCGAGCGGCCAGCCGGCGGCTGCCTGCACGTCCTCCACGGCGACGCCCGGATGGGTGTGGGTGAGGGTAAGCTCGCGGCTCTCGGGATGGGGCTCGAGGATGCCGAGATCGGTGATGACCGTGGTGGGCCCGCGGCCGGGGAGGCCCTCGCGCTCGCGCCAGTCGCCGCCGGTGAGATGGCCGGCCGAGGTCACGAACTCCACCGTCTCCACGAAGGCCCGTTTCGACTGGCGCATGATGACGAAGACCTGGCCGGCGAGAGAGGCGATCTCCGGCGCGCCGCCGGCGCCGGGCAGCCGCACCTTCGGCGCCGCGTAGTCGCCTATCACGGTCGTGTTGATGTTGCCGAAGCGGTCGATCTGCGCGGCACCCAGGAAGCCCACCGTGATGCGCCCGCCCTGGAGCCAGTAGCGGAAGACCTCGGACGTGGAGACCACGAAGTCGGCGGTCTCGGCAAGCTCGCTGTCGCCGATGGAGAGCGGCAGCACCGCAGGCTTCGCCCCGATGGTGCCGGACTCGTAGATGAGCACGGCATCCGGCGCGTGGGAGGCGCGGGCAAGGTTGGCGGCGGCGCTGGGGAGCCCGATGCCGACGAAGCAGACCGTGCCGTTGTCGATGAGCCGGGCTGCGGCGACGGTCATCATCTCGTCTGCGGAGAAGGGTTGGTCGCTCATGGGCGCCGTCATAGCCGGAACGGCCCGGTGAACGAAAGGGTGAGCGTGAGCGCGATAGGCGCCGCCCTTGCCCGCGCCGTGCGGTTGCGATAGGGAGGCGGCGCAGCGGCGAAGGCGGCGCGCCGCTTACCGGGGGGACGAGAGGCGGTGGCGCTGCTCACGGTCGAGAACCTGACCAAGATCTTCACGGTCGGCAAGGGCGAGGAGCTGATCGCGGTCAACAACGTCTCGTTCACGCTGGAGCGTGGGGAGACGCTGGGCCTGGTCGGCGAGAGCGGCTCGGGCAAGACCACGGTCGGCCGCTGCGTGCTGAGGCTGATCGAGCCCACCGAGGGGCGGATCGCGCTCGGCGACCAGCAGATCAGCGCGCTCGACCCCGCCGGGCTGCGCGACCTGCGCGCGCGGATGCAGCTCGTCTTCCAGGACCCCTTCGGCTCGCTCAACCCCAGGCTCACGGTCTACCAGACGGTGGACGAGCCGCTCGCGTTGCACGGCGTGGGCCGCACGGAGCGGAGGCCCCGCGTCGGCGCCATGCTGGAGCGCGTGGGGCTGGACAGCGGCGTCTTCAACTACTATCCGGCGGACCTCACCGCGAGCGAGCAGCAGCGCGTCGGGATCGCGCGCGCGCTCGTCACAGAGCCGGAATTCGTGGTGCTCGACGAGCCCACCTCCATGCTCGACCCCTCGGCGCGGGCGGAGATCCTGGACCTGCTGAAGGCGATCCAGAACGAGACGGAGACCGCCTACATCTTCATCTCGCACGACCTCACCTCGGTGGCGAAGATCAGCCACCGCATCGCGATCATGTATCTCGGCCATATCGTCGAGCATGCGCCGACCGACATCATCATGGAGAGCCAGCGCCACCCCTACAGCCGCGCCCTGCTGTCCGCCGTGCTCTTCCCCGACCCGCACCGGCGCCCGGACCCCTACGTGATCGAGGGCGAGATCCCGACGGCGATCAATCCGAAGCCCGAATGCCCGCTCTACGGCCGCTGCCCGATCCGCGAAGACGCCTGCCAGGACGCGGTGCCGCCGCTGGTGGAGGTGGAGGCGGTGCACTACTCCGCCTGCCGGCGCTGGGACGACGTCGCCGCCTCGATGGCGGACGCGCGGGTGACGGCGTAGCCGGGCGCCCCGTGTTGTGCGGAAGTCGACGACCGAAGACGGGAATCGCTGTAATTTGAACGAGCGCTTGTTCTAATTTTCTTCTAATATCCGCGCGCGGCGACGTGCGCGTTCGTGCGCGGCGTTCCTGCGGCGCAAAGGGAGACTGAGGAGAGACGACATGAGCCTGGGTGACATCACGAGACGCGGCCTCGCGGTCGCGGCCACGGCGGCGCTGGCCGCGCTGGTGGCAGCGGTGCCGCAGAAGGAGGCGGCCGCCAATCAGGACACGATGGTGATCGCCATCGGCGCCCTGCCGCAGGGGATCGACCTCGACAAGCACGTGAGCCCGCAGACCTGGAGCATGGGCGCGCAGGTGTTCGAGGACGGCATGAACTGGGAGTCGATCGACTTCCCCTTCTCGACGGGCGACGCCTGGGATCCGTCCACGATCCCCGGCTTCATGTATCCCGACTACATGGGCCAGAAGACGCTGGTGCCCGGCATCATCGAGAAGTGCGAGATGGAGCCGGACGGCATGCGCGCCGTCTATCACCTGCGCAAAGGCGTGATCTCGCCCTGGGGCAACGAATTCACCGCCGACGACGTGCTCTGGCGGATCGAGCGCGGCAAGGCCACGGGCGCGATCAACAACTTCCTCGAGTTCCTGCTCAGCATGCCGGGCCAGACGATCGACCCGCCGGAGAGCGGCGGCTACGTCAAGATCGACGACTATACGGTCGAACTCACCTCGTCCCGGCCCATGCCGCTCGCCTGCAAGGGGCTGACCAACTACTACAACGCCTGGCTCGACTCGACCGAGATCATGAGCCACGCCACGGAGGAAGACCCCTGGGGCGACAAGTGGGTCGCGACCAACGGCGGCGGCTTTGGCGGCTATCGGGTGACCGAGTGGACCGCCGGCAAGCGGGTCGTCATGGAGGCCAACGAGAACTATTGGCGCGGTGCGCCGGAGATCAAGCGCATCATCTATCTGGTGGTGCCGGAATCGGCCAACCGCGTGGCGCTGCTCAAGCAGGGCAAGGTGCACATGGCCGAGGGCCTCTCGCCGGACGAGATCGTGGCGCTCGCTGACGATCCGAATGCGCGCGGCGTCGCCGTGCGCGGCAACCAGTCCATGTGGATGATGATCAACAACACCCTGCCGCCCTACGACAACGTGAAGGTGCGCCAGGCGATGAATCACCTCATCAACCAGGAGGCGATCATCCGCGACATCTACCACGGCATGATGAACGCGTGGCAGGGCGTGATGCCGAGCACCTATCCGGGCTACGAGCAGCACCTCAAGTACGACTTCAACCCGGAGAAGGCCAAGGCGCTCCTCGCCGAGGCGGGCTATCCCGACGGCTTCGACGCCGAGCTTTCGTTCGATGCGGCCGTGGCGGCGATGGAATCGATCGGCGTGCTGCTTCAGAGCGACTTCAAGAAGGCCGGCATCAACCTCTCGCTCAGGAAGCTGCCGACGGCGGCGAACTCCGACAACGTGATGAGCAAGCAGGGCTCGCTCGCGCTGTGGACGGACATGCCGATTCAGCCGGACATCAACTACGCGCTGAAGCTGGTGTGGCCGACCAACGCGCTGGTCAACTACCACAACTTCTCCGACGCGAAGGTCGATCAGGTGCTGAAGGACGGCGAAGGCGTGGTGGACGCGGATGCGCGCATCGCGGCGCACGCCGGCATCCAGGAGCACATCCACGACCTGGCGCCGCTGGGCTGGATCGGCGAGCACTATTTCGCCGTCGGCCTCTCGCGCAAGGTCAGCAACTTCCGCTGGTACACGACGCAGTACTACCACGTGGCGGAAATGAGCATCGCCGACTGACGGGGCTCATGTAGAGCGTCCCTCGGGACAAGCGCCGATGAAGGCGCCGGGCCGGGGCGGTGGGGTTCTCCCGCCGCCCCGGATTTCGTACCCGCCCGCGGCTTCGGCGGCGTTGCACGCGTCTGCCCGGCTCGCCGGGCGCGGCGTTGCAGGCTAGGCGGTCCCGGCCATGCGTCTCGCACTCTATATCGGGCGCCGCTTTCTCTTCCTGATTCCCCAGGTCTTTCTGATCTCGTTCATCACCTTCGTGCTGGTGCGGCTGCTGCCGGGCGACCCCGCGCGGCTCTCGCTCGGGCCGCTCGCACCCGAATCCTCGGTCGAGGCGCTGCGCGCCAAGATGTATCTCGACCGGCCGATCCCCGAGCAATACGTGATCTGGCTGGAGAACGCCTTTCAGGGCGATCTCGGCGAGTCCTGGGTCAACAACACGGAGGTGATCGACGATCTGGTTCACCGCATTCCGGTAACGCTGGAGCTCATCTTCCTCGCGCTGTTCATGGTCTTTCTGGTGCTCGTCCCGCTCGCGATCATCACCGCGAGCCGCACCCGAAACTGGATCGTGCGGATATTCCAGAACGTCACCTTCGGCTACGGCATGCTGGCCGGCGCGCTGCCCGACTTCCTGCTCGGCCTGGTGCTGATCTTCTTCCTCTTCGCAGGCGCAGCCGGG
>JAPPMY010000150.1 GCA_028818855.1 Rhodospirillales bacterium
TTGCCCCCCCGCGCCCCCCCCCTTTTTTTTTTTTTTTTTTTTCCCCCCGGGGGGGGGGGGGGGGGGGGGGGGGGCCCTCCCGGGCGCCCCCCCCCCCCCCCCGTCCGCGAACCCGCACCCATACATATTGCCGTCCCGGCGTCCTCCGGGCCGACCCCAGCGAAGGAGCTTTCGCCATGGCCGCCAACCTGCCCGACGACCCCACCTATTGCTTCTATCCGGCCGCCGACGAAGACGGCGAACCGCCGCAGATCCGCATTTTGGTCGAGGGATTCACCTTCGCCATCCCCACCGCGCTGGTCGCGCTGAATCGCGCGGACGGCCTGGCCGTGTGCGATTCGCTGAACCGCGCGCTCGGCCTCGACCGCGCCGCCTGGACGGCGCTCGCCGCGCGCTGCCTCCGCGCCGGCGCCGCCGGCATGAACGGCAGCACCCTGCACTGAAGCCCTCCGACATCGCCACCGCGCATTCCGCTTCGCCATCGGACCCCGTCGGTAGCGGCCGGGGCGGGGGCGCTCGCGTCGGCACCGGACTCGGTTCGGCCGGGAGGTGGAGAGGGGCTTTCGCCGGGCAAGCGCCCGGTGGGGAGAGAGGGAGGGGTTCCCTCGCTACCGGGCGCGGCAACCCGCGAAGGAGGTTTCCGCCATGTTCGGATTCGACTGCGACCACGATCCCATCGCCCCGTCCGGCGGCGCGCTGCTGGAACTGCTCGGCCTCGACGCCCGCTCGGTCAGGGAGGCGCTGGCCGACGACCGGGCCCGGCGCTGCCCCGACCGCGAGGCCCCGGCGGACGGGAGTTAGAGGGGGGCTTGGAGAAGGTGAGCGGCGGGGGGCCGGGGGGAGCGATCGTCCCGGTCTCCCGTCGTTCGGAAACCATCGTCAGAATCCAGAGCCATAAGGAGATAGCCATGGCGTTCGGAAAGAACTACGCGGAAATCGTCGGCCACCTCGGCGGCGACGTCGTCATCAACCATCTCGCCTCGGGCGGGCGCGTCGCGAACTTGTCGGTCGCCACCGATGAGTCGTATTTCGACAAGTCCGGCCAGAAGGTCGACCAGACCGAGTGGCACCGGGTCGTCACGTTCCAGGACGGGCTGATCTCGATGCTGGAGCGGCACGCGAAGAAGGGCCGCTTCATCAGCGTCGAGGGCAAGCTGCGGACCCGTCGCTGGCGCCGCGAGGGCGAGGACTCCGACCGCTTCGCGACCGAGATCCTGGTCGTGCCGGGCAACCGGGTCCAGTTCTACGACAAGCCGAACCGGGCCAACGGCAACGGCGCCCAGGCCGAGACCGCGCCGGCGAACGGCGGGGGCATGCCGGCCGGCGGCGCCCCGGCACAGGTCGACGAGTCCGGCGTGGAAATCCCCTTCTAGCGCCGGTTCCACTCCTCCCTCCCAACTCGGGCGGCCGTTTCGGCGGTCGCCCATTTTTTTGCTGCCGGTTTCGAGCCCGTGTCTGGGCGGGCCTTGCGTGCGCGCTTCGCGCACAACGCATCGCCGCCGCCCGGCCCGCCCGCAGCCGATCGAGGAGCACTCCCATGGGGCGCTATCGCACCGACCTCTCGTTCCAGCTCACCGCGCCGGACGAGGTGCGAATCTACCGTTCGGGGGAGTACATCGGAGACATCTTCAAGGACGAGGACGTCCTCTGCCCGGGCCGCTTTCACTACCTGATCTGGCTGGCAGAGGACTGGCGGGGATGGAAGCGCGTGACCGAGCGCAGCCGGCTCCGAGACGAGACGGAGCAGTGGGTCGAGAGCCACCCGTTCTACCGGTGAGCGCGATGGCTCAGGGCATGGTGCATATCGGCCCGGGCATCGCGGTGGGCACGGAAGGATTTGGGCGAGCCGCTTCGCGGCCGGGCTTTCCGCTCAAATCGCCACTCGCTGGCGCTCCCGGCGATAACCGCTCCAATCCCTCTCGCCTCCGCACGCTGGCGCGTGCTCCGCGCTTCGCTTGGCAGGCATGGCGGTGAGGCCGGAGGCTCGTTTCGGACACCGTGCCGGGCGGAACCGCCCATGGGGTCCGTGCAGGTGGAGAGGAATTGGCCTGCGATGTGAAGTCCCATTGTGCCACACGTGCTCGGGCCAGCAACCCTCCGGGTCCTCCGG
Organism: Rhodospirillales bacterium; assembly: GCA_028818855.1. Taxonomy (GTDB): domain Bacteria; phylum Pseudomonadota; class Alphaproteobacteria; order UBA828; family UBA828; genus WTGU01. Next base: position 2,111 of record JAPPMY010000150.1, read on the forward strand.
TCGCTGCGCTCCCTGCGGCCTGACCCAAGAAGCTCTAGGGCGGACCGTGAAAGTTGCCGACCGTGAAGATCGCGGAGCGATCTTCCGCACCAAGTTCGGCAACTTTCCGCACCAGCTCCGCCCAAGACCTTCTAGGGCCAGGTGCTCGCCCTGTGCGCGCGTGTCCCAACAGGACATCACAACGGGGATCGGCCCCGAACGTGGAACCGGTCAAGGGAGATCGTCATGACCTTCGATATCGACACCTTCGAGAGCGCAGAGCAGTCCGCCACCGCGACCGCCTGCGAGCACGCGGCGCTGTTCGGCGCGACCCCCGAGCGGGACGAGTTCGACACCCGCGACGTCTGGGACGCCGACGAGGCCCTCTGCGCCATGCAGGAAGCCTTCGGTCTCCTCGCCGACGCCGTCGCACCGGACGGGTTCCAGATCGCCGACGAGCGCGAGAGCCTGCTCTGGGGCTTCGTCAACATGCTCGACGCCCAGACCCAGCGCCTCGACCGCGCCGCCGACAAGCTCATGCCCGAGCTGCGCGACCTCCAGCGCGAGCAGGACGGCACCGAGATCAAGTCGTTCGAGCTGGAGCTGACGACCGACCGCGCGCAGAACCTCACCGCCCGGCGCGACGCCTTCGAGACCATGCGCGACGCCGCCGCCGAGAGCTACCGCGACGTCACCGGCACCACCTGGCGGCCCCGGCGCGGCAGCCACGTCTCGCAGACCGGCAAGCTCACCTCCGCGGCCATCGACGCCCGCGACTACATCCGCGCGAAGAAGGACCGCAAGACGCAGGCCCATCTGCCGCAGGGCACCCTCGTCGCCATCGCCGGCGGACGGGACATCGCCGACCCGGGAGCGGTGATCGCCCGGCTCGACCAGGCCAAAGCCAAGTGCGCCGACATCGTCCTCGTGCACGGCGGCGGCCCCGGCGTCGAGAAGATCGCCGCGCAGTGGGCAGACCGCAACGACGTCCACCAGGTCGTCTGCAAGCCCGACTGGAACCGCCACGGACGGGCCGCCCCGTTCCGCCGCAACGACGAGCTGCTCAACCTCCTGCCGGCGGGCGTCATCGCGTTCCCCGGCTCCGGCATCACGGACAACCTGGTGGACCGCGCCCGCCAGCTCGGCATCCCGGTCGACCGATGCAGCGGATAGCCGCCGCGCATTGCGGGCCGTGTCGTCGCTCCGGCGGCGGCACGGCCCGTTTCAGCGTGCGCACATCGGGGCCGCGGTCACCGCCTGTCCTCGCGCGCGCTTCGCGCGGCGCTCGTGCTCCGGCTCGCTCTCGCTCGCCGGTCGCCGGTGCATGGCGCCTGCCCCGGTCGACGATCCGGGACTCGCGCCGCGCTCGTCGCGGTCCTCACCGCGCTCGCCCTGGCCGGCTGCGCCGGCTGCGGGCTTCGCCTCGGCTCGTCGCCTTGGCACTCCGTGCGCCGCCGGTGCCGGCTTCGCCGCCCACCGGCTCGCGCACCGCCTAGTGCGGTCGTGCTTGCATCGTCGCCCGCACAGGTGCGGGCCCCTCCGCCGGCGCTGTCGTCGCCGTGCCGCGCACGACCCCGTGCAGCATCCGCTGCACGGGCCGCCGCTCAATCGCCGCTGCGGCTCCGATCCGCCGGGTTCTTCGGCGTCGATTCCCCATGAACATCGCTGGACGCTTTTGGCCGTCTCGACCGCCGGGGCGGCCTCGGTTTTCACACCCGACGCAGCAGGCTGCGGGCTGCGGCATGCGTGCGCTGGCGTGGCCTTGCGTGCGCTGCGGTGGCCTGGCGGCGCCTGTGGGCGCCTGACTGGTGTTGGATCGAGCGTGTATCGGTGCGATACACGCGGATTGTCATCGCTCAGGCGCCGTCAGGCGCCGCCAGACGCGACCGATACACGGACCGACATACGCTCGAACACGGAAGAAGCACCGACCGATACACCGACCGATACACGAGCGGCATACGCGCATTGCGGTAGTTGAGGCGCGAACGGCGCCCATGCTCGACCCTAAACGGGACCCAATTCAAGATCGAATCCGCGCCCGCGCTTGGACGATTTTTCGATCCGACGGTATATACGATTGCATCGGCGATGGGCGTCGGTGCCGTTCGTCCCGTGGGCGGACGTTCAACCGACAGGTATCGAGAGGATGTCAGATGCCCCAATCGTCGATCGAGGAACTTGTTGAAGCCGCGCTCGACCGCCTGCCTCCGGAACACTCCGAAGAGGTGGTGCACGACGTGTTCGAGATCATCGAGAACGACCCAGCCCTGCTCCACGATTACAAGGCGCTCTGCGAGCATTTCCGGACGCCCCGCTTGTCCGGGCCCGGCAACATCAATCCGTCCATCTCTACCTGGGTAAAGAAGAAGACGGGCAGATCGACGCTGTCCAGCGGCCATCCCAGCACCCGGAGCAGCCTCATCAAGACCTGGTCCAGGTTGGGCTGAGCCCCCGCGCACACTGTCACCGGCCGCAGATACGGCTCAATCCTGTGCGCGGTTTCCGGCAGAGCGCCCGGGAAGCGCCGGGCACGCCGCCACTTGCGCTCAGTCCGTGGGGTCTTGGCGCAGCGATTCCTGGAAGGCGCGGGCCTCCGCGACCAGCCTGTCGAGCTCTTCCCCGCGCCCCTCGTGGAGCATCGCGTCACGCCTTTCGGTCGCCAGGAACCAAGTGTAGCGGAACATCCGCTCGATCAGCGGCGCCATCGACGGAGCGCCGGCGGGCGCATCGGCGCGGTCAGTGCCCCGCGCGAGCGCGAGCATCTTCACGCGGACGAACTCGGCGGCCGGCATTTCGTGGGCCGCCGCCGCATTCTTGACCTCTTCCCATTCCGATTCCGAGAAGCGAATGCCCCGCGTCTTGCGGGCGTCGCCCGTCTTTTCCGCTCCGCTTTCGCCGCCAGCGGCTTCGTTTCGCGCCTCTTCGCTCATCGCGCCGCTCTCCATTTCCGGCCGCTCGACCCCTCGAACGGGCCTTCGCAGGGCACTGTCGACGGCTCGAACGCCGTCCCGGCTCGCCGGGGGCGCGCGTTTCCGGCTTCGATCGCGGCCGTCCGCAACCCCCGACCGGTCCGTTTACCAATGCCGATGCCGTCACAATCCAAGGTCGATGCCTCCCTTGCCGCGGTCGAGCGCGGGCAATTCCGGCTCCTTCGCTGGCGATTCCGTGCTGTCCCGATCCCTCCCCACGCCCTCGCCTGGACCGCGTTCCCGTCCGGTTTCGGGCGTCCGCACGGCCTCGGCTGCCTTCCCCAGCTCCTCGCGCTTCATCTCGCCGATGCCTTCCAGCGCCGCGATGCGCTCGCCGGTGACGGCCTGGAGCTGGGCGCGGAGCTCGGCCGCGTCGTCGGTCACCAGCTCGGCGCGGTCGCGCGCGCGGCTGATCTCGACATAGAAGCTCTTCTGCGTGGTGAGATGCGGATGGCGCGCTTCCATCGCGGCGATCACGTTGTCCACGGTGCGGCCCTGGAAGGCGTGGACGGTCGAGGCCCAGGCATGGTCGAGATGGCGCAGCTGCGGGTCGTTTCTGCCCAGCTCCAGCGTCTTGCCGTCCTCCAGGCGGAACGTCACCCGACCGTCGGCGACCTTGAGCACTTCCGCCGTGCGGCTGTTCACCAGCCCGAGGCCGGCATCGTTGCGCGTCCAGCGGATGCGGTCGCCGGCCCTGAGCTCAATCTCCTCGACCTTGTAGACCTCGCTGCCGCCCCGGCGGCCGCCGATTTCCTCCGGCTTCCAGGCAACCCGGCCGCCGTGGCGATCGTCGAGCAGCACCGCGCGGCTCTCGTGGTCGACGCCCATGACGCGGCGCTCGTCGCCCTTCTCGACGCCGATCCGCTTGTAGGGACGGTGGAAGGCCACCACGTCGCCCGGCCCGTAGTTGGCGGCGAGCGACTTCTCGGCGTTGGTGTAGCCCTTCGAGACCAGCCGTTCGGACTCCATCGTGGGGCCGTGAATTCGGCCCTCCCGCGCGAGGCGCTCGCGGATGCGGCCGTTGATGCCCTGGCGCAGCTCGTGAGAGGGCGCCATCACGCCGGTGTTGGCGCGCGCGTCGGCGTCGAGCCGGAGCCAGCGGGCGGCGACCGCGCCGGCGATGTTGTCGGGTTTGACCTCCGCGACGTTGCCCCCGAGCTTCTCGAACGCCTTCTCGATGTCGCCCTTCAGGCTCGCCTCGACCGCTTCCTTCAGGGCCGGATCGCGCTGGCGCATGATCTCGTCCATGGTCGCGGTCTGCATGCCGGCGGCCTGGAGCTGGGCGAAGGGCTTGCCGGCGTCCACCGCATCGAGCTGCTTCGCGTCGCCCACCAGCACTACGCGGGGGATGCGCAGCGCGTTGGCGATCCTGAGCAGGTCGCGGGCCTGCACGGTGGAGGCGAGCGAGCCCTCGTCGACCACCAGGATCGTCTTCGCGAACGCGGCCCGCATCTCTCGCGCGCCCTTCCGCGATAGCCGACCTTCGGCGACTCCCGCGTTGCGGGCGAGGAAGCGCTGCAGGGTCTCGCTCTCGATCCCGGCCTCGGAAGCGAGCGTCTGCAAGGCCGAGGCCGAGGGCGCGAGCCCCGCCATGCGCCAGCCCTTCTTCTCCGCGAGCGTCCTGGCCCGGTTCAGCATGGTGGTCTTGCCGGTGCCGGCGTAGCCCTGGATGCCGACCGTGCGGTCCTTCGCCGACAGGATCAGCGTCACCGCGTCCTTCTGCCCGGCTGTGAGCGGGCCCTTGTTGAGATGCCCCTGGACCTGCCAGCTTCGCATCGGCGCCCGGCCGCGCGCCTGACCCGAGCGCCATAGCGCCACGGTCTCGCGCTCCTCACCGACGGTGCGGTCGGTCGTGAGCGAGGCTTCAGCGCCCGGCAGGTCGACGGCGTGCAGCGTTCCGGCCTTCTCCAGCGCCGCGACTTCACGCTCGACGTTCCCGATCGCGGCGGCGCCCGGCGCGTAGGCGAGCGCGGCGGCGAAGAGATCGTTGCGCGAGAACACCGCCTCGCGCTCCGAGAGATGCGCCATGGCCCAGGCGACCGCCGCAGTGGCGGGGGAAGGCGGCGCGGCTTCCGCCCCGGTTTCGCGCCCGGACGCGGGGCCACCGTCTCCGTCACGCGTGCGCTCTCCCGGCGGTTCCGCCGTGGAGAGGGCAGCCGGACGTCGCGCATCGTCGATATCCGGCTGCGGCGGCGCTGCCGGACCCGCCTCCCTGTCCCGCCCGGACGCCGGTTCCACCGCCGCCTCCCGGTCCGGCGCTGCGGATTTCCCTTCCGCTTCGGTAACCAGCGCCTTCGCATCGAAGCCGAGATCGGCGGCCTGGCGCTGCCAAACGCTCCGGAGCTCGTCGCGGTCGATGTCGCGCTTCTTCGCGCGCGTCATCAGCGCCGCGCGCTCCGCGAGTCGCGGATTGTCCGCCGATGAGCCGAGCTCGCGTTCCGCCATCGCCGCCTCGATTTCGGCGCGCCGGGTCGAGAAGGCGTCGATCGCCGCGCGCGGCACGCCGGCGATCTCGAAACGCCCGTCGGCATGGGTCTTCTCGATGCCGTAGCCGAGCCTGGAGAGGCCGGCCGCGAGCTCCGACCGGTAGAGGGCGCCCAGCAGCATCTTCGAGCCGTAGAGCTTCTCGTTGGCCATCGTGCGCCACTTGCCGTCCTCGCCCTGCACCATGTTGGCGAGCACGGCGTGGGTGTGGAGCTGCGGATCGAGGTTGCGCGAGGTGTCGTGGCGGAAGTTTGCGGCGACGATCTTCTGGTTGCCGGCGCGCACCATCCGGCCGGTCTCGGGATCCTTCATGCGGGTCTCGGCGGCGTTCCGCTCGACCCAGTCGAGCGCCGCCGCGACGGCGCGGTCGTGGGCGTCCACGATGCGCCGGTCGCCGCCCACCAGCGCTGCCAGCGAGACCGATTTCGGGGCCGAGAAGGTGAGGTCGCGGCCGGGACGGTGGAGGATTTTTCCGTCCTTGCCGCGCTTGCCGAGCTCGGTGCCCGAGCCGTCCGGCACCTTGCCTTCGAGGACCGCCCGGAAGACGTCGGGATCGACCGGCCCCTTCAGGCCGAGCTCTTCGGCGCCCCTGCCGGCCCAGGCGCTCGCCTCGCGGTGCTCGGGGTCGTCCTTCGCGTAATAGCCGTCGCGCTCGTAGTAGGACGCGCCCTGGGTCGCCGAGGACAGCGCGCCGATCGACAGCATGTCAGCCCCAGTCGGAGGGCCGGTCGCCGTCCGGAACCGACCCGGCTTCGTCGTCCGATGCCGCGTTGCCTGCGCGCGGAACCGGCGGCTTCGTCTCGGTTACGGACGGCCCGTCATCCGGTACGGGACCGCCCACTTCCGCTGCCGGGACCGCCCCTCCGGCATCGCCTTCCGGCGCTCCGCCGTTCGCGGCCGTCGCCAGGCCGGCCTCACCCGGCAGCGGCACGAGGTCCAGCTCGCCCTGATGCGCGACGGTATCCTGCGCATCTTCCGGAGCCGTCGGCGACTCTCCCGACTCCACCCCGGCCTCGCCGGGCAGCGGCGGGACCGTCATGCCGTCGTCTTCGGCGGGCGCCGCCGGCGCCAACTCCGAGGCTTCGGTTGCGCCGCCGTCCCCTTCGCGCGGCACGAACCGCTCCGCCGCCTTCTGCCGGGCGACGTATCTGAGGCGGATGGAGGCGACCGGGAAGGGACCGGGGAACTTCAGATACCCCTCCAGGTTGGGCAGGCGCATGATCTCCGAGGGGAGCGCGAGCGCCCGGAGCTCGCGGCGCGGCGTCAGGCTCACCCCGTCCCGGATGGTGTTCGCTCCGTAGCTGAACCCCTCGGAGACCTCCTCGATCTCGCTGCGGCCAAGGCTGTCGGCCGACCATTGCGCCGTGTCGCGGTCGGGCGCGGCCAGTACGACGCGGGTGCCGCAGAGGCCGGAGATCGTCTCCGCGCCGTTCCTGCCGTAGAGGTCGCGCAAGGCAGAGGCGACCTGGACGCCGAGCACGAAGCAGCCGCCGAACTGGCGCGACTCAGCGAGGCCCGGCTGGAGGCTGGGCACCTGGTGGAGCGTCGGCAGCTCGTCGAGGATGACCCAGATACGCCGGCCGTCGTCCTGGGCGAGCGAGAGCATGGCGTTGACCGCAATCTCCAGCCAGGTCGAGATCAGGCCCCGGAGGCTGGCGTGCTGGTCGCCCCGGGACGTGAGGAACAGGAACCCGTCCCGGTCCTCGTCGGAGATCCATTCCCGGATCGAGAACGGCCTGCCGGTGTCGGGCAGGAACTCCAGCGCCGACAGGTTGGCGGTGAGCATGGCGCGCACCGAGAGGGCGGTCTTGGGGTTGTCGGGATCGACGATCGACTGCGCGACCGTGCCCTCCATGGCCTCCGCGAGCGCCGTCAGGTCCGTCTTCAGCAGGTGGTCGACCAGGACCTTGTTGTCCTTCACCCCCTTCTGCCGGAGCACGCCCGCGCCGTTGGAGAAGAGCTGGCGCGCCGCCGTCACCCAGAAGGGATCGACCGTGTCCTTCTGCTGGGGAATCAGCGCGGCGGCCATCATGTCGAAGTCGCGGGGGTTGCGCGCTTCGAGGAAGGGCGACCAGCGCGGCGCGCGGGCATCCAGCGGGTTCATCAGCACGTCGCGGTC
>JAPPMY010000098.1 GCA_028818855.1 Rhodospirillales bacterium
GCGCGGCAGCACAATCTTCTCCTGCACGCCCATTCGGACGCCGGCGCGGTCGACGAGATCTTCGCCCAATGGCCGGACGCGCGGGTGCTGTGGGCCCATGCCGGCTTCGTCGGCCCGGATACCGTCGGCCCGATGCTGGGCAAGCACGCGAAGCTCTGGACCGATCTGGCCTTCCGCAGCGAGCACGCTCATGGCGGCCGGGTCGACGACGACTGGCGCAGCCTGTTCGCCGCCTTCCCGGACCGCGTCATGGTCGGCACCGACACCTTCACGCCGGAGCGCTGGCACTATGTCGTCCAGCACGCCGAGTGGACCCGGCAATGGCTGGCCGACCTGCCGCCCGACCTCGCCGAGAAGATCGCCTGGCGCAACGGCGAGGCGATGATCCGGCCCCACCTCGCAAACCTCCGCCCATAGCCGTGGCCCGGCGGCGCCTCGGCGGAGCGGCGCTGGCAGCCCTGCTGGCGCTGGTCCTCGCGGCAGGCCAGGCGGCAGCCTGCGACCGGCCGGAGGGGTGGAGCGGCGGCGCGCGACTCGCCGGCGAGATGTGGACGGCTTGGTGGCGATCGGAACCCGCCCCGATCCCCGTCGGCGCGCATTTTTCGATCCGTTTCCACCTGTGCGGGCCGCCGGTCGATCGGGTCAAGGTGCGCGGCTGGATGCCGGATCACCGGCACGGCATGAACTACCGGCCGGCGGTAACCCTGAACGGCTCGTCCGGTAAGGCCGAAGGCCTGATGTTCCACATGCCGGGGCGCTGGGAGCTGATTCTGGATGTGCGGGGCGCGGCGGGCCGGGAGACGCTGACCGCGGAGGCGGTGCTGGAGTGACACCCCGGCAGTTCGGCGCATCCGTCGCCGCCGGGCTGTCGGGGCTCGCCATTGCAGTCTGTTTAATTTCAGGTATCGCTGCGCCGGCGCCGGCGGGGGCGCTCGACTTCACTGCCGAGGAAGAACGCCGGATCCTGCGCCACGGGCCGTGGCCGCCGGCCTCGGCGCCCGATCCGAGCAACCGGGTTTCCGGCAAACCGGCTGCCATCGCCTTCGGCCGGGCATTGTTCTTCGATCCTCGCCTGTCGCTCTCCGGCGTGGTCTCCTGCGCGACCTGCCACCCGCCGGAGCGGGCCTGGACCGACGGCCTGCCGCGCAGCCGCGGGCACCGGACCGTCGACCGCAACGCGCCCAGCCTGTTCAACCTGCGCTTCAACCGCTGGTTCGGCTGGGACGGCGCGCAGGACTCGCTCTGGGCGCAGAACCTGCGGCCTCTGCTCGACGGCCGCGAAATGGGCCTCGGCTCCGGCGGCGCGGCGCGGCTGGTCCGCTCCGACCGGCAGCTCTCCTGCGGCTACCGGCGCGCTTTCGGCGAAGCGCCCGGCGCAGACGACGCGCGGGTTTTCGTCGGTCTCGGCAAGGCGCTGGCGGCGTTCCTGGAAACGCACGTCACCGGCCGCACGCCGTTCGACGATTTCCGCGACGCGCTCGCGCGCGACGATGCGGCCGGCCAGGCCCGCTATCCCGCCGCCGCCCGGCGTGGCCTGCGCCTGTTCGTGGGCCGGGGCAACTGCGCCTTCTGCCACTTCGGCCCGGCCTTCACCAACGGCGAGTTCGCCGATGCCGGCGTGCCGCACTTCATCGAGCCCGGCCGGGTCGATTCCGGCCGGCACGGCGGCATCCGCAAATTGCGCGAGAGCCCGTACACCCTGCTGGGCCGCTTCAACGACGATGCAGGGCGCTCCACCGCCGCCAAGACCCGCTACGTCCGGCTGCGCCAGAGCAACTTCGGCGAGTTCCGGGTGCCGGGCCTGCGCAACGTGGCGCTCACCGCGCCCTACATGCACGCCGGCAGCCTCGCGACGCTCTCCGACGTCGCCCATCACTATTCGACAATCGACGAGGAGCGGCTGCACGCCGGAGGCGAACGGATTCTGCGCCGCCTGGATCTGAGCGCGCGCGAACAGGCCGATCTCGTCGCCTTCCTCGAAACGCTCACGGAGAAAGAACCGCGTCGCGAACCCGTGAGGAAAGCCGGAACCGCCTTCTGCCCGTGAGCGCCGGTTGCCGCCCGTGCTCGTCTGGACGGAGCGGGGACGTTCATGCCGGGCGGACGATCCTGACCTCAATCGCCTGCGAACGCGATCAATCGCCCGCAAACGAGTGCTCCCAGCCAGCAAACCGTAGACAGGATGGCGTGGACGAGCAGGCGGGCGCGCGGGGCGTCCCTGAGCAGGAACCCGTGGGCCCAGCAGAGAGCGAGCGTGGAGAGGACCCCGATCGCGATGAATGCCAGCTTGAGCTGCAGGAACTCGACGTCGCTGTATTCCCGCGCCCGGACCGAGAACAGCAGCGGCCCCGTGAGAAGGGCCAGGATCAGCCCGCTCGCCGCGACGGGCGCGAGAACCCGCACCACCGCTTCGCGCGAGATGCCGCGCCAGACGCCGAGAAGCCGCAGGTTGAGCGGGACGACGGACCCGATCAGCAGGGCGATTGCGAAGATGTGCGCCGTGTTGAGGGCGGCATAGCCCCAGCGTGAACTCCGCAGCGCCTGCGCCAGGCCCGTCCCCTCGAGCGCTGCGAACAGGGCCTCCAAGGTCTCAGTCGCGCCCGGGGTAAAGCACGTACTCCCGTTGGCCCAGGAACAGCCGTTCCACCTTGACCCGTTTCTCCGACAGATCGGCGGCCGGCTCGCCAATCACCCGAATCTCGACTCCTGCGGCCAGATCGCCCTCCTCGAGGCCGGCGCGCTCGTTGCGCCAGGGCTGACCGACCTCGGCCCTCCACTCCTCGCCCTCCACGTCGATCGTCAGGATCCCGTGGGGATTCCCTAAGCGGACGGTCTTGATGATGCCGGTCAGATCGATATTGCCGCCGGTCGTCCACGACCAGCCGTGATGAGCCAGTGCTCCGACCGCCGGAGCCGTCAGCCCCAGGGCCAGGACCGCGATGAACAAGAGCCTCATCATCGTGCGCCTCCGAGTTGCCTCAAGCGTTATCGGAAAAAGGGTGCGTCACACGAGCGGACATTCAGGCCGGCCGCCCGCCGTGCCGCGCTCCCGCTATTCCAGAACGAACTCGCGGATCGTGCGCAATGCCGCCGCCTGGTCGTCGCGTTCCGCGCCGTGACCGCAACCGGCGAAACGCTCGAAGCGCACCAGGTGGGGCGGCAGCGCGTTGGCGATGTCCTCCGATTGCTCCACCGGCGTGACCGGGTCGATCTCGCCCGACATGACCAGCGTCGGGCAGCGGACCTGCGAGAGCCGGGGCAGGAAGTCGAAGCGGTGGCCCTCGCCGTCGGCGCCGAAGAAGTGGCCGAGGACATTGAGGTTCATCACGGAGCGCTCCCGCAGGTCGGGATCCTGCGGCGTCTGGTTGTAGAGCGGGAAGCAGTGCTCGTGGTAGGGCTCGAACACGCCCGGCGCCGAGGCGTCGGCCCAGAAATCCTCGGCGATCTTTCGTATCTCGGGCCCGCCCATGCGCTCGAACATGGGGAAGATACGGTCGTAGCGCATTCGCCCGGCCGTGCTGGACAAAATGATCTTGGCCGGGTGATCGGGATGGCGAAGCGCGTAGGACTGCACGACGAAGCCGCCGAAGGAGAGCCCCAGCACCACCGGCTTCTCGATCCCGAGCGCGTCGCAGAAGGCGCGCACGTCGTCACCCCATTGGTCGAGGGTCCACCTGTCGCGCGTGCTGCGGCCGCTGCGGCCGTTGCCCCTGTGGTCGTAGTAGACGAGCTGGAAGTGCTCGGCGAGCGGCCCGTGCCCGTCCTTGAGGTGGGAGTGATCGAAGCCCGGGCCGCCGTGCAGCAGGAGCAGCGTCGGGCGCTCGCGCATGTGGGGGCCGTCGCCGACCAGCTTGGCGCCTTCGCTGTCGAAGAAGAGGCTCACGTCGCCGATGTCGATATGCATGGCTGGCGTCCATCGCTCGTGGAGGGACTCGATTCATTGCACCCGCGGGCCAATCGTATCAAGCTGCCCGAAAAAGCAGGGCGTGCTGAGGGAGGGCACGGACAAGAAGAGCCAGGACGGTCGCTCCGCTCGCGAGCGCCGCGCAGAGAATTCGCGACGACAACACAACAACGACGCTAGAGGGAGAAGCGGACATGAGACTGAAATCGCAATCGTGGCGCTTGTGGGGAAGCGCCCTCGGGCTCGCCGGCGCGCTGGTCGCGGGCGATGCGGCGCTCGCTGCCGAGGACACGATCATCGTTGCGCGTCCGGCGGATGCGGACAGCATGGACACCCACAGGGTCTCCACCACCATCTCGCTGCAGGCCATGACCCAGGTCTACGGCAACATGGTCCACATGGATGCCGATGCGAACATCGTGGGCGGGCTGGCGGAGAGCGTTTCCGTGAGCGAGGACGGCAAGACCTACACCTTCAACATGCGGCCGGGTGGCGTGAAGTGCCACGACGGCACGGTCTTCGACGCGGCGGCCGCGAAGTGGAACTTCGACCGCGTGACCGATCCCGACGTCGCAAGCCCCAACGCATCCTCCTACGGCGAGGTGACGGGAACGCGGATCGAAGGCGACAGCCTGATCGTCGAGCTTGCGGCGCCCTACAGCGCGTTGCTCGCGTTTCTTTCCGGCCCGCTCGCGCATTTCATGTGCCCGTCCACCATCCAGGGCGAGGACGTGAACCCGGTGGGCACGGGGCCCTGGAAGTTCGTGAGCTGGGACCGCAACAACGAGATCGTCTACGAGCGCTTTGACGATCACGTCAACTTCCACCCGATGATCGATAATCCCGGCGCGCCCCACATGCAGAACCTGATCTACAAGACGATCAGCGAGGGGCCGGCGCGGATGGCGGCGCTCAGGACCGGCGAGGTGACATTCGCCGAGCCCTCGCTGCAGGACGCGGCCGAGATGAAGGACGATCCGGAGTACATCGTCTACACCTCGCCGCACAGCGGCCAGCAGGCCTACATCGCCTTTGCGCATAAGATTCCGCCCTTCGACGACCCCCGCGCGCGCCGCGCCGTGGGCTACGCGGTGGACCGCAACACCTTCGCCAACATCGCGTTCGAAGGACTGGTGGAGGCGACCAACTGCCCCATCGCACCGGGGCTGTTCGGCGAGGATCAGGAGAAGTGCGCGGAATGGGGCACCGCCTACGATCCCGACAAGGCGATGGCGCTCCTCGCCGAGCTCGGCTACGGGCCCGACAATCCGCTGGAGATAATCATGTCGGTCTCCACGCTGCAGGGCTGGGACGAATCCCACATCATCATGCAGCAGCAGCTCGCCGAGGTCGGCATCGAGGCCGAGATGGAGGTCCGTCAGTTCGCGGCCTGGGTCGATCACATGTCGGTGGTCAACGACCAGACCGAAGGCAAGCCGGTGATGTGGACCATGGGAATGTCCGGCATGGACTCGGACTACCTGGTCTTCCTCTGGCAGCGGCCGGGCTATGCCAGCGGGGGCATCGACGACCCCGTGCTCGACCAGATGCTGCGGGATCAGCGCGCGCTCCAGGGCGAGGCGCGGCGGGCGAAGCTGCTCGAGATCCAGAAGTTCCTGCTCGAGAACGCCTATGAGATTCCCACCTGGTCGCCGGGCTGGTTCTGGCTCCAGGCGTCCAAGAGCAACGTCAAGGGCTTCAAGCAGGTGCACATGGTGACGCCCATCTTCAACGACGTCACCATCGAAGAGTGAGCACCCGATGAGTACCCCCGGGCGGTGAGGCCGCCCGGGGGCCCTCTCCGGCAGCGCTGTGGTCAACTACGTCCTACGCCGGATATTCATGGCCCTGGTGACGCTGCTTGCGTCCACCATCGGCGTCAGCCTGTTGATCCACGTCGTCCCCGGCGATCCGGTGATGATGATGATGGCGCAGAACGCCGCGGCGACGCCGGAGGCGATCGAGAATGCCCGGCGCGCGCTCGGCCTCGACCTGCCCGTCTGGCAGCAGACGCTGCGCTATCTCGGCAACATCCTTCAAGGCGATTTCGGGCGCTCGATCTTCGGCGCCGAGCCGGTCTCCACGCTGCTGTTCGACCGCCTGCCCAACACCCTGGCGCTCGCCTTCGCCAGCATGGTGATCGCGGTCGGGATCGGCCTGCCGCTCGGCTTCTATTCCGCCTATCGCAAGGGCACCTGGGTCGACAACGTGCTCATGGTGGGCGCGGTCGTCGGCGTCTCGATCCCGAGCTTCTGGCTCGGGCTCCTGCTGCTCCTCTTCTTCTCGCTCACCCTGGAGCTGCTGCCGGTGGCGAGCGGCGACTTTCGCAGCCTGCCGCTGCCGGCGATCACGCTGGGCCTCACCTATTCGGCCATCGTCGCGCGCATGACGCGATCGTCGATGATCGAGGTCTTCGCCGAGGACTACATCCGCACCGCCCGTGCCAAGGGCCTGCCCGAGACGATCGTGCTGCGCCGCCACGCTCTGAAACCGTCGCTGATCGCGGTCGTCACCATCGTCGCGGTGGTCTTCGGCTACCTCATGGGCGGCGCCGTGGTGGTGGAGAACGTCTTCAGCTGGAACGGGCTGGGCCGCCTCGCGCTCGACGCGATCCTCAGGCGCGACTACCCCGTCATCCAGGGTTTCATCCTGATCTTCGCAACCGTGATCGTGGTCATCTCGATCATCATCGACCTGGCATACGCATGGCTGGACCCCAGGATCAGCTACCGCTAGACGCGGCGCTCGACGGCGAGACGCCGCCGGCCGGAGCGCGCTGGCGCACGGCGCTCCGCAATCCGCGCGTCATCATCGGCGGCGGGCTGGTTCTCCTGCTGGTCGTGGTGGCCATCCTCGCCCCGGTCATCGCCCCCTTCGATCCCGTCAAGCTCGCCGTCGGCAAGCGCCTGCTCGCGCCGGAGCTCGCCTATCCCTTCGGGACGGACGAATTCGGCCGCGACATCCTGAGCCGCGTGATGCACGGCGCGCACCTCACGCTCTACGTCGGCGTGGTCGCCGTCGGAATCGGGCTGCTGGCGGGTGTGGCCGTCGGCACCATCGCGGGCTATGCCGGCGGCTGGGTGCAATCGATCCTGATGCGGAGCATCGATTTTCTCTACACCTTCCCCGATATCCTGATCGCGCTCGGGCTGGTCGCCTTCATCGGGCCGAGCCTCACCAACGCGATGATCGCGATCGGGATCAGCGTCATCCCCTATTACGCGCGCGTGACCTATGGCGTGGTCCTGATCGAGCGCCACAAGCCCTACTTCGAGGCAGGCCAGGTGATCGGCGCGGGCCGCTGGCGGCTTATCGTCGCCCACCTCCTGCCCAACATCGTGCCCCCGCTCATCGTCGTGGCGACCCTCGGCTTCTCGGCGGCGGTGCTGTCTGCGGCGGCGCTCTCCTTCCTCGGCCTCGGCGCGCAGCCGCCCGACCCCGAGTGGGGCTCCATGCTGGCATCAGGCCGCAACTACATCACGCGCTCGCCCTGGATCCTGGTGTTCCCCGGCCTCGCCATCGTGGTGACGGTGCTGGCGTTCAACATCCTGGGCGACGGTATTCGCGACCTCCTCGATCCCCGCCTGCGCCAGGAGGGGCGGTGATGAACGAAGCGGCGCGCATCCTCTCGATCCGGGATCTGCGCGTTTCGTTCCGCAGCGGAGCGCGGAGCGCTGCTGCGGTCGACGGCGTCTCCTGCGACGTCTTCGCCGGCGAGACGCTCGGCATCGTGGGCGAATCGGGGTGCGGCAAGAGCGTCACGGCGCTCTCCATCTTGCGTCTCATCCCCTCGCCGCCTGGGCAGATCGATTCCGGCTCCATCGAGTTCGACGGGCGCGACCTTCTGGCCCTGAAGCAGCGCGCGCTCTACCAGGTGCGGGGCGGGGACATCGGGATGATCTTCCAGGAGCCCATGACCTCGCTCAATCCGGTGCTCTCCATCGGCCTGCAGCTGACCGAAGCGCTGACGTTCCACCTCGGCATGAGCGCGCGGAAGGCGCGGGAGCGCGCGGTCGAAATGCTGCGCCTCGTTCATATCCCTGAGCCCGAGCGGCGGCTGAGGCAGTATCCGCACCAGCTCTCCGGCGGCATGCGCCAGCGGGTGATGATCGCCATGGCGCTCTCCTGTCAACCGCGCCTGCTTATCGCCGATGAGCCCACCACGGCGCTGGACGTCACGATTCAGGCCCAGATCCTCGACCTGATGGCCGAGCTCAAGGACCGCCTCGGAACCGCCATCATCCTGATCACCCACGATCTCGGCGTCATCGCGGAGATGGCGGACCGCGTGGTGGTCATGTACGCCGGCAAGGTGGTGGAGCAGGCCCCGGTCACGGCGCTCTTCGACAGGCCGCTCCATCCGTACACCCAGGGGTTGCTGCGCTCGCTCCCCAGGTTCGACCGGCAGGCGGCGGGCGGAGACAGGGATCGCCTCTCCGAAATGCCGGGCCTGATCCCGTCGATCTACGCCAAGCGCGAAGGCTGCATGTTCGCAGCGCGCTGCCCGCTCGCCAGCGCGCATTGCCGCGAGGCGGAGCCGCCGCTCGTGGCGGTCGACGGCGAGCACTGGGCCGCATGCTGGGAGGCCACGCCATGACGGCGCAAGCCGGGCCGCTGCTGGAGGCGCAGGCGCTGGCCAAGCATTTTCCGGTGCGGGGCGAGCGCATCTTTGGCGCGCCGCCGGTGGTTCGCGCGGTGGACGGGATATCCTTCACCATCGCGCCGGGCGAGACGCTGGGCCTGGTCGGCGAATCCGGCTGCGGCAAGTCGACCGTCGGCCGCCTCGTGGTGCGCCTGCTCACGCCGACGGCGGGCACCATCCACGTGGAGGGCCGCGATCTTGCCAGCCTCAAGCGGCACGAGGTCAAGCCGTTCCGCCGCGACGTCCAGATGATCTTCCAGGACCCCTATTCCTCGCTCAATCCGCGCATGCTGGCCGGCACGATGGTGGCGGAGCCGCTGCTCATTCACGGGCTTGCGGAATCCCGTGCTGAGCGGCGGGAGAGGGTGGCGGCGCTCTTCGAGCAGGTGGGGCTCCGGCCCGAGCACACGAGCCGCTACCCGCACGAGTTCTCGGGCGGACAACGGCAGCGCCTCAGCATCGCCCGGGCGCTGGCGCTGAATCCGCGCCTCATCGTCGCCGACGAGCCGGTCTCCGCGCTTGACGTCTCGATCCAGGCGCAGGTGCTGAACCTGCTGGGCGATCTCCAGGCGTCGCTGGGCCTCGCCTATCTCTTTGTCTCCCACGACATCGCGGTCGTCGGCAACATCAGCCGGCGCATCGCGGTGATGTATCTGGGCAAGCTGGTGGAGCTGGCCGACAAGGGGAGCGTGCTGGCGCGGCCACAGCATCCCTACACGCAGGCGCTGATGCGATCGGTGCCGGTCCCCGATCCCCATCTCAAGCGGGAGCGGGGCAAGCCCACGGCGGGCGAGGTGCCGAGCCCGCTCAAGCCGCCGCCCGGCTGCCGCTTCCATCCCCGCTGCCCCATGGCCGAGGAGCGCTGCCGCATCGAAGAGCCCGCCATGCGCGAGATCGCGCCCGGCCACCACGCAGCCTGCCACCTGATCTGACAGGGTGGAGACGACGACTAGAGCGTATTCGTCTTGGACGGATACGCTCTAAGTATTTGTCGCTCACGGCAGCCGGCCAGCGGCCGGCGCCTCCGCGAGGGCGCCGCATTCGCGGCGGGCCGCTGTCGCGGCCTTTCGCG
>JAPPMY010000243.1 GCA_028818855.1 Rhodospirillales bacterium
CGCTTCGTTGTCTTCTTGAAGAACTTGGTTGACCTCCTTCAGCACCGCGCCAGGGCGAGCAGTGCCGATGGCTGCGCCTTTGAGAAGAGTACGGCAAGACATCATGAAGAGGGCGGCAGGAACACCCTTGCCGGACACATCCGCGACCGCAATACCGATACGCCCCTCTTCCAACTTCATAATGTCAAAGAAATCCCCGCCTACTTCCCGAGCGGGTGACATGCTACCGAACACCTGGTACCGAGAATCTGCGGGAAAGACGGTCGGAAGGATCGACTGTTGCATTTTGCTGGCGACATCGAGTTCGTTTTGTATGGCCAGAAGCTTTTCGCGCGATTCTGTCGCCTCTCTCCATGAAATCAGGTTGCGCAATGTTCGTTCGATCGTGACCTTCAAGTCTGCAAAGTCGATGGGCTTGGTCACGAAATCGAAAGCGCCCCGGTTCATCGCCGTGCGAATGTTCTTCATGTCCCCGTACGCTGACACGATCACGGAACGCACGTCCGCATTGACTTCGGCAATCTCCTCGAGGAGCGCAAGACCGTCCATCTTGGGCATGTTGATGTCCGAGACCACCAGATCGATGCCTGGGTCCTGGCTGAGCTGCTCGAGAGCCTCGACGCCATTGTGAGCGAAGACGAACTCATACTGCCGGCGGCGAATCTCCCGGCGCATCTGCTGCAGAACGAGACGCTCCAGGTCAGGTTCGTCGTCCACTACGAGAATCTTATAGGGAGTTGAAAGGTTCTCTTCTGTTTCAGCGTCTTGCTCTTGTGCCATTGCTCAACTCTATTTGTTGGTTGGCGAAAGCGCCCGTGGTGCGGTGCTCTGCATACGCCTCAGAGAGGCGCCGGTGTAGCGACGTTCCCGACCCGCCGTGGCGTGATCGTTTGACGATGAAGTCTGATCCATACTCCATTTGCGGCCGAATAATAAGCGTCATCGCACTTGTGAGCACTCCCGTACTTCCGCAAACAGGACGTCGACAACTCTCAGTGGGCTCCATGTGCGCGTGCTGTAACGATTGCGCGTTCGATATCGGTAACGGCATTGAACACGTCGCGGCCGACAAGGTCCATGTTGCGGAGCTGCCTTATTCGCGCGCCGGCACTCTTGAACTCGCCTCCGGGGTAAATGTCGGGCAGAATGCCGCAGGCATCCAACAGAGAGAGCAGCGCGGTATCCCGGGGATCGGGTATGTCATCCGAGAGAATGAGTGTCTTTATGCGGTCCTTGATCTCGCGCGCTACCTCGCCATCGACGGTGAGATAACGGCGTTTTCGGAAACCCAAGAGAGACTTCTTATCCTGCTGCTCCAGAATGCCTCGCTCAACAAGTCGGTTTAGTGCCTGTTGTTGAATGGCTGCCGACTCGTCGGCGGACAACGTCTTGATCCAAGTAGCGGTATCGGAAGTCTCCACCCGTTCGCCGATCTTGGCCAGGATACGGTCGAGCATGGCCTCGCCGATCGGCGTACGATCCATGACCGTCAGCGTCTCAGGGTCGGTGTCGATCCGATAGGCGAAGGCCAGATCCACAAGCACGGCACCCGCCAGGGCGCACTCCATTATGCTGGGGTGTATGGGCAGGAACTCGCTGTCTTTCTCATCCAGAAGCAAGAGGCAGGTCTCTTCAACGAATGTCAACATGTCACCGTCCGATTCATGGGTTGAGAATGGGTGAAAGCTAATGAGTCGCGGCCAAATGGTGGGAATCGTGCGGTCGTCGCGCCTTCGGTGTACCAGCCGCCGTGGAGCGGCACCATGCAGGTGATGGCGTCCGACTGTTCCGCCTCGCCGACCAAGGTCCCGAGCGCGTCCGTCGCGTCCGCAGGCACGGTGTCAACGGGAAGCGCCCGTCCTGCGGCAAGCACCGCCTCCAGGCGCACCTCGGTGAACTCCTCGTGGTCCACGTTCATGGCCTCCGCGATGCCGTCGGGTAGAGGACAGCCACGTTTCATGGCGCCAGCATCAGCACATCCCCATTTTAGGGGAGGCCCGGCGCGACGCCTACCGTCGTGACGCCGGTCATCGGTAGCGGCGCAACCGAGCCGGGCCACATACGGTGGGTTGTCCGCACGGCGGCTGCTCTCTGGCACGTCAGCGGAACGGCGAGGCATAGAGGATGCCGCCGTCCCGACAGAGTGCGCTGAGGCCACGGGGCAGGCGCGGGGTCCTGAACACATGAGGTGAGGAAGGCGGGCTAACCCGGCTCCTCGTGGAAGAAGCGCAGACGGTTGGCGGCGATACGGCCGAAGCGGATCGCTTGCCTGCGGCGGAGGCCCGCAGCCATCGGCTCAAGCGGCGCCTCGCGCTTGATCTCCGCGCCGAATCGGTCGGCGACGATGACGCCGACGTTCGCGGGCAGCACGTCGAGGGGGAACTCATTGCCCACGGCGAAGTAAAGCCGGTCGCAGTGGTCGCGGTAGTCCTCCCACTTGGTGTCGGCGCGAAAGTCGGCGAGCCCGCTCTTGATCTCGACGACGGTGAAGCGGCCCTTGCCGTCCTGCCCCAGCACGTCCGCGCGCCGGCCGGTGCCGAGCGGCACCTCGACGAGGGGGCAGACACCCATCGCGTCGAGAAGGCGGCACACGCCGCGCGCCAGACCCTCGGCCCGGCCTTCGGCGACGCAAGGGCGCGCGAGGTCGAGAGCAAGCTCGGCGGGCGCAGAGACGGACGTGAGCATCGCGGCCTCTCGTGACCAGATGTTCACAGTTTAGTCCCAAATCACCGACGCCGCACACCTCAAAGTATGCTGGAATGCAGCATTCGAACTATCTGTGGCATTTACGTTTTGGCGCGCACGCCCGGAACTGGCCTGTCGCCGCGGCCTACGCGCCGGTTGCGATGCTACCGTAGTGGGTCGGCGCGCCGCCGCCCGGCACGTGCACGCGCCAGAGGCGGCCGGCGAGGTTCGGCTCCGTGCTGGCGGCAAGCACGGTGGCGTCGGTCACCCACAACGTCTCGCCGTCGAAGGCGCAGTTCGTGGGCGCCGCGCCGCAGTCGATGAACCCGTCCACGGTGCCGTCGGGCTGGAGGATGTGAAGACCGCCGGCGACGAGGTCGGTGACGTAGAGGCGGCCGTCGGCGCCGATCTTCATGCCGTCCAGGATCGGGTTGTCTCCCGGCATGCGGCCAAGGTCCTGGATCGAGCCGTCGGGCCGCACGCGGCCGACATGCCCGGTGTAGGACTCCGACCACACCACCGACCCATCGGCCTCCACGGCGAGGCCGTTGGGAAAGACCGGCTCGGGGAAGGCGACGACGACGCTCGTGCTGCCGTCCGGCGCGATCGAGAAGATGTAGCTCGGGTCCGGATCGTCCGGGTTGTAGGTGCCGGGATCGGTGAACACCAGCCGGCCGTCCGCCGCGAAGACCAGGTCGTTGGGGCCGTTGCACGCGATGCCGTCGATCTCCGTCGCCACGATCTCGGCCTGGCCCCCCTCGCGCACCTTCTGGATCGAGGGCACGGTCATCTCGGCCGCCCGCCAGGGGCCCACCGTGCCGCCGTTCTGGCAGATGTAGAACTCGCCTTCGGCCCCGAGGACGCACGAGTTCGGCGCCCCGGTCACATAGGCGAACTGGCGCGTCTCGCCGTCGCTGCCGACGACAGTCAACTGACTGCGGTAGCACTCGACGAAGACGACGCTTCCGTCGGGGCGGACGCTGGGGCCCTCCGGCCAGCCCAGATCCTGGGCGACGAGTACCGGCGTTTGCGAACT
Organism: Rhodospirillales bacterium; assembly: GCA_028818855.1. Taxonomy (GTDB): domain Bacteria; phylum Pseudomonadota; class Alphaproteobacteria; order UBA828; family UBA828; genus WTGU01. The sequence continues at coordinate 3,722 of JAPPMY010000243.1, forward strand.
GCTCATGTGATTGCTCCGCTGGTTAGCAGGATCGCGCGCACTCTGGCGGATCCCTCGACGAGAACCGCAGGCTCGGCACGAGCGGATGAGGCACGAACCCGGTCAAGCCATGGGGTGGCGGGCTGAAGCGCAGCCCCGCGCCTGTCCTTGCCCGACCGGGCGCCGGCCGGCACGCGGACGGGCATGCAGCGCGGTGCGAGGCTGCCGCTCCGGCGCCCGCCCCTCCCCTTACGCCAGATGGCCCGCCTTGCGCAGGATGTCCTCCCAGCCGCTCTGGACCTTTGCGGTCGCAGTCGGCGCATCCTGTGTCCCGACGAGCGCCGCATTGAATTCGACGTTCATGATGTCCAGGAGCTGGAGGAACTCGGTAACGTGCGCAATGGGCATGGTCCGAGCCGTTGCGATCGCTTCCCGCGAATCCGACAGGTACGGGAACTTGCCCATCAGATCGGGATTCTCGAACGTCGAGTTCCGCTGCACGGTGATCTGATACTTGTCGACCTGGTGGTACTCGGACCGCTTGCCCGTGAGCCAGGTGAGCGCGCGCCACGCGGCCGCCTTCTTGTCGGGGTCGGCGTTCTGCGGAATACCGATGCCCCAGCCGCCGATGACCGAGCGCGGCGTGTTGCCGGGCGCCGCGGGAACGGGACCCGTCGCCGCGACGTCGGCGACCAGCGAGTTCTCTGGATCGAAGACCGGCCCGGCAATCGTCGACCAGAAGATCATCTGCGCGATCTTGCCGGTCGCGAAGCCGTCCACGTTCTCGGCGAAGCCGTACTGCGTGACGTTCTTGGGCGCATACGGCAGCAGATCGATCAGCAATTGCAGCGCATGGATGCCCTCCGGCGTATCGACCTGCGGCATGAAGTTCTTGTCGGCCGGGTGGCCGCTCATGAGCACGCCGCCGGACGTGATGAAGCGCGTGTACCAGTCGATCAACGCCAGCGAGAAGTTGTTGGCGCCGATGAAGCTCGCACCGGCTACGTCGTCGGTCGTCAGCGCCTTCGCCGCGTCGTGGAACTCCTGCCACGTCTTCGCCGGTTGAAGGCCGGCTTCTTCGAACAGGTCCTTGCGGTAGAAGTAGATGCCCGATCCGCCCGGCCCGCTGGGGACGGCATAGACGTCGGACCCGTGCCCGCGCTTGCCGGCAGCCACGTCGTAGATGCCGACGTTGTTTACCGCAGCCTGGATGAAGTCCCCGAAATCATAGTCCGGCGCCGTCTCGCTGGGATCGTCGAGGAAGCCGTTGAGCTGCGTGAAGCCGCCGCTGCCGACGACCTGCGGAGCCAGGAAGCCGAGATATTGGACCAGCTCGAATCCCGACCGTTCGGACTGGAGAAGCTGCACGGTTTTCTGGATCAACGGCCCAATCGCCGGCGAAGTAATCTCGACGGTTATGCCGGTCTCTTCATGAAGTTGCGGCAGTTGATCCCTGAACGCGTGATCGATGTTTTCACTGCCGACCACGAGCATGTTTATCGTGGTTCCCGCATACTTTTTGGGATCGAAGTCCGCGGCGGAAGCCGGCGAGAATCCGCCGATATAGTCAGAGAACATTCCGCCCAGCGCCGAGGCGGTGAGGCCAAGGCCGGCCGCGCCCTGTACGAACCGGCGACGGTTAACGCCGCCAGACTCATTCAATGCTGCCACTTCCGTTTGCGACCCGGCGTCCCGGTTCTTCTTGTCGCTCATCACGTTCCCTCCCTTTTATCTTTCATTACTTGGAGATTACTTAGCTATCTTCAACCACGATATCATCGAGGAATTGACGAGTCAAACCCGACTTCCACGGTACGATTTGAGAATCGACGCGGTCAGGCCGACCGCTTGACGAATTGGCCGACGCGGCCGTCCTTATGGTGCCGGGAGATTCGGGGTAATCGCTTGACCGGATTCCGCGAGGCACATATCGTCGACGACACCGTGACCGGTGCGTATCCCGTCCACAAAGGCGACGCCGCGGTTGTGCGTGATTGATACCGATAGCGTAGATTGACGAGCGCACCGTTGCAGCAGCCCAGGTATGTGGCGATTGCTCTGGTCGCCGTACCACTCCTAATCGACAATATCGAGGTCCTGTCATGCCGACCGATGAACCGATTGTTCCTGCGGGATATGCGAACACTCTTTTCGACCTCACCGGACGAGTCGCCGTGGTCACGGGCGGCGGCAGCGGGCTCGGCCAAGCCATCTCGATTGGCTACGCCCAAGTCGGCGTGAACGTCATCATCGCCGACATCAAGCTGGACGCCGCGAAGGAAACTCTCGCAATCATCGAGGAGCAGGGCGGCAGCGCCGCGGCCGTCGAACTCGACGTCACGAAGCGGGAGCAGTGCGAGGCGCTTGCCGAAACGGTCAGCCGAGACCACGGCCGGGTCGATATTCTCGTGAACAGCGCCGGCTCCGCCCATCGCTGCTCGGTCGAGGATTTTCCGGAGGAGCGCTTCGACTACATCATCGAGCTGAACCTGAAGGGCACGTACCTGTGCTGCCAGGCGTTCGGCCGGGTCATGCTGAAGCAGGAGAAGGGAAGCATCATCAACATGGCGTCCATCGGCTCCGTCATCGCCTATCCCTGGGCCAGCGCCTACCTGGCTTCCAAGGGCGGGGTCGCCCAGGTGACCAAGGCGCTCGCCCTTGAGTGGCGGGATCGCGGCGTCCGCGTCAACGGCATCGGGCCGACGCTCATGGTGACCCCGCTCATCAGCAGAACAGCGGCGGAGTCCGGCTCCTCCATCACGGCCGACTTCATCGTGGATCGCATGATCCGCAAGCGGCGGGGACTGCCCAAGGAGCTGATCGGCGCTGCCGTCTTCCTCGGCAGCGACGCGTCGGAGCTGGTGACGGGCCACATCGTCATGTGCGACGACGGTTACGTGGCGGTGTGACCGGGCGGGTGCTCCCGCTCGGCGCCTACGGCGGAGAGGCCGCGCCAGGCAGTCCTCGGCGCTGCAGCCAGAAGAAGACCCAGCCCAGCAACGCCATCGCCCCCATCGCGAGGAAGGCGAGGCCCCAGGCGGTCTGCCCGCCGAGCGGCGCAGCACGATCGAGCACCACGCCCACCAGAGCCGGCGCGAACAGCGAGCCGCCGAACCCCAGCGTGGAGTGCACCGCCAGCGTCGCGCCGCGGTGGCCCACGGGCGAGGACGCCACGGCGCCTGCTGTCAGCGCGGCCGAATCGGTGTGGATGGCGGCGGCGTAGACGAGGCAGAAGAACACGACCGCCGCGAACGGCAGCGGCGAGGAGAAGCCGGTCACGGCGCTGACCGCGAAGGTCGAGAGCATCGCCCACGTGATGAGCCGCGCGCGCCCGATCCTGAGCGCCGCCTCCGCGCCGCCGATGCTGGAAACCACCCCGACGAGGGCGGTGAGCGTGGCGAAGAGCGTGGCGTTCAGCTCGAAGGCGCCGCCCGTGCCCAGGCAGAAGACGAGGAACGGCACGATCCAGGAGCGCATGGCGAATAGCTCGGCCCCGTGACCGGCGTAGGCGACGATGTAGCCCATCGTCTCCCGCGAGCGCAGGACCGGTCGGAAGTCCAGCACGTGCCTGCGCTCCTCGAGAGCCGCCTCCGGCTCGCGCGGCGCGACCAGCATCGACAGGACGGTGATACTGAGAACCGGGCCAACGGCCACGAACAGAAAGGCGCCGCGCCAGCCGAACCACTCGAGCGCGCCACCGGCGAACGCGTAGGAGACGGCCGTGCCCACGCTGAAGCAGGCCGTGTAGAAGGCCACCGCGCGCGGATGCCGGTCCTCGGGCAGGCGGTCGGTGAGAACCTTGAGGCCGGGCATGTAGCATCCGGCGAGGCCGGCGCCGGCGATCACGCGCCAGGGCAGAGCGGACCAGAACCCGGTCGCCAGGTACGCCAGGCCGACGAGCCCCCCGGCGGAGAGCAGCGCACCCAGGATGAAGACGTAGCGGGCATCGACCCGGTCGGTCATCGCGGTGAGGAAGGGAACGACCAGGACGTAGCCGCCGAAGTACGCGCCAGAGAGCCAGCCCGCCGCCGTGTTGGTCATGCCCCAGGCCGGCTGAAGCACCGGCAGCAGCGACCAGTAGGCGGCGAAGCCCGCCATCGCCAGCACTTCCGCAAGGCAGAGGACGGCGACCAGCGCCGCAGGCCGCCGCAGTATCGCCTGCGCGATCACGGTGCCCGGTTCGCCGGGACCGTCAGCGCATCGCCGCGCCCGCAGTCGGTCTTCGAATGCAGCCGCACCTGATGCGACTCACGCGTCGTCGAACTGCGCGGGCTTTTCCTTGCCGAGGCGTGTCCAGTATTCCGCCGGGATCAGCTCGGGCTTCTTGTAGAAGTGCCAGCGGCAGGGCTTGGCGTGGTCGGGGTCGAAGTCCGTGACCCAGAGCGGCGCGCCGCCCCACTCGATGGGAAGGATCTCGTTGAGCGCGCAGTGGACGCAGTAGTAGGGCACGTCCTTGCGGCCCCAGCTCCACCAGTGCGCCTCCTGCGTCGAGCCGAAGTTGTAGGGGGGCCCGAGGCGCGAGGGGGTCCCGTCCATCGGATCGCCCCGCCGCATCCGCCCGCCGCTGCCGCAGGGATCCATGACGATGGTGTAGCGGTCCGCATCCTCCAGCACCTCGACGTCGCCCTCCTGCCGGGGGCCGCAGCGGTGCGCGCGCATCATCTCCGTGGTGAGCGTCACCTGGCGCTCGACGCTCATCTTGCGGAACCCCTTCCAGGTCCGCTTCATCATCCAGGTCTCCTGGGTGGCGCGCAGCATGGCGTAAACCTCGCCCTCGCCGAACTTGCGCCCGATCCTGGTGAGCATGTCCCAGACCCAGTCGCAGTAGAGGTCGTGCAGCCCCTTCCATTCGTGGATCAGGTTGCGGGCGAGCGTCTTGGCCTCCTCGGTGCGGCCTTCGTCGATCGCCTCCTCGATCACCGCGCCGGTAGGCCGGCCCAGATCGTCGAGATCGTCCTCGCGCAGCACGCGGCCTGCAAAGTCGGAGAGCCTCAGCATGACGTGTTCCCTTCCCTCACGGTTCGCCGTCCTGCGCGGTGCGGACGGCGCCGACGAGGCGGCCCGCCCAGTTGCGCAGGGGTCTTTCGATCATGTCGGCCAGCGCCTCGCGGTCGCGGTCGTCGAGGACGCCGAGACGGTCGAGCATGGCCGCGACGGCGGCGTTGGCGGCGCGCGCCGCGCCGTCCCGCACCTTCAGCGCAAGGCCGAGGCCGCTCTCGTGGAGCGCAGCAAAGAACACGCCTTCCGCGCCGAACTTGACGAGGACGCGCGCGCCCGCCGTTTGCGTGATGCGCGTGCAGGCGCGGCCGTCGCCCGCGACCATGAACGGATGGCCGGCGACGGCGCGGCGCACCCGTGCGATTGCGGCCCGGCGCTCGTCCCCGAGGCCGGCGGGATCGGCGATGCGCGCCGCGGCCCGGGCGAGGCCCGAGAGCGGCAGGCCGATGGTCGGGATGCTGCACCCGTCGACGGCCCAGGGCGCGCGGGCGAGATCGTGGCCGGAGAGCGCGGCGATGGCGGCGGACACCCGCTGCTGCACGGGATGGTCGCGCGCGATATAGCCCTCCGTCGGCTCGCCGAGCGCGCGCGCCGTGACGAGGAAGGCGGCGTGCTTGCCCGAGCACATGTTGTGCACCGCGCGCGCGGGCTCGCCGGCGCGGAGGCAGGCGTGGGCCGAGGCCGTGTGGCGGGGCAAGTGGGGGCCGCATTCCAGATCGTCCTCGCCGAGCCCGGCGCGCGCGAGCCAGGCGCGCACGACCGCCACGTGGGCCGGCTGGCCGTTGTGCGACGAGCAGGCGACCGCGATCTCCTCGTCGGTCACGGCAAAGCGCTCGGCGACGCCGGTCTCGATCAGCGGCAGGACCTGCACCGACTTGATGGCCGAGCGCGGGTAGACGACCGCGTCGGTC
>JAPPMY010000048.1 GCA_028818855.1 Rhodospirillales bacterium
CCTTGTATGGATCGTTGCGGGCGGCGTTGTAGCAGCAGAGCAGCACGTTGCGGCTTCGCTTCGACCTGTTTTTGGAGGAGCCGTGTAGCGTGTTGCAGTGGAGGAAGAGCGCATCGCCAGCCGCCATCTCGCAGGAGACCACGTCCATCCGCTCGATGGCGTGGGCGACCCGCTCCGGATCGGCCGAGAGCTGGTTGTCCACCAATTTGTGGTCGAGACGCCCCATGCGGGCCGAGCCCCGGGCGACTTGGAGGCACCCGTTCTCCTGCGTCGCCGGGTCGATGGCGATGAAGACGCTGATCATGTCGGGGAAGAGGTTGCCGTTGAAGTACCAGTAGCCGTAGTCCTGATGCCAGTTCCAGGCACCCCCGGTCTCTGGCGCCTTCAAGGTCAGCTTGGAGTGGTAGTGATAGACCTCGCCGCCCAGCAGCCGCTCCACGCCGTCCACCACCCGCTCGCAGCGCGCGACCGCACCGAACAGGTCGTCGCCGGGGTCGGTCCACATCACCGTCGTGGTGACGCTGCCATCGGCATCGTGCGTGGCCATGGTGTTGCGCTGGTCGCGGATGGCCTCGTCGCAATCGAGCGCGCGACGCATCAGCGCGACCTCTTCGGCATCGAAGAGCGCTGGCTTGAGCAGATAGCCGTCGTCTTGGAAGCGGGCTACGTCGTCAGCGCTCAGGTGGCGGTCGCTCATCGTCTCCCCCACGGCCCACTATAGGCCGGGCGCGGAGAAGCGGGCAACACTCTCCGCCCACCTTTCAGGGCGACTCTCGTCATTGGGTGCTGCGGTCATGCCGTCGAAGAATGCCGGGGCCACCTACGTGCCACACAACATTCGCGTGAACTGCCTGCTGCCTGGATACACCGACGCGCCGATGTGGCGCGGGATTGCTGGGTACGAGGCCTGGATGCTGGTCCGCTTCACGCCGCCAGGCCGCCGCGCCGAGCCGCACGAGGTCGCGCCCACGCTCCCTTTCCTCGCTTCCGACGAAGCCGGCTTCGTCGCGGCCGGCAACCACATGGTCGACGGCAGGATGGCGGCGCCCTAGCCCAGCCGGTAGAAGCGCAGGGCGTTGTCGTGGAAGAGGGCGCGCTGCTCGCCGGGCGTGAGGTCCGCGACGATGGTCTTGAACGAGTCGTAGACCGCGTCGGCGCCGCCGTGCAGCCCGGCGACCGGGAAATCGCTCGCGAACATGCAGCGCTCCGTGCCGAAGGCGTCGATGGTGTGGCGGATGAAGGGCCGCGTGCTCTCGGTCGTCCAGTCGTGGTCGTAGGCGCCGAGGTCGGAGATCTTGACCGCGACGTTGGCGGCGCCCGCCAGCGCGCTCATGCCCGCACGCCACGCCGCGATGGCGTCATCGTCCCGGTCGGCGGGGCTGCCGGTGTGGTTCAGGATGATCTGCGTGTCGGGGAAGGCTCGTGCCAGGTCGAGGGCGTCCCCAAGCTGGCCCGAATAGATCATCATGTCGAAGGAGAGGCCGAAGCGCCGCAGCAGGCCGAAGCCGCGCCGCCACGCCGCGTCCTGCATCAAGTCCGAGCGCTCGGTGAAGCTCCAGGCGGGGTTCTCGTGCCAGCTCAGGATCTGGCGGATGCCCCGCATGTTGGCGTGGTCGCAGTGGGCTTCCAGCACCGCTTCCGCGTCGGGCTCCTCCAGGAGCGCGTTGCCGACGATCCCGTGGGGGAAGCCGCGCTCGTCGGCGAGGCCCTGCAGCCAGCGCGTCTCCGCAACCGGATCCTCGAAAAAGCTCGCCTGGATGTGGACCGACTTGACCAGGTCGATGCTCGCCATGTCGGCCAGGAAGTCATCGAGCAGGTAGTCGCGGATGAGCGGCGCGGTGCTGCCGAACACGACCTCGCGGGGCCCGTCGGTGAGCCACGAATAGCGGCCAGAGCCCAGCTCCCAGAGGTGATGGTGGGCGTCGATGATCGGCCCGTCATAGAGGCTGCTCATGGTCTGCTCCGCTCGATGGTTGCCGCGGGCGCGATGGCCGCACACGGGCGTGCCCGAGTCAAGCTGCCGGCGGCCCGCGCATGAGGATATGGACGATCTCGAAGCTCAGCACCGGCTCGTCCCGCTGGTTGCGCACGTCGTAGGCCATGCGCACGTAGCCGCGGTCCGGCCTGGAGCGTGAGGGGCGGGTCTCGGCGACGGTGGCGACCGCGTGGATGGTATCGCCCGGCCGCGCCGGGCGGTGAAAGCGCACGGCGTCGATCCCCGGCCCGCCGATGCAGGCCTCGTTGATCACCCCGAGTTCGTAGAAGAGGCGGAACCCCAGCGCCATCGTCTGAAAGCCGCTCGCGATGAGGCCGCCGTAGGGGCCGTCCGCTGCGCCTGCGGCATCGACGTGGATCGGCTGGGGATCGAACTCACGCGCGAAGGCGACGATCTCCGCTTCGCCGAGCGTCCGCTCGCCCGTGACGAAGCGCTCGCCCTCCTTCAGGTCGTCGAAATAGCGCGCACCTGCGCGAGGCGCCGTCACAGCGTCGGGTTGTCGATCTCGAGCCCGTAGAGCATTCGCCCGTAGGTCGTGTAGTTCACGTCCTTGTTCTGGGTGAAGTGCTGATTGGCGACCATCATGTCGGTGTAGAGGTTGCCGACCGAGCTTCGGGTGTAGACGCTGGCGGCACCGGAGAGATCCCAGATGGAGCGCGCCGCATCCATGGCGACGTTGCCGGCGTAGGTCGCGAGCGCGCGGCAGCGGGCGCGCTCCTCCAGGTTCGGCACGCGGCCTTCCTCGATGGCGATCGCGCTGATCTCGTCGGCCGCGAACCTGAGCATCTGCAGGGCACTGTCGACCGCGCATTTCGCCTCGGAGAAGCGGATGTGCTGCGAGGCGAAGGTCGCGACGCCCTTCTCCGCCATGATCGAGCCCTTCTTGCGCGCGATCACGTTGTATTCCGCCACCATCTCCTGGGCGATGCCGACCGCGCCGCTGGTGATGCCGCAGCCGAAGATGGGATAGCTGGGGAGCAGGTAGAGCGGCGTCTCGCGCCAGTGGCCGCCGGGCGATTCGCCGCCGCGCAGCGCCTCCATCGAGAGCGCCCGGTGCTCGGGCACGAAGAACTCCTTGAGCTGCACGTCGTTGGTGCCGCTGCCGCGCAGGCCAAGCGCGTGCCAGGTGTCGAGGATCTCGATCTCGTCCCGCCTGATCAGGAAGTGAAGGTGGCTCTCGTGCTGGCCCACCCTGTCATGCTCGTAGCCGGAGACGATGCACCAGTCGCAGGTGTCCACGCCCGTGACGAAGGGCCAGCGGCCGCTCACCCGGTAGCCGCCGGGGGCACGCTCGTAACGGCCGAGGCTCTGGATCAGGATGCCGGCGACGAGGGCCTTCGGGTCCTCGCCCCAGACCTCGTCCTGCGCCTGGGCAGGCCACTGGGCGACCATAAAGGGGTGAACGACGTACTGAACCACCGCCCAGCCGGTGGAGCCGCAGGCGGCGCCGATCTCCGACACCGCTTCGACGATGTCGCGCAGAGGCCCGCCCGCGCCGCCGTAGGCCGGCGGCTGGAGGATGCGCGCTGCGCCCGAATCGCGGACCATCTCCCGAATCTCGGGCAGCACGGTGCGGTTCTCGCGGGTCTCGTCCCGCCGCGCGCGAAGGGCGGGCAAGAGGGCATCAAGATCAGCGCGCATGGCTCCCTTTCCGTGCTCGGGGACGATGGCAAGGGCGGCTCCCCGCGGGCCGGCTGCTCCGGCGCGCGCCATCATGGCGACGCGGAGCGGTGCGGACAAGACCGCGGCGCTGCCCTCATTTCCCGATGCCGTCATGGACAGACCCGTTCAAATGACCGCTTGTTCAAGGTTTCGATCTCGATGTGCCGCTAGCTTGGACCAAGCCTTGACCAAGCTAGCGGCAATCACTATGTGTTGACGCTGCTGGTCAGATGCATTCCGCGGAGGAGCATTATGCGCCGGACTGTCAATGTCGGAGACGCCAAGGCGCGGCTTTCGCATCTGATTGCGCGAGCCGAGGCTGGCGAGGACGTGATCATCGCACGCGACGGGGTTCCTGCGGCCCGCATCGTGCCGCTGGAACGGCCGGTCAGCGAGACGATCGCGCTCATGCGGCTGGAACGGGAACAACGGCCGCGGGTGTCCGCCGCAGAGATTCGCGCCGCCAAGGAGCAGGGCCGGGCCTGATGGCGATCGTTCTGGACGTGTCGATCGCCGCTGCCTGGTGCTTCCCGGACGAGCACGCGGATGCCGCCGATCGAGCATTCGACGAGTTGCCGCGGCTTGGCGGCGTGGTGCCTGGTATCTTCCGATACGAAATACGCAACGTCCTCGTCGTGAACGAACGGCGCGGCCGCATCGATCAGACAGGCAGCGCAAGATTCTTGATGCGCTTGCGGGAATTACGCTTGCTGCATGACGACGACCATGACGACGACACAGTCATGGCGCTTGCGCGCAAGCACGGGCTAAGCGCCTACGACGCCGCCTATCTTGAGACCGCGCTACGCCGGGGTGACTCTCTGGCCACCCTGGATCGGGACTTGGCCAACGCCGCAGCTGCAGAAGGCGTTGCCCTGCTCCACTGAAGCTCCGTGAGAAAATGGCATGGTGCTGCCGGCGTAACGCTGTAGTCTCCCAGCGCGCAGCGGGGCGCCGTGGCTGAGACGAGAGGGAGAGCGGCATGAGCAAGACGGCGATCGTGATCGGCGTGGGCGCGGGCGAAGGGCTGGGCGCGGCGGTCTGCCGCATGGCCGCGAGCGAAGGGCTGCACGTCTTCGTCGGCGGCCGCACCCAGGCCAAGGTGGAAGCGGTCGCAGACGCGATCCGATCCGCGGGCGGGAACGCCACGGCCGCCGTCGCCGACACCACGGACGAAGCCTCGGTCGCCGCCTTCGTGGGCGCGGCGGAAGCCGCAGGGCCCATCGACCTCGCCGTCTTCAACGCCGGCAACAACATGCCGGGCAACCCGCTGGAGATGGAGGCCGAATACTTCGAGACCTGCTGGCGGATCGGCTGCTTCGGCGGCTTCCTGTTCAGCCGCGAGACGCTGCGCCGGATGGTGCCGCGCGGCGAGGGCACGCTGCTGCTCACGGGCGCGAGCGCGTCGATGCGGGGCAAGCCCAACTTCGCCGCCTTCACCGCCGCCAAGGCGGGGCTCCGCGCGCTCGGCCAGAGCCTCGCCCGGGAGTTCGGCCCGCAGGGCATTCACGTGGCCCACGTCGTGGTGGACGGCGGCATCGGCGGCGAGCGGCTCAAGACCCGCGCGCCGGAGTTTGCCGCTAGGATGGGCGAGGACGGGCTGATCGGCCTCGACGGACTCGCGGAGTCCTACCGCTTCCTCTACCGCCAGCCGCGCAACGCCTGGACGCAGGAGCTCGACCTGCGCACCCACAAGGAGCAGTACTGAGACCGCGGCCTGCGCCCGCCCCGACCGCCGCAGCGCCGGCAATTGACATGCCGGCCCAAACGCCGCTTTCTGCCGCCATGCCGGACAAGACCTCGAAGCTGCCGCTCCAGGGCGTCCGCGTCATCGACCTCGCGACCTTCATCGCGGGGCCGTTCACGGCCGCCGTGCTCAGCGAGTTCGGCGCCGAGGTCATCAAGGTCGAGCAACCGGGGCTGGGTGATCCTCTCCGCAAGTTCGGCTCGCCGAGCAAGCGGGGCGACGGCTACGCCTGGCTCTCCGAGCAGCGCAACAAGAAGTCCGTCACCCTCGACCTGCGGCAGCCGGAGGGCGCCGCCCTCTTCAAGCGCCTCGTCGCCGAGGCCGACATCCTCTGCGAGAATTTCCGCCCCGGCACCATGGAGAAGTGGGGGCTCGGGCCGGAGGAGCTGAAGGCCGTGAACCCCGGCCTCGTCATGGTGCGCATCTCCGGCTACGGCCAGACCGGGCCCTACAGGGACCGCCCCGGCTTCGCCCGCATCGCCCACGCCTTCGGCGGGCTCACGCATCTCACGGGCGTGCCCGGCGGGCCGCCGCTAACGCCGGGCTCCACCTCGCTCGCCGACTACATCTCCGGCCTCTACGGCGCCGTCGGCGCGCTGCTGGCGCTCCGCAGCCGCGAGGAGACGGGTGGGCAGGTGATCGACATCGCGCTCTACGAATCGATCTTCCGCGTGCTCGACGAGATGGCGCCGCTCTACGCCGCCACCGGGTTCGTGCGCCCCCGGCTCGGGCTGATGACCAGCAACGTCTGCCCCCACGGGCACTTCGAGTGCGGCGACGGCGGCTGGGTCGCGATCGCCTGCACCAGCGACAAGATGTGGCGCCGCATGGCCGCGGTGCTCGGCCGGGACGAGCTGGGCGAGGACGAGCGCTACGCCACCAGCGCGAAGCGCGTGGAGAACCGCGACGACGTCGAGGCGATGGTGACGGCGTTCACGCTCTCTCTGCCGCGCGAGAAGGTGGTGGAGACCTGCAATGCGGGCGGCGTGCCGACCTCGCCGGTCTATTCCATCGCCGACGTCTTCGAGGACCCGCACTACCGGGCGCGCGGCACGCTCAAGGACGTGGTCGAGCCCGAGACCGGCGAGCACGTCCACGTGCCGAACGTTCTCCCCGCCATGTCCGAGACGCCGGGGCGGATCGAGAGCCTGGGGCCCCGGCTGGGCGCTCACAACGACGAGGTGTACGGCACCCTGCTCGGCCTCTCGGATGACGAGCGCGCCGCTCTGCGCGAGAAAGGCGTGATCTGAATGAAGGACCCCTGCCGGCTCTACCTGATCACGCCGCCGGAGATCGCGCTCGACACCTTCGCGCCCGCGCTCGAGGCCGCGCTCGACGCAGGCGATGTCGCCTGCCTGCAGCTCAGGCTGAAGGGGGCGGAGGACGACGACGTGCGCCGGGCGGGCGAGCGGCTGCTGCCGATCTGCCAGGCGCGCGAGGTGCCGCTGCTCGTCAACGACCGGCCCGATCTCGCGGCGGAGCTTGGCGCCGACGGCGTCCACGTCGGCGCGGACGATGCGAGCTATGCGCAGGCGCGCGAGACCGTGGGCGCGGACGGGATGGTGGGCGTGAGCTGCTACGATTCCCGCCACCGGGCCATGGAGGCTGCGGCGGCGGGCGCGGACTACATCGCCTTCGGCGCCTTCTTCCCCACCGAGACCAAGACGCCGCGCGCCAAGGCGGACGTTCACCTGCTGAAGTGGTGGCATACCCTCATGGTGGTGCCCTGCGTCGCCATCGGCGGCATCACGGCGGAGAACTGCGGGCCGCTGGTGGAGAACGGCGCGGACTTCCTCGCCGTGATCGGCGGCGTCTGGTCGCACCCGGAAGGGCCGGCTGCGGGCGTGCACGCGATCAACCGCGCCATTGCCAGCGCCGGGGCGAGTTGATATAGCCTGCTGCCCTCCGCCAACGGCCGAATTCCATGAAGATCAACGGCAACGCCATCCGCCCCGGCATGGTGATCGAGCACCAGGATCGCCTCTGGGTCGCGGTGAAGATTCAGCACACCCAGCCCGGCAAGGGCGGCGCCTACCTGCAGGTCGAGCTGAAGGACCTGCGCGACGGAACCAAGCTCAACGAGCGGTTCCGCGCGTCCGAGAACGTCGAGCGCGCGCGCCTCGACCAAAAGCAGTTTCAATACCTCTACGAGGACGGTGCCCTGCTCCACTTCATGGACCAGGACACCTACGAGCAGACCAGCATCGCGCGCGACCTGATCGGCGAGCGCATGGTCTTCATGCACGAGGGGATGATCGTCACCATCGAGTCCCACGAGGGCGAGCCGCTCGGGGTGACGCTGCCCGACACGGTGGTGCAGACCGTCACCGAGACCCAGCCGGTGGTGAAGGGCCAGACGGCCGCGGCCTCCTACAAGCCCGCGCTGCTCGACAACGGCATCAGGATGATGGTGCCGCCGCACATCTCCGAGGGTGAGCGCATCGTCGTGAGCACCGCCGATTCGACCTATGTCGAGCGCGCCCGCGACTGACGGACCGGTTCGCAGGCAGGGCGACGCCCCCCTGCTCGCCCCCTGACACACGAAGACCGCAGCAAGCCGATGTCCCGCCGCACGCCGCTCGCCACGGTCATGGTGAACGCCGCCTACAAGGCGGCGCGGGACTTGGTGCGCGACTTCGGCGAGGTCGAGAACCTGCAGGTCTCGCAGAAGGGGCCGGCGGACTTCGTCTCGGCCGCCGACCACCGGGCGGAGGCCACCATCGTGGCGGAGCTTCGCCGGGCGCGCCCCCGCTTCGGCTTCCTGCTGGAGGAGAGCGGCGCGGTGGCGGGCGAGGACAGCTCCAACCGCTGGGTCGTCGATCCGCTCGACGGCACCACCAACTTCCTGCACGGGCTGCCCCACTTCGCGATCTCCATCGGGCTCGAGCGCGACGGCAGGCCCCATGCCGGCGTGATCTACGAGCCAATCCGCGACGAGGTGTTCTGGGCGGAGAACGGCATCGGCGCCTTCCTCAACAATCAGCGGCTCAGGGTCTCGGCCCGGCGCGCGCTGCCGGAAGCCCTGCTCGCGACCGGGCTGCCCTTCGGCGCGCGCCCGCGCTATCCGGGCCATCCCGCCATGGTCCGCCGCCTCGCCGGCGAGACGGCGGGGGTGCGGCGGACGGGCTCGACCGCGCTCGACCTCGCCTACGTCGCGGCCGGCCGGCTCGACGGCTACTGGGGCTTCGGCATGGAGCCCTGGGACCTCGCCGCCGGCATCATCATCGTGCGCGAGGCCGGCGGCATCGTCACCGAGGTCGGCGGCGGTCCCGACTCCATGACCAGCGGCGACGTCCTCGCCACCAACGGCCACCTGCACGGCCCGCTGCGGGAGACGCTGGCGCAAGCGGAGGGTTGAGCATTGCGCAGGCCGCGATGAGGAGAGTGGTCGGGTCTAATCCACCGTAAGGAAGCGGCGGAGCGCATCCTTGACCGATGCGCCGTCCTGCTTCGACAACGCGCCGATCCGGCGGAGGATCAGCGTGTGGTCGAGCGTAAAGAGCTTGAATCGTACCTTGCAGAGGGCGTTCAGGCCGGCCTCCCGCCAGTCACGAACAACCACGTCGCTGGGCCACTCGCCAGCGGCGGTGGTGATCATGGCTTAGACAGCCCAGCGTATTGTTTACGAAGATAATTCGCACACTCTCGGACAGGTGAGAGATTCCTCCGATTGCGCCTCTCTAACCCGTCGTCATGTCCGGACTTGTTCCAGGGTCGCGTGAAAGCATAGCCAATCCCCGCCATCACCCGCCGTTGGACGTCGGGAGTATGATACAGCGTTGTAATAGCTGACGATTTTCTGTCTCCTCCGATTTCGCAACCCTAGACTTACCGCCAGATATCGCCTTCAATCGCCCCCGAGTTGATGCCGCCCGTATGCGGTTTGATGACTGAAATCCGGGCGATTCCGGACCGAGCGCGACGAAGCCGGGAAAACGCCCGTTCGGTCCCGCGGTGACGGTCAGGGAGGAAGAGGCCGGCGGTCTCAGGGGGAGGATAGGCGGAGCCTGGAGTTGCCATCGGTTTCCTCATCCTCGCCATCCTTCCGACCAACGTCTTCGGGGAGAGAGGAACCATGCCGAAACGGAGCACCCTCAGGCTGACCAAGCGGAGTGTGGACGCACTC
>JAPPMY010000241.1 GCA_028818855.1 Rhodospirillales bacterium
GTCAGCGTCGCGATCTCCTCGCGCAGCGTCTCCATCGCCGCGAGCGCCTGCTGCCTCAGCTCAGCAGCGGCATCGAGATCCACGCCGGCGGCGGGCTGTGCCGTGCCGAAGAGTTCCTCGCTACCGGGGCGCTTCCCCGCACCAGGGCGATCCCCTGTGTCGTGGGTGGCGATGCCGGCATGCGCGGCCGGCCGGCTCTCCTGGCCAGGGGTGACGGGCATCGCCCCGGCCTGCGCCATGGCGTCCGAGGTCCAGAGGCACGCGGCCAGGGCAACGGTGATCGGCAGAAGGGGGTGTTTCGATCTCATCGTCCTACTCCTCAGCAACCCGTGCAGCGGCCGACGGTGAGGCGGCTGAAGCCGGCCTGTGCGGCGTCCACCCGCACTGTCGCCCGAACCGCCCGTGCCGTGGCGCCGGCGGCGGAGATCTCCGTCGCCGTCACAGTCCGCGCCGTCACGCTGCCGCTCTGCAGGCTCGTGAGGGAGGCACTGCCGGCCGCCACCGTGCCGCGTGCGCCGATGGAACCCGCCGTTACCGCGCCCTGAGCCGTCAGGCTTGCCGTCCTCAGCTCGTGCGTGACGGCAACCGAGCCCGCCGATGCCGCGCCCGCGATGCGCGCCGTCTGTGCCGTGACGCCGGCCGTCACCTCGGCGGAGCCGGAGACGGTCAGCGCGCGGCCCACCATGAGGTCGGCCGTCACCGTGAGCCCGCCGCCCACCGTGAGGTCGCTCTCCAGTGACAACGTGTCCGCCTCCACGGCGTTCGCACCCGTCAGGTCGTTGCCGCCGAGGTCGAGGTCGGTCTCCATGCGGTTGGCACCGGCGAAGCCCGGCACACGCGACCGGTAGAGCTGGTCGCCGTAGACGGCGCGGTGATCGAGGCGCCTGAGCGTCGCGAGCGCGCCCGCTTCGGGCGCGCCGGCGAAGGCAGCCTGGAAGGGGCGTAGGTCAGCGTCCACGGCAGGACCCGTCAGGCGTTGCGGGGTGTCCGGCATCACCACGCCCATCCTGGCGCTGCCGCCTGCCTCGAAGAGCGCCGATGCAGGCACGGCCGTGTCGCTTGCCGGCACGGTTTGGGTGACCAGAAGATCGATGATGTCCGTGCCTGCCGCGAGCATCAGCACGCGGTAGCCCCGGCCCATGGCGCCCGTGTCGGCGAAGCCGGCAGGAAGCGCGCCGGTGTTCCGAAGCGTGGCCAGCGTGAGCTCCGCAGAACCGCCGCCGAGGGCGGTCAGCATCGCGGAGAAGCGGCCGCTGACGTGGCTCGCGGCCGCATCGGAGAGAACCGTGAGCTGGCGTGCGGCCAGGCGGACGCGCTCGTCCATGGCCCTGTTCTCGAGGAACAACGCCACTGCCAGCACCATCGCGCCCAGCAGGCCCAGCGCCAGCAGCGACCCAAAGAGGCTTAGCCCCCGACTCAGTCCCCGACTGAGCCTCAGGCTCCGTCCCCGACTCAACCCCAGCCCTCGTCCCTGACCGGGTCCAAGGCTCTGTCCGCAGACCGCGCCAGGGCACGGCCCGGAGCGCGCGCTCCGCAAGAGGGGATAGGGGCGTGTCGCGCGCATCCTCAGCATCCGCTGCAGCCCCCGACGGTGAGCGCGCCGATAGAGGCATCGGGGCCGTGCAGGCCGGTGGAGGAGATTCGATCCGCGCGCATGGTTCCACTCACCGTCAGCGTCTCGCCCGCCAGGGACTGCGCCGAGGAAGGACCCGAGACGGAGGCCGTGCCCGCCACGGCCAGAGTCTCTGCCGTGAGGGAGCCGGTGGCGGTAACGGACGCCGCTTCGAGACGGCCGGTCACATCGCCCGAGCCCGCCGATACCGGCCCCGCTACCGCGCGCCCGACCAGGAGGTCGGCCGATACCCTGAGCGACGCTGCCGCGAGAGAACCCGCCTCGAGCGAGCCCGCCTCCAGGCCCGCCGCGCCCGCATCGCCGGCAACGCTGCCGCTGCCTGCGGCTTCGGCATCGCCCGCGACGGACGCTGTGAACCCGTCGGCGTCAGCGATGCCGGTGACGTCGTTCCCGCCGGCATCGAGCGCGGTCTCCATCCGGTTCAGGCCCGGCCGCCCGGGCTGCGGGCGCCGGTACAGGACCGCATCCACGTAGCGCAGCCCTGCATCGGCTGTGACGTAGAATGAGTCGGCTGCAAGCGGCCGCCCGAGCGCACCCTCGATGGCGGGCACGTGAGCGGCCATAGCGGTGTCCGTACTGCCAGCCTCGGCAAGCGCCGCAAGTCCCGCGGCAATCGCGCCGCTCCGCAGTGCCGGCGCCGCCTCCGGACGTGCCGGCTCCAGCACGCCGAAGGCCATCGCCACAGGGGAACTCCCTGGTGCGGGCAGATTCCCCGGCCCCCCGCGGCCGTCGTCCATGATGCCGACCGTGAAGGAGGCGTGCCGGCCCGCATGCGATGGCAGCCCCGGCGGCACCGCGCCGAGAGCACGCAGCGCCGCCGGCGCCAGAACGAATGCGGAGTCGATCTCAAGACGCGAGGCGAAGCCGTGCTCCTGGCTCGCGCGGTGCGCCGCGAGCACCCATTCGCCGAACACCCGGCCCGCCTGGAAGGCCGACGCCACCTGCCGCGCCGCATGCTGCGCCGCGTAGTGGGCCGCAAGCCCGGTCCCCGCCAGCGCCGCCAGCAGCAGCACCGCCACCAAAGCGCCTGCGCCGAGGCGATATCGGAGGCGCAGCGGCTTCGTGCTGACCGCGCCCATGCCTCGCGAACGCATGCCCGGACAGTGCACAGGGGAGAGCCCCGGCAGGCAACGCATATCCGCGTCTCGCTCATGCATGCCGTGCATTTCCACCCCTCGGGTGTCCACCCCTCGGGTATGCATGCCGAGCATGCTCATCCGAATGTGAACCCGATATCGTTGGCGCCGGCGCCGTCGTCACAGTTGGCCGTCACCTGCGCCACCGTCACCGGCGAGGCCAGGGTGGTGCCGTTCACCGTGATCGACACGATCCCCGCGCGGGCCCGGCTGCGCCCCGCATAGGCGTCTCCCAGCGCCGCGCAGACCTCGTCGTCCACATCGTTGAAGACGATGCGGAACTGGTTGGCCGCCCCGCCGGGGCCGCCGGTCACGCTGACCAGGCCGCCGAAGGGATGGCGGATCTGCACCCTGCTCCCGCTCATCGTGCGCGCGCTGTCGGGGATGCCGCCCCTGCGGTCGATGGTAGCGATCAGGTCGGTGTTGTTGCCGTAGGACGGCGCGCCGGCGTAAACGCTCTCGACGTTGGCGCGCAGCCGGTTGAGCAGGGTCAGAGCCTCGGAGCGGTTGGCGGACTCGCGGGCTGCGTTGTAGAGGCCCACGGCCCCCACGATGGCGACCGCCGCCAGCGTCAGTCCCAGCAGCACCCCGAAGAGGCTGAAGCCCCGGCGCCAGCGCTTCTGGCGCAGGCGCCCGAGCGCAACGGCACCCCGTTGCCTCGGACCGGGTCTGCGGAAGGCCCTGTTCCTGTCGTCGATGGTTCTATCCATGCCTTTGTCCTCCGTCAGTACCGGGCGGCCTGCTCGAGGATCGAGAACATCGCGTCGATGCCCGAGCCCATGACCAGTGCCGCCACGATCAGAAGCGTTCCGTTGAGAAGGGCCGCGCGGGCGCGAAGCAGCTCGTCCGAGCGCCCCACCCAGCGCTCCACGAAGCGCGCGAGCTTCCTCTCCCACCCCGGCGCCCCGTCCAGCGCCGCCACCACCGGCACCAGCGAGGGGTCGGGGAAGCCGTGGCCCGCCAGCACCATGCTGCGGCCGAGACCCGAGCCTCTGGCCATGAAGCCCTGGATCGCCCCGATGCGGTGGCGGGCATAGGGGGAGGCGGCGCGCTTCAGCGCCTCGAAGGTGCGGTCGTTGACGTCGATGCCCGCCGCCAGGAACTCCATGGTCACGAACAGGAAGGCGGAGCCGGTGAGCGTGCGGTAGAGGGAGAAGGGGGCGATCCGGTCGAGAATGACCCGGCCGGGTCCGGTCCAGGCCACCATGGCCCCGGCCACGAGGGCGGCGGTGCCGGCGAGGGTCGCCCCGAACACCAGGGTGTTGCCGTTGAGCCAGACCGAGACGCTGCGGAAGAGGCGAGCGCCGGAGCTCCACTCCTCGGGCGGGCTCACGCTCTCGATGACGGGGATGAAGTGGCCGCCTGCCGCCCAGAGCATCAGGACGAGGCCCACCGCCAGCACCATCGGCATAGCCAGGGCCTTCCACACCGCCGCGATCTGGCGCTCGCGCATCTCCGCGACGCGCGCGGCGGCGGCGAACAGCATCGCCGCATCGACACGCCCGTAGGCGTGGAAGATCATCGCCTCGGAGGCCGGCAGGCTGTCCGCGATGGCGTCGGCGAAGCGGTCCTCCAGCAGCGCCCCGCGCCAGGCCCCGAGAAGGCGGGCCCTGCCGTGCTGCCCCTGGTCCTTCGCGGCCTGCGCGGCGATCTCCAGCGCGCGCTCCAGCGAGAAGCCCGCATCCAGCAGATCGGCCGTCATGCGGAAGACGTCGACTCGCGCCTTGCGCCCGAGCAGGAGCGTCCCCGCGAGCCTCTGCATGAGACGGGTCACGGGACGTCCTCCCCGGAGGCCGGGAGCAGCGAGGCGTCCACCGCGGCCGCCTGGTCCACCCGCGCGCCCTTGCGTAGCGCGTCGAAGGGGTCGGCATGGCCGGCCGCCACCAGCGCCCAGATGCGCTCTCCCATGGGCCTGCCGCCCATGTGGTTGACCCAGTGGTCCCAGGCGCCCGCCGGATCGCGCTGGCGCACGAAGGCGAGATAAGCCGCATCCGGGCGGATCGCCTCGGCGATCGCGGTCTGGCGCGCGTACCCGTTCCACGCCTTGCCCGCGACGACGGACCGCTCTTCCCGGCTGCAGGTCTCACAGCCCTGCGGGTTGCGGAAGCGCACCAGGGACCAATTCCGAAGATGCCGCCCCAGCCAGTCCGGCACATCGCGGCCACCGGCGGGCTCTTCGAGGGCGCACCCGTCGCAGAGCCTGGGAAGCAGGGTCTGCTTCATCAGAAGCTCGATGTTGCCGGGCTTGCACACCTCCGCCGTGCCCACCCCCATGTCGAGCAGGCGGAACAGGATCGCGTTGGCGGAGTGGACGTGGATGGTGGTCCACACCTGGTGGCCCGTGTCGATGAACTGCAGGACCTGCCGCGCCGCGTCGGCGTCCCTGATCTCGGAGACCATGCCCGAGGCGGGATGCACCCGGCAGAAGTGCATGAGCGCGTCCCGGAAATGCCTGCCCCGCTCCTCGCCGGAGCCGGTGGTGGGCACCGCGATCTGCACCGCGCCCGGGATCGGGTACTCCACCGGGTCCTCGATGGTCACGACATTGAGCTGGCCCTGCGCCTCCTCCATCTGGAGCGCGAGGTTGGTGGCGAGCGTGGTGGACTTGCCGTCGCCGGCCGTGCCGCCGAGGAAGATGCCGCCCCTGAGCGAGAGGCGAATCTCGGAGAAGATCGCCGCCTCCTTTGGGGAGAATCCGAGGCTCTCCAGCGTCGTGCCCTTCTCGATGCGGTCGCGGTAGAAGAGGCGGGCGAAGAGGTGGTCGCCGTCGGGCTCGTGGGGGCCGCGCTGGCAGCGCAGCGCCGACACCGTCGCGGGCAGCGGCACCTGGCCTCCGGCGCGGACCGAGAACCCCTGGAAGGCGCTTCTCTGGTACGAGGTCTGGGCGGAACCCTCGTCCTTGCAGTGGAAGAGGAAGCCCATGACCTCGCGGCCCTCGTCGGCGGGCATCGGGGCGGCGAGCTGGAGCTTGCGGTCGTTGACGATGCCGTGAACCCGGCAGAGGCCGCCGTCGTTCTCGAACACGACGTCGCTGGCCCTGGCCGCCGCCGCTTCCTCGAAGAGCGCCCGCACCCTGTGCGCAGCAGGCGCCTCGCCGCCTGCCGCCTCGGACTCCGACTTGCGCCAGCACGCGGCGATCTCGTCGAGGCTGGCGGTGCGCTCGATCAGCCGGGTTGGCGTGCTCCGGTCCCGGCGGAGCTCCATGAGGGCCGCGCGCAGCCTGCGGTCGCTCTCGTAGCCTTCGGCGATCAGGCAGCGGCCGTCGGCGTGGACCGCACACACCCGTCTGACCCACTCGTCCATGGCGGGGTGGCGGATGAGGGCATCCCCTCCCGCGTGCGCCGGCTGCCGCGACCTGCGGCCGCCGAGCCACTCTGCGGCAGAGCGCCTCACGAGCCGTCTCCAGGGGTGTTTCCACCCGACGGGGTGTCGCCACCCGAAGGGGTGCTTCCACCCGAAGGGGTGTTGCCGCTTCCCCCGGCATGGCCGTGTGGGCCGGCAGGCCGGGGCCGGTAGGGAATAGCGGCCTCTACGGCACCGCCGACGTGCACGCCCGGCGGACGGGCGACGATGCGCGTCACCGTTACGCCGCCGGGGAGCCGGTCGCCCTCGCGCACGAACCAGACGCTTGTGCCACCGCGCGCGCCGTCGCCGATGCCGGCGCGCAGGTCGCCTGCCGTGCCGATGATCGAGAACCAGAAGTACGAGGGCGGCTCGGGGTCCTCCGGCGCTTCGGCCTCCTTCGGCGCCTCTCCCGCCGGGCCGACCGGGGGCGGCAGGGAGACCACGCGAACCGGTGCGGACACCTTAACTATAGGGGCATCCGTGATCGCCGAGCCGACAGCCGCCTCGACCGGCGCTGCGGCCCTATCCCACGCCTCCGCCAGAAGCGTCCCGAGCTCGCCTTCGAGCGCAACGATGCCGTTGACGACCTCCTGGCGCTCGCGGCAGAGCGCCAGCGTCTCGCGCTCGATCGCCAGCGCCGAGACGGCGTCGTCCGCATCCGCCGCGCTCGCGAGAAGCGCATTCAGCAGCGTGCGGGGACAGCCATGGAGGACAGATGAACTCCCTGCTACAGGGGAACTCCCTGGTACAGGGGAACTCCCCGGTTCGCCGCTCGTCGCAAGGCCGGCTGCGTCCGGATCGATACCTGCGGCGGGCTCCAACGACCGCGAGTCCGAGGCCGGCGGTGCCAGCCGATCCCTCAGGCTCTTGAGCAGCCGGCTTTCCGGCGGCGCACCCTCCCCCATACCTGTCACGGCGGTTGCATCGGAAATCTTCATCGCCGTTTCCGGCAGCGCGGCGGAGTCGGTCGCCGCGGCGGCGCCCGCCGTCAAAGCGGCAAGCAGGAGGACCGCGAGGGAAGCGGCGGTGCGGACGAGAGGCTTCATGGCCGACTCACTTCGCCTCGCTGTCCGCGTCGGGACTGCGTGCGTCGAGACCGAAGAGCTTCGGCTCCCGGGCCTCCAGACCGCGCCAGGACCAGGCCAGCGTCTCCGACAATCCGTCGAGCGAGACCTGGAGTTGGCCACGCGACCAGCGCCAGCGGCCGCCGAGCGTGCCGCCATGAACGTCTTCCGCCGTCACCACGCCGCCCTTGAGGAAGCGCAGGGCGATGACACCCTGATCACCGAACGGCAGCGCGACCTGCCGCCCCGAGGCGACCGCGCGATCCGTGAACGCCATCGCGCCGTAGCGCTCGCCCGTGGGCTGCAGCGGAAAGGGGTCCCCCAGGCGGTACTCCAGCCGGCGCGGCAGGCGCTCCCATTGCACCGCGATCCTCGTGCCGTCTGCAGACGGCAGCAGCACTGCGGTGTCGGTCACATGCCCGCCCGCGTCGAGGCGCCAGAGCTCGTCCCGCTCCGCGCCCAGCGCCAGCACCAGGCGCTCTCCCGCCGGGCTTTCCAGAACATGGCCGTCGTTGGCGGCGAGGAAGCGCAGGAGCTCTGCCGCCGTCACCGTCGGCGCCTCCGCCGCCATGGCGAGCCCGGTCGTTCCCGGCGCCCTCAGGTGCGCGCCGGGAGTTTCTCTGAGCACTGCCCCCGGGTCCTGCGCGACGGCCTCTTCCATGAGCGCAGAAGTCTGCTTCGCGTTGACCGGAAGCCCGGCCGGAACATCGAGGTCCGGACAAGCCTCCTTCAGCGCCTGCGGCCAGCTCTCCTGCACCCACCCGAGGGAGAGCACGAACCAGACACCCGTCCCGACGCTCTCGCTGTGAAGCCGGCCCGTCCCGGGGTCGTAGAAGACGGGCACGTGGCCCTTCACCTGGCCCGGATCGGGCTCGGTGCCGGCGTCGTGGTAGTTGTAGAGGGTCCGGAACCGGGGCGAGGACACCACGCGCCAGCGGCCAACACGCGCCTGCCAGGCTCCGTCGAGATGGATGCACGCGAGCGCGGTGCCGTCGGCCGCGTGGTGGATGCCCCAGATCACACCCCGGTCGGCGGCCCGGGCCGAGTTGGGGCGCTCCAGGACCCAGACCCGGCCGGTCAGCAGCTCCGTGAAGAACCCGGCGTCGTGGGAGCTCAGGTTGGAAGGCCCTGACTGTGCCGAAGCCTCTCCCGCGCCGGCCGCCATGAGCGCAGCCCCCAGCAGGCCGAGAACGGTGCGCCGCACCCTCATGACCGCACCGCCCGGGCCGGCGCGAGCCAGCGAGCCTCGAGGCGGCGCACCATGGCGACGTAGATGGCGAAGGCACGGTCGTCGTCGCCTGCGGCGATCGCGGCCACCGCCTCGGCCACCCGCACGCCGATCCAGGACCACTCCGCATGACCGGAGGGGATCGCGGCCACGATCCGGGGCGCGATCTCGTAGTAGCGGGCCACCAGGGCGCGCCTCTCGGGCGTCCGCTGCATGTAGCCGTCGCGGAAGGTTCTGAGCGCGGTCAGCGTCGGGCCGTCGTCGGTCTCGATTCCCCGCGCACCCACCACCGCCTCGGTGAGGAAGCAGCCCCCGGACCCGTTGCCGGCGCCCGGACCCACGCCCGGCCCCGAGCAGGTGCCGTCTCCGGGGCCGTCAGAGCCGCCGCTGTCTCCTGGAGTCCCCGTAGGCCCGCACGTACCGTCCCCGGGCCCCCCGGTGCCCGGGCCCGTCGGGCCTCCCGGCGTGAACCTGTCGGTGTGGATGGGAGGGCTCACGACCGGCAGGCAGCCCGTCTCGTCCGAGACCCAGTTGCCGGGGATGTCTTGCACGGTGGGCTGCGAATCCCAGGGCCAGAGCGTGGCCCGTTCCGTCACCGTTCGTGTCAGCACCGCCGCGCCCGAATGGCCCGCAGGGCAGGTCCCGCTCGCGGTCTCGGTCCGCAGGGTCTCCGTTATTCGTGCCTGAGGGAGCGCCGGCACCCGCCCCTCCCAGCAGCTCGTGGACACGAACTCCGGCGTGCCCCAGGAGACGCCAGCCGCCGTCACCGTCTTCTCGCGCCGCCAGATCTCCTGCCCGGTCATCTCCCGGTTGTGCGGGGGACCCGCGAGCCAGCTGCACTCGAGCGTGTAGTGCTCCCACTCGGAGTAATCGGCCCGGCAGTCGTCGATCGACACCTGCCAGGTGCCCGTCACGGGATCGCCCACGGGAT
>JAPPMY010000100.1 GCA_028818855.1 Rhodospirillales bacterium
CGCCTGCACCCAGGGCGCCTGCTTCCAGTCGATCGTGACCAGGATCATGTCGCCGTTGTTTCCACCCGTGCTGGTTCCGCTGGAGAGCGACGAGGGGGCGAGGCCGGCGACTACCTTGATATCGGTCCAGGTCTTGCAGTCGAAGTCGTCGGCGAGGCCGAGCTCGTTCTTGATCCCCGTGCAGGCGGCCGAATCCAGCGTGGCCTGCGTCGCGGCGGTGTCGGTCAGAGCTACGGCGCGCGCGGCCGCGCGCGCCGCACGGCCCATCCTGTCGTCCTCGTAGGCTGCATGCGCGATCGCCATGAGGCCGGCGAAGACCGTGACCAGCGCGGCGAGCGAGAGCGCCGACTCGATGGCGCCAGCGCCGCGCCTCCCACAAAGAAAGGCGCGCAGACCCGGCAGCGGGCCCGCCGCTGCGCGGCCGACACGGGGAGTCCCCGGGTGCACCGGGTCTCCGGCGCTTCCCGGTCCCGTGTCACCGCTCGCTCTGCGGACCCTGTAAGAGGCGCTGGCGTGCATGCCGCTCTCGTGGTATGTGTTTGCCTGTCGCCTCGAACCAATGCACCATGTCGCAGCCGAAGCACAAGCGATTGTTTCTCAACAGTCGACGCCCAAGACCTCAATAGTGGAGAAAAGTTCAAGGGAGGGTTTACATTTACTCATCAGTTGAGTATTTTGTGACGATAAGTTTTGATAAACTCAACGGTCAGGGGACAACAGTGACCAGAATGCCCTCGCTCAACGCGCTGCGCGCCTTCCATGCCGTCGCAAGCGCGGGATCGCACGCCGCAGCCGCAGGCGAACTCGGCGTCACCACCAGCGCGATCAGCCGCCAGATCAGCAACCTCGAGGAGTGCGTCGGCGTCGCCCTGCTGGTCCGCGACGGGCGCCGCATGCGGCTCACTGCAGACGGCAGGGCGCTCGAGGAGGGACTGGAGGATGCGTTCGCGCTGATCGCGGACGCTCTAAACCGGCTCCGTCGGCCGGTGAGGGGCGAGAGGCTGCGCGTCGTCGCGCCGCCGATGCTGGCTTCCTGCTGGCTGCTGCCGCGACTCGACCGGTTCCGCGCGTTCAGGCCCGAGACCGAGATCGTCCTCATCGATTCGGCGGAAAGGACCGCCGTGGCCGGCCGCTTCGATCTTGCCGTATCCTGGGGACGCTTCGAGGACGGCCCGGCCGCAACTGCCGAACGCCTGAGCGAGGCGGAGGAGGTGTTCCCCGTCTGCCGACCCGGGGTCTGCGCAGGCGACGGTCTCGCCGGGGCGACCTTGCTGCACTACGAGACCGTCGGCAACTCCTGGGGCTGGCCCGGCTGGCCCGAGTTCGTCGAAGCCACCGGTCTCGATCGCGCAGAGTTGAACGACGGCCCCCGCCTGGCCCCCGCCCTGCTGCTCGATGCCGTGCGCAGGGGCAAGGGCGTGATGCTCGCCAACGACGCGCTGGCCCATGACGACCTTGCCTCGGGCCGGCTCGTGCGCCCGATCTCCGCGAGCATGAAGACCGGCGAGTCGTACTGGATACTGACGAGCCGGGACGCATCGGACCGCCCCGAGGTTCTGGCGTTCCGCAACTGGTTGAAGAACGAGTTCGCGGTCTGCTTCGGCCGGAGAGGCGCCCTTGCAGCGTGAGTCGGACGGATCTCCGGGATACCACCGGGAGTACCAGCAGGCGTTTCTCAGGGAAGTCCTGCTGAACGGGCCGATCGCGCGGAAGGATATCGCGCCTCGGATCGGGGTGCAGGCGGGCTCGATCACGCGCATCGCCCGCCCCGCGATCAATGCCGGCCTGGTGCGGGAGCGAATGGAGGAGCCCGGCGAGCTGCCGGTGAGGCCGGGCCGGCGCTTCCAGCCGCTTTCGATCGACCCCCGAGGCGGGCAGGTACTGGGCATCGCCATCTCGCCGGGGGTGCAGGCCGTGGCGCTGGCGGACATCGCGCTGAATGTCGTCGAGGGCGTGGAACTCCGGATCGAGCGCGTGGGCGATGCGGACCGCGTCATCCGGCGCATCGCGCAGGAGAGCCGGCGCCTGATCGGCAAGCATGTCGAGGACCGCAGCCGCCTGCTGGGCGGCTATCTCATGGTCACGGCCGTGGTGGACCCCCTGAAGGGGGAGGTCCTGGGATCGCCCTACCTGGGATGGGGCCATGTCGCGATCCGCGCGCGGCTCGACGAGCTGCTCAACCTGCCGATGCAGGTCCGGATGCTGCTGCCCACCATTGCGCAGGCGGAGATCCACTTCGGCGTGGCGCGGGGGCGGCGCAACATGCTGGCGGCGCTGTGCGGACTTGGGATCGGCGTGGCGGTTTTCCTCGACGGGCGGCCGATCGGAGACACCCTCGTCCCCACCGGCCCGATCGGCGTCATGAAGGTGATAGGCGAAGACGGCACCGCCACGACTCTGGACAACCTTGCGGGCGGAGCGGGCATTCTGCGGCGCCTCGACGGCGAGCTGCGTCTGACGCCGGAGACGTTTCCGCAGGTCGACCGCCTCCTTCACGAAGCGATCGAAGGCGACCGGGCGGGCGATCCTGCGATCTCGGCCGAAATGGCGCGTGCCGGCCGCGCGCTCGGGCGCCTCGCGGTGCAGCAGGGCTACTTCGTGAGGCCGGAGGCCGTGCTGGTCGCCGGGCCGCTCGCTGCGGCGCCGAGCTACATGGCCGCTATCCAGCAGATGCTCGACGTGGAGATGAGCGCCCCGGTAGAGGTGATCGCCAGCAGGGTACTGGGCGCGGAGGGCGGCTGGTGGGCGAGCTGCGCGATGGCCGTCTACGAGTACCTGGTGGAACGGCCTCCCGATCTCTCCAAGCTGGGTTGGCTTCCGGACTGATCGCGGTGCCGGCGCTTCCGCTTCCGGGGGCTTACCGGGACTCGCACCGGCACATCCGGTGGCGGCAATTGTGATGGCCGCGGGACCCGCTGCTACCCCCGGCCGAACCAGCGCTCAATAGACGCGCCGGAACACCTTCAGCTGGTTCGCGATATCGGCGAACGCCGCTTCCAGATCCGCGTCATCGGAGTTGTTCAGGAACACGTACTCGCCTTCGGGGTTGTCGGTCTGGCTCGAGCAGGCCTTGAGCGAAGTTCCCAGCGCTTCATTCACCTGGTCGGGGTGCATCGCGGCGATGACGAAGACCTCGATCCCTGCGTTCTTGGCAATGGTGCAGGCGGTTTCCCGCGCGATGGCCACATCGGTGTGGGTGCACGACCTATCCGCGTAGCCGCAAACGTTGTCTTCGCCGTCGGTGAGCAGCACGATCGCCTTGCGGGCGCCGGTGCTCTCCTCCGAGGTCGGATCGACCGGATGGACGCTGTCGCCCCAGACGCCCTTCCAGCTGTGCGTGAGGAGACGTTGTCCCCACAGCACCCCCAGTGCCGAGTTGGTGGCGTGGCCGACCGGCTTCAGGTTGTCGATCGCGTCCTTGACGTTCGTTGCGTCCGTGGTCAACGGAAGAATGGTCGCAGGATCATCGGAGCAAAAACGCTGAGCATCCTTCCCACCCCACACTAAGCGCCACTTTGGCAAGGAGGTGGCCTCGTAACATTGCTGATATACGAAATCGGTCGGCAGGGGAAGCTGGAGACACTTGTAAGCATGGGCGTGGGCCGAGACGTAGACTCCCTGCGCGAACGCGCTCTCGGAAGGAAGGCTCATCAGTGCCGCCGGCGTCTGTTCCGGCATGTCTGCGTTATCATGCTCGTCGACCCGGTGCTCGTCCAAGCACCCCAGCCACACCTCGCCTTGCGGCAACGTTTGGCTCTTCTCGTAGTCTTCGATTTCGTCCACCTCTACAGAACAGCTACCTACCGGCTTGCAGGAGTATGGCGAATCGTAGTGGCGTGTCTCCGGGTACTCCGCCCACTTGTCGTCCTCCCAATCTTCCCGGGTGTCCTCGTCGAGACGCACCTGGGCCTGCCACGGCACCAGGCCCACGGCGACACGATTCTCCGCGTTGGGCTCGAGGATGTCCACCAGCGCCGATGCCGCCCGCTTCACGATTGCCATGCGGCTGTCGCTCCTGTCCGCCTTGGGCGGATTGCTGTCCAACTTCCAATCCATCGAGCCGCTGATGTCGATGGCCAGCACCACCTCGATGGGATTGCTCGTGCCTTCAACCTTGGCGACCGCCACGATCCCGTCCTCGGGTCCCTCGTAATTGCCCATTATCGGCAGGTGACGGGAGAAGAGCGTGCCGCCAAGGTCCGCCGTGACTTTCACTTCCACGGTGTTCGAGTCACGATCCGGGGTGACCTCCACGTCCAGGCTGTCCTTCGCCTTCTGGAGCCGCTCCCCGGTCAAATGCGACAGGTTCAGCGTCGCATAGGTCTTGGCGACCCGCTTCAAGTGTGCGATCAGCTCGCTGTCGCTCTTGCTATGGACGCCTGGCCGCGTCATCTCGATGGTCGCGGCCAACGCCGCCGCGTCGGAGGCGTTCTTAATCGTGTCGCGCTGATCGACGAGCCAGTTGTGGTCCACGATGAGGGCCACCGCGGCAACCGTCATTACGGTCACCATGGTCGCAAGTATCGATGTGGCACCGCCCCGCACGTCGCGCAGAAAGCGCCACGCGCCCGGACGCTCACCGCATCGCGCGGCAGTTCCGGTACCCTGCCGCGCCAGGCGATGGAAGAAGCCCGTAGCCATGTTGTCCGCATCCCGATAGCAATCTGCCAACCGCACCCAATACATTAGCGTGCCGGCGCGACAAGCGATTTAATCTCAAAAGTCGGCGAAGGAACCTCAATTGTTGAGAAGATATCGCGCAAGCGTTTCTAAAAACTCAACTCAAGCACGCCGCTTTCTCGAATCCCGGAAAGCTCGGAGCAGCGGCCTTGTCCTCCGCCCTCGCGTTCGCCGCCGTTTTCCGCCGCAACCGTCCCG
This sequence comes from Rhodospirillales bacterium, assembly GCA_028818855.1. GTDB lineage: Bacteria > Pseudomonadota > Alphaproteobacteria > UBA828 > UBA828 > WTGU01. The sequence goes on from JAPPMY010000100.1 coordinate 4,879, forward strand.
GGTTGGACAACCGGTATCGGCCGAATCGCATCGCATGGTCGGATCAGGCCCGCCTTCTCCGCATCAAGCGCACCGAGAGATTGGCAGGCATCATCGTGAACGCCAGGTGCTCCTGAACGCCGGTGTCGGCCCTCACGGGCTCCACCTCGAAGTTCCGGCACAGCATCGCAAGAACCGTGCGGATCTGGAGGAGGGCAAGGTTGCGACCGGGGCAGAGACGAGGGCCGGCGCCGAAGGGAGCGAAGGCGCGGCCGTCATGCGGGCCGTGTCTCTCGCCGTGTGGAACGAGCCAGCGGCCGGGATCGAAGCGCTCTCCATGGTCGAAGCTCTCGTCCCGAGTCGCCATCCGTCGAACCAGCAGCATCAGCGGGGTCCCCTTCGGGATCAGGCAGTCGAGGATCGTGACGTCCGCGGTGGGCTCCAGCACGTGGAGCGGTGCGACCGGCTTCAGCCGCATCGCCTCGTTGCAGAACGCATCGAGGAAGGGTAGCTCCTTGGTCTGCTCCAGGCTCACGATCGCCGTTTCCGGCGCAACCAACGCGTCGACCTCCGCGCGCGCCCGCTCGAATTGCTCGGGATATTCGGTGAAATAGTGAACGGCCCAGGAGATGCTGTTGGCGGTGGTGTCCTCTCCCGCCAGCAGCAGCGTGCCCGCGTTGGCGAATATCTCAGCATCCGAGAAGCCGGAATCCTCCGCTTCCACCGCCGCGAGTATGGCCTCCAGGAAGTTCGCCGGGGCCTGGAAGCGCTGGGGTTCTGCGGCCATGCGCTCCCTCGTGGCTCGGACCATCGCGCCAACCTCGCGTTCCAGGGCGGCCAATGCCCGGTCGAGCGCCCTGTCCGAGGGAAGGCGGATGTAGCGCCAGTACGGGAAGGCGGCGTTCACCCGTCGGTGCAGCACGGGGAAGACCTTGTCGAGATGGCGCTGGATCACCGGACCCGGCGTCTCCAGCGTGTTGGCGTCGATGCCGAAGGCCAATTGCATGGTCACGTCGACGGTGAAGCGCATCAGATCGCGGCAGAGGTCCACGGCCTCCGCGCTCTCCGCCGCGCGCTCCCAGCGCCGTTGCAGCCGCCCCACCGTCATGGCCAGCGTCGGGAAGAACGTCTTGAGCCGGGCCCGGTTCAGAGCGTCCACCACGATCCGGCGCTGGCGGCGCCAGTCCTCACCCTCCGCCGCGAAGAGGCCCCTGAGGCGCATCTCCGTGGCAACGGCCTCCAGGGCCGTGGTGCGCCGGAACCCGTCCGGGCGCTGAACCAGAATGCGCCGGATGGCCGAGCGGTCCGAGATCACCGCGATGCGGTGGGGCCCGATGCGGATCCTGAACATCGGGCCGTACCGCTCTGCCCACTCCTCCAGCGTCAGATGCAGCCGATCGAAGCGAATCCGGTGCAGATTGCCCAGCACGGGAAGTTCCGCCGGACCCGGCAAGTCGCCGAGCGTCCTTGTTCCGCTCCCTGATTCCATGGCCGGAGTATTCTCTTCCATCGCGGATTGGCAGACCAGCGCTCACAGGACCATTGTGGCGCGGGGTGAGGGGGTGAGATGACGGAGAGCCGCTGGCTCGGGCCGGTCCGGATCATGCGTTCGTTTGCGCGGGCGGCCGCATGGAGATCGGGCTGGTCGCCGGGATGCCGCTTTCAGGTTCGTCGGCACGAATGTCCCGCCGCACCGCTCGACGGCGCGTTCCGGCAAGCAACTCTCCGCGGTTGAGCCCGCGGGATCGTAAGGTGGGCGCGAACTGGATCGTGTCGAGGGCGTCGTGCGCGCAGGAGGTATAGTTGCGGCTGGCCTCTGGCTGGTAGTGGAAGCGTCCGTCGCAGCGCACGATGGCGATGGCAGCGTTGGTCACGCAGGGGTTCGCGGACTCTTCAATGTCAATGGTTGCCCACTGTCGCGGCATCAGCGAAGAGACGCCGTGCAATGATTGGACTTCTGGCGACATTCGACCGTCTGCCAAACCAAGGCGCCCTCCGGCTCGCCCGCATCGATGAGCTCATCAATCCTGACAGCGACCCCTTGCGACGGCTCCCTGAAGCGCTCGACGGTCCAGTCGGCAGAATCGCTCTCGGTCACGTCGCCGCGCGCGGTTGAGCAGGCGCTTGGTCAGCATGCGCGGCAGCGAAGGCTCGCGCTCGGACACCGTGATGATGCTGTTGCGCGCGGTCGTCATCGGCGCCGGTTATCCAGCACCGCTTCGTGCTCGGCGCCGGCGCGCACGCTGGAGTGAGGATGATCGGCGTCACCGCCGGCGTTCGGAGGGCTTCGACGGCGAGACCAAGATCTGAAGCGGGTTGAGCAGAGCCGTCCGCCGCGGCCTCGACAACATGAATATTCAAGCCTACCTCGCGGCCGCAGGGATCAATCTCAAGCAGCTCGCCGCAGCCCTTATTGTCGTTTTGTCTGGCGCCTGCATCGCCGCCAAAGGCCTGCTACGGGCTCATCACGGCAACGCCGCCCGAAACAATCTCTCGGCAGTTGCAGCCGCGTGATCCGGCACACGCCGGCCCACAGAGCACAGCCACCGGCAACAACACTGTCAGCCCGCCGCCCGATAGCAGGTGCCGGCGTGCTCGGGGCCGACATGGCTGTATGCCAGGACTGGCGCGCCCAGTAGGCGTTGATCGACGATCAGCTGGCCTCTCCACTCTCTTGAACGAGGTCGCGGCAAACCCGTGCCATCAGTGACCGGAGCCGACAAATTGGTTCGGACCAAGCTTAGCATCGGGTGCCGCTAAAGCACGCCAGTGCGCGAACGGCCTCTTCACCCCACCCGCAGCTAGTTCAAGCTCGAGGCGTCGCAGACACAAGCCCCCGTTACTCCCGTGACCGAGCCAGAGCGACGCACAAGTGGAAGCTTAGCAGTGCTGACGAACGGGGGCGGTGGGGGTGAACGGCGCCTCGAAGCCACCGGGCCCGCTCACTCGGCCCCGGTGGCTTCCCTGAGGTAGGCGATCAGATCCTGGCGGTCCTTCTCCTTTCTGATCCCCCTGAACACCATCTTGTTCTTCGGTATGTAGCCCTTGGGATCGGCAATGAAGGCGTCCATGGTCTCATCGTCCCAGACGATCGCCGCGTCCTTCAACGCGTTCGAGTACTTCTTGAAGCCCTCGACCGTGCCGGAAGTCAGGCCGAAGACGCCGTAGAGGTTCGGGCCGGCCTTGTGCTTACCGCCTTCCTCGACGGTGTGGCAGGCCTTGCATTTCCTGAAGACCTTCGTGCCGTTCTCGACATCGGCGGCAATGGCGGACGCGCTTGCCCCCAACATGAAGAAGGCCAGGGCGAGGGCGAGAACGTGTCGTGTGCGCACAGGTCCCTCCTTCGATCCAGTCGCGACCGGACAGTGAACGCACAAACACTAGGCCGGGTTCGATCCGGCAATCAACTATCCTTGTCGCCTTGGCCTGAGACACCGCCGGCGGATCAGGCCGATGGCCATTGATGCTTGCGTGTGCAGCAGACCGCTTGGCTTCTCGATTGAGCTTGCACATCCAAGCCGCAGGACTCCCGACGACGGCGCAACACCCCCTAAGCGGTTGGCCGCCCTGGCATTGGATCCGGCTTGGGGAGCGCGAGATGTTAAGGTGATTCCCAACTCGCGCGGCCAGCAGCTCACGAACGAGGCATCGCGTCCGCCACGGATGATGCTTGTCGTTTCGCCCCGCCGGGTTGCTCGTGTCTGCAAGACTCTGACCGTTCACGGACACGCTGCATCAGGCCTGCCGCCGTTACCCCGCTCGCCAGACGCTGCTTGCGATGCTGCGCAAGCCCGACGAGATTTCTACCAAGACCCTTCTCATGATCCTTGAAGCCATGAGCCACGCCGTCGACACGCAGAAAAATGCTCCCGCCGGTAACGTCGGAGAAGAAGCGAGGTCGGGGTCGCGACGACCATAGCCTGCTTGCGCGTCGCGCAAGCAGGCGGGGATCATGGTGGGCCGCCAGGTGAGTTCACCCCCGCTCCTGTCTATGGGTCGAGGAACGAGCGCAGCAGGCGCGCCCGCGAGGGGTGCTTCAGCTTCCGCAGGGCCTTGGCCTCGATCTGCCGGATGCGCTCGCGCGTTACCGAGAACTGCTGGCCGACCTCGTCGAGCGTGTGGTCGCTCTCGATGCCGATGCCGAAGCGCATGCGCAGTACCCGCTCCTCCCTCGGCGTGAGGTCCTCCAGAAGCAGGGTCATTGTCGTCCTGAGGTCGGACCGCATGGCGGCATCGAGAGGCTGCACCCCGTCCTCGTCCTCTATCAGGTCACCCAGGTTCAGGTCTCCGTCGTCGCCCAGCGGCGCCTCCAGGCTGACCGGCTCGGCGCCCGCAGCCATCGCATCCAGCGCCTTCTCGACCTTGACGAGCGGCAGGCGCATCCGCGCGGCGAGCTCGTCCGTCGTCGGCTCCCGTCCCAGCTCCCTCTTCAGAAGCCA
>JAPPMY010000229.1 GCA_028818855.1 Rhodospirillales bacterium
AGCGGTGCACGCCGTCGTCGTCGATGACCGGCACCAGGATCACGTGGTCGGCGGCGTGCGAGTTGCCGTGGTAGGGCGAGTTGTGGAGGAAGGCGTCGCCGCGCTTCAGCTTCGGGTGAAACTCCTTCATCGCCGCGGCCATGATGTCGGCGCCGCGCAGCACGTGGATCGGGTAGCACTCGGCCGCCGAGATCAGCTCGCAATCGGCCGTGACGATGCAGCACGAGAAGTCCCGCGCCATGTTCAGCACGCCGGAGCGGCCCGTGCGCAGCAGCGTGTTGGCCATCTTCGAGGCCACGCTCTCGAAGCGCTTGGAGAGCACCGCGAGGCGGACGCCGTCGAAGGTCCGCTCCGCGCCCCCTGCCGTGTCGTTTCTGGCCACGGTCCCTACTCCCTGTCCCTCTAGCCCGTCATCTCGACGATAAGATTGCCGTTTGCCGAGCGGACCACCGAGGCGCCCGGATCGATGACCACGGTGGTGAAGCTCGATTCGACGATTGCCGGCCCTTCGATGCGCTCGCCCGCCGCCATCGCCTGCAGGCGGTGCACGTGGGCCTCCACCAGACCGGTGCCGGGGAAGTAGGCAGCGCGGGTCCAGCGCTCCTCGCCCAAGGCTGCGGGCTCGACGGCGCGGGCGTCCGCCAGCCGGCCGATGGCGCAGCGCGCCCGCGCGCGCCAGGTGACCGCTTCCACGTGCGAGTCACGGTCGGCCACGGCGAACATCTCCTCGTGCAGGTCGTGGAGGTCCGCCACCACCCGCTCGACATCTTCAGGCCCGTCGAAGCGCCCTTTCGCGAGCGGCACCTCGATCTCCCAGACCTGGTGCGGGTAGCGGGCCTCCACGGAGAACTCGATGCTCTGCTCCATGCCGGCGGTGCCCCGCCCTTCGAGGAAAGCGCGGCACTGGGCCTCCAGCGCTGCAAGGGTCGCGTTGACCGCGTCGGTCTCGAAGCGGTCGCTGGTGGTGAAGGTGGTGCGGCTGAACTCGGTGCTGAGGTCGGACATCAGTGCGCCGGCGGCGCTCAGCGTCGCGCCCGTCTCGGGTATCACTAGCCGCTTGCAGCCGAGGCGGCGGGCGATCTGGACCGAGTTGAGGCCCGCCGCGCCGCCGCCGCCGATCAGCACGGCCTCGCGCGGATCGACGCCCTGGTTGATCGTGATGTCCTCGATGGCGTGCACCATGTTCTGGCTGACGACGTCGAGGACGGCGCTTGCGGCCTCGTGCGCGCCCACGCCGAGCGGGGCGCCGATCTTGTCCGCGACGGCGGCCGTCGCGCGCTCCGCATCCAGCGCGATGGCGCCGCCGAGGAAGAAGTCGGCATCGATGTAGCCGAGCGCCAGCGCGGCGTCGGTCACGGTCGGCTCGCTGCCGCCCTGGCCGTAGCAGGCCGGGCCCGGCACGGAGCCTGCGCTGTCCGGGCCGACGTGGAGCATGCCGCCGGGATCGACCCAGGCGATGGAGCCGCCGCCGGCGCCGACGCTGCGCACGTCGACGGAGGGAAAGCCCGTCATGTGGCCGCGAATGCGCGAACCGAGCCAGGTCTCCCGGGTCCAGGGGATGCGCCCCTTGCGCACCAGCGAGACGTCGTAGCTGGTGCCGCCCGTGTCGGCGACGATGGCCATGTCCTCGGCGCCCTCGGCGGCGGCCAGGTTGCGGCCCGCGACGGGGGCCATCGCCGGGCCGGAATTCAGGGAGTGGATGGGCGTCGCCGCCAGGTCGGCAGCGTCCACGACGCCGCCCTGCGAGGTCACGGTAAGCAGGCGGCCGCCGAAGCCGGCAGCGCGCAGGCGCTCTTCCAGGGACGACAGGTAACCGGTCATGACCGGCTTGAGCGACGCGTCGATGCAGGCGCTCGACGCCCGCCGGTACTCCCTGAGCGAGGGGTTGAGGCGGTGCGAGAGCGTGTACGGCACGCCCGGCAGATGGGCGGCCAGGAGCGCGCCGACCCTCTCCTCGTGGTCAGGGTTGACGATCGACCAGAGCAGGCAGACCCCGACGGCCTCGACCTCGGCCGCCTCGAGCCGCGCGATCACGGCGCGGACGGCGTCTTCATCCAGCGCCTTGTGGACCACGCCGTCGGCACGGATCCGCTCGGGCACCTCGAAGGTGAGCCGGCGCGGCACCAGCGGCTCGGGAAAGGGCACGGTGTTGTCGAAGGGATCGACCCGGCCGCCCTCGCGGAGCAGGAAGATGTCCGGATGCCCTTCGGTGGTGAGGAAGGCGGTCCGCGCCGTCCGCCCGGTCAGCACGGCATTGGTCGCGCGCGTCGTGGCGTGGAGGAAGAGCTCGCATTCGCCGAGCAGGGCGGCCCGGTCACGCCCGTCCGCATCCGCCGCCTGCTGCAGGACCTCGAGGCAGCCCTGGACCGGATCGTCCGGCCGCGTGGGCGACTTGAAGAGGCGGAAGGTTCCGTCCCCGGCCTCCAGCACGAGGTCGGTGAAGGTCCCACCCACATCGACGGAAAGTCGCACCTGCAGCCCTCCCATGATCGCGTCTCGGGCGCGTTATCCGGCCGCACCCTTGTCGAGCATGGGACCGGGGCCGTAACTCTGCAGCAGTTCGTCCACGTAATCCAGCACCGATCCCCAGTCGCATTCGCGGTTGTTGTGGCTGCGGACGTCGTGGACCGGTTCGTCACGCGGCGATTTCCGGTACTCCTCGCCGCTACGGATCATCGCTAGTCTCTCTCCATCGCCGCAGGACGCGCGCCCGCTATTCTACGTGGACACAGGAGGTGAGCATGGAACCGCCGCAGATTCCCCAGCGCGTCATCGACCGCGTGCTGCGCCGGCGCGGCCGGCTGCACGTGCACGAGAGCCTGGACGCAGCGTCCACGGCGCTCCTCGTGGTGGACTTGCAGGTCCATTTCATGCGCGAGGGTAGCCCGTCGGAGATGCCGAGCGCACGGGCGATCGTGCCCACGGTCAACCGGCTGGCCGGCGCGCTGCGGGAGCAGGGCGGGCACGTCGTCTGGGTGGTCTCCACCTACGGCCCGGACGAGGAGCGGAACTGGGCCAACCTCGACATCGTGCTGGGCGAAGAGGCCGCGGCGGTCTTTCGCGACGGCCTCAGCGAAGGCGCGGCGGGCCACGCCATCTGGCCGGCGCTCGACGTGCGCGAGGGCGATCCGCTCGTTCACAAGAACCGCTTCGGCGCCTTCATCGGGAGCCAGGGGCGGCTCGCGCAGGTGCTGCGCGATCTCGGCGTCGACACGGTGCTCGTCGTCGGCACGGTCACCAACGTCTGCTGCGAGACGACCGCGCGGGAGGCGGCGGCCTACGACTTCAAGACGGTCATGATCTCGGACGCGAACGCGGGCCGCACGGCGGAGGAGGACGCCTGGACCTATGCCGTCTGCTTCGCCACCTACGGCGACGTGCTGACGGCGGACGAGGCCATCGAGCGCCTGGGCTGAGGCGATCCCCCGCCGCGTCAGAGATGCGCGCGGAAGAAAGCCAGCGTCCGCTCCCAGGAAAGCGCGGCGGACTCCGGGTGGTGGGCGTCGTCCTGCTCGTTGAAGAAGGCGTGCTCGGCGTCGTAGCGGTGGATTTCCACCGGTGACGCAGCCCCCTTCATGGTGTTCTCCAGCGCGGTCACCAGCTCCGGCGTGCACCACCAGTCGGTGTTGGCGAAATGACCCTGGAACGGCACCGCGATGTCGGCCGGGTCCGCCTGCTCCTTCGGCGGGATGCCGTAGAAGGAGACGCCGGCGGCGCATTCCGGGATCTTCACGCAGGCGATGACGGTGAGCGCGCCGCCCAGGCAGAACCCAGTGACGCCCACCTTGTCGCAACTTTCCTTGAGCCGCGTGCAGGCGCCCTGGATCTCGACCTCGGTCGCGCCCACCCAGTCCAGCCCTTCCATCATGTGGTTGGCCTCGTCGGGCTCCTGCGTCACCCGGCCGTGGTAGAGATCGGGGGCGAGCGCGGTGAATCCGGCGTCCGCGAAGCGCTCGGCGGTCCCCTTGATCTGATCGTTGAGGCCCCACCATTCCTGGATCACGACGACGCCCGCGCGCGATCCCGGGGCTTCCGCCAGGTATCCCTCCGCCATGCTGCCGCCGGGGCAGCCGAACTCGATCATCTTGCCCATCTTGTCCTCCCGACCGGCTGCCCGCAGGCGCCGCCATCGCGGGCGCAAGACTATGGGCCTGCCGCGGGCGAGGCAACGGAGGCGCAAGACCTTCGCCCCCCGATGGGCGGCGCGGACCATGACCGCGGGGAGAGTTCCGGGCTAAGCTCCGGCAACGCGGGCGAACACGGGGGAGACGGACAATGACCATGGTGCCGAAGGAGATCGTCGATCTCGGCCACACGATGTTCCACAACATGCCGAATATCGGCGGCGCGGCCGTGGCCTTCTGGCCGGTCAACTCCTTCGACGAGCTGGAGACGCTGAGCGACGGCAAGCTCTCCATGGAATCCCGCATGATGCTGCTGCCGGAGCACTGCGGCACCCACCTGGATGTCCCGCGCCATTGCACGCGGGGCGCCACCGACGTCGCCGACGTGCCGCTGGAGCGCCTCGTCCTGCCCGGCCATCTGCTCGACCTGACCCACCGGCAGAACGGCGAGGCGATCACGATTGCCGACCTCGAGGCCGCGGCCGAGGCTTCGGGCCGCGCCATTCAGCCCGGCACGGCGCTCCTGGTCTGGGCCGGGGTCGAGGACGACTGGGGCAAGCCCGGCTTCACCCTGAACCGGCCCTACGTGCCGACCGAGACGGCCCATTGGCTGGTCGAGCAGGAGATCGCGCTCTTCGGCACCGACCTGATCGGCATGGACGACCCGACCGAGTGGTGGTGGCCCACCCATCGCATCTGGCTGGAGGCGAACATCTGCATGGTGCAGCAGATGTGCAACCTGGGGGCGCTGGCGGGCAAGGAGTTCCTGTTCGTGGCCGTCCCTCTCAAGCTGCGGGACGGGACCGGCTGCCCGGTCCGCCCGATCGCGCTGGTGATGTAGGGGAAAGCGGCATCCGACGCGGGGCGACGCGTTGGCCGGTTTGCCGTGCGCGCCGCGTCGTCTATATTCGCCGATCATCCTGACTAGGTGTTGACGACAGTTCACGACAAGGGAGAGTGAAGAGATGAAGGCCTTACGAGCCGGTTTGGTCTCGGCCGGTGTGGCGCTCGCCGCACTGACCGCGTCAGACGCTATGGCGCAAGACAGCCACGTCGTGTGGCACGACGACGGTTCCGTCGACCTCCTCATGGAGGACGGCGCCGTCATCAAGACCTCGCGCGATGAGCTGGGCAGCCTGTTCGGGCCCGGCGAAGCGCCGTTCGAGGGCACCACGATCACCGTGCTTACGCTCGATTCGGGCCCGCGCGGTGGGATCTCGGGTCCGATCTTCAGCTTCCGCCCGATCTGGGAGGAGCTTTCCGGCGGCAAGCTCGAGATCGCGTTGACCCCGATCACCGACCTCTACGCCAAGATGATGCTCGACCTGCGTCAGGGCACCGGCCTCTATGACGGGATCATCGTCGGGGCCTTCTTCTATGGCGACCTGGTCGCCGGCGACTACATGCTCCCCATCGAGGAGTACATGGAGAGCGGCGAGCATCCGCAATGGACCTACGATTCCATGCCGGCCTCGCTGAAGACCCTGCACACCTGGGGGGACACCGGCTACGGCGTGCTCAACGACGCCGACGGCCAGGTGCTCTACTACCGGCGCGACGTGCTCAACGACCCCGAGCACCAGGCCGCGTTCAAGGCGGAGAAGGGTTACGACATGCCTGTCCCGCCCAAGACCTGGCAGCAGCTGCTCGACATCTCGCAGTACTTCGACGGCAAGAACTGGGATGCCAACGACGACGAGGCCGATAGCGGCACCGTGCTGCACCTCAAGGTCGGCGAGCAGGGGCACTATCACTTCCAGTCTCTGTCCGCGTCCTTCGCCATGACGCCGGGCGAGGCGGTGACCCAGTACCACAACGTCTACTGGTTCGATCCCACCGACATGACGCCGCTGATCGACAGCCCCGGCCACGTGGCTGCGCTCGAGTTCCTGCAGGAGCTGCACAAGACGGGCCCGGAGGCGCAGGTGGGCTGGAGCCTCGGCGAGGCGTGGGACTACTTCCTGCGCGGCAAGTCGGTGTTCGTGTTCAGCTGGGGCGACGTCGGCTCGCTCTGCCAGGATGAGTCGCGCTCCAAGATCAAGGGGATCTGCGGTTCGGCGCTGATGCCCAGCTCGGACAAATACTGGGATCACGAGAACGGCGCCTGGGTCGAGACCGATGACCCGCAGCCTGTCGGCAACACCACCGGCGGCTCGTGGCACGGCGTGATCTCGGCGTTCTCGGAGAACCCGGATGCCGCCTACTCGTTCCTCTCGCTGATGGCGATCAAGCCGTCGTCGAACTGGGGCGCGTATCACGGCTGGACCGGTGTCGATCCGGGGTACTACTACCAGTTCCTGGAGCCGCTGGGTGAGGCGAAGATCGAGGACTACGTGGCCGCAGGCTGGCATGCAGACGATGTCGCCGAGTACACGCAGGCCTACTACGACAACTTCACCGCACCGACGATCCTGACCTACCTCAGGATCGAGGGCGCGCCCGAGTACTGGGACATCATGGACAAGAACCTGTCCGCGGCCATGAGCGACCAGAAGACCGCTCAGGAGGCCCTCTCCGATACCGCTGCGACATGGGAGGAGATCACGGACCGTCTCGGCCGTGACAAGATTCTCAAGCAGTATCAGGAGGCCATCGGCTACGGCGGATAGGCCACGGTCATCGACTGGGGCGCAGGGCGGCCGCATTCGAGCCGCGCCTGCCCTGCGCCCCGCTGTTCTCAGTGAGTCCTAGCCGGCCATGATCCGCTGGACCAAGCCGGTCAAATTCGTCTTTCTGCTGCCGGCCGTCTTCTGGGTGCTGGCGTTCACGGTCTTCCCGCTCGGCTACTCGCTCTACATCAGCTTCCACGACGTCGACCGCAAGGTGGTCGTCACCGGGCGCGAGAAGGTGCCGGTGCTCGACGAGGCCGGCGAGCCCGTGCTCAAGAAGAGCGGGCAGCCCCGCACCAAGACCGTGGTGCACCGCGAGCTGCAGACCAACTTCACCTGGAACGGCTTCGCCAGCTTCATCCGCGCCTTCGGCGACGAGGAGGTGGGGTCCGCGGTCAAGGTCACCGCGATCTTCGTATTCACGGCGGTGACGCTCGAGATTGTGCTGGGGTTCCTGCTCGCCTTCCTCTTCCACCGATACATATTCGGGCGAGCGGTCTTGCGAACGATCATGATATTGCCGATTTTCGCGACTCCGATCGCGGTCGGTTACCTGTTCTTTACTGTCTTCTACGAGATCGGCGGCCCGCTCGAATTTGTGGGCATACCCTGGTTATCGCACCCGGATTGGGCGCTGGTTTCGGTCATTCTGGTCGATATATGGCAATGGACGCCGTTCTGTTTCCTTGTGTTCCTCGCAGCATTGCAGAGCATCCCCGACGATCTTGTGGAATGCGCGCGATTGGACAGCGGCTCGGCCTGGGACCTCTGGCGCATCGTCGTGATCCCGATGATGCAGCCGGTCATCATCATCGTGCTGCTGCTGCGCCTCGCCGAGGCGGTCAAGCTCTTCGACATCATCGCGACGCTGACCAAGGGCGGGCCCGGGATCGCCACCCAGTCATACAGCTACCTGGCGTTCACCCGCGGCTTCAAGCTCAACGACTTCGGCTATGCGTCCGCCATGGCCTACCTGCTGCTGATCGTGGTCATGATCGTGGTCACGCTCTTCTTCCGCCGGCTCAGGCAGACCTATGCTTGAGGGGCTGGGCAAGTCGCTGTTCGGCCAGCCCGCGGGCGTGCCCCAGGCGCGCGCCCGGCGCAGGCGCCTCTGGTTCGCCGATGCCGGCTTCTCGATCATCGCGATCTTCATCGCGCTGATCTTCTTCTTCCCGATCTACTGGGCGGTCTCGAACAGCCTGCGCGCGCCGGCGGAGACCTTCACGGTGGCGGGTCTCGGCGTCCCCTTCCTCGACTTCACGCCGACGCTCGAAAACTGGATATCGCAGGTCTCGACGCCGGAGGCTGCCAACGCCTTCGGCAACAGCCTGATCATCTCCGTCTGCTCGGTGCTCATCGCGCTCGTCCTCGGCCTGCCGGCGGCCTATGCGCTGGCGCGCTTCCGCTTCAAGCGCATCAAGAACAAGGATCTCACGATCTGGTTCCTGTCGCAGCGGGTGCTGCCGCCGGTGGCGACCGCGGTGCCCTTCTTCATCGTCTTCTCCTCTCTCGACATGCTGGACACCCACGCCGCGCTGATCCTGGTCAACGCCACCTTCATCCTGCCCTTCGTGGTGGTGATCGTGCGCCAGACCTTCCAGGACCTGCCGATCGAGCTGGAGGAAGCGGCGCTGGTGGACGGCGGCTCGCACTTCGTCGCGTTCTTCCGCGTGGCAATTCCACTCGCGCTGCCGGCGATCGCGGCATCCGCGCTCATCATGTTCGCGTTCGCGTGGAACGAGTATCTCTTCGCGGTGATCCTGACCATTAAGGAATCGGCGACCATGCCGGTTCACATCGCTGGCGGGGTCGATTCCCGCGGTGTGCAATTCTGGTTCGTGGCGGTGCGCTCGCTCATCGCCATGGTCCCGCCGGTCCTGATCGCGCTCTTCGCGCAGCGCTACATCGTGCGCGGGCTTACCCTCGGTGCGGTCAAGGGCTAGGCTGGGGGGCAGGAGGCAAACTATGGCGTCGGTATCGGTTCGCGAGGTTCACAAGTCTTTCGACGACACGGCCGTGATCCACGGCGTCTCGATCGACATCAACGACGGCGAGTTCCTGGTTCTCGTCGGCCCGTCGGGCTGCGGCAAGTCGACGTTGCTCCGGATGATCGCCGGCCTCGAGGAGATCAACGACGGGGAGATCGCGATCGGCGACACGGTGGTGAACGACATGGCGCCGAAGGCCCGCGACGTCGCCATGGTGTTCCAGAACTATGCCCTCTACCCGCACATGACGGTGCGCCAGAACATGGGCTTCAGCCTGCGCCTGCGCCGGGCGGACAAGAGCATGATCCGCGAGCGGGTGGACAGCGCCGCCCAGATCCTCGGACTCACGCAGCTCCTCAATCGGCTGCCCCGCCAGCTCTCGGGCGGGGAGCGCCAGCGCGTCGCCATGGGCCGCGCCATCGTGCGCGACCCGCAGGTGTTCCTCTTCGACGAGCCGCTCTCCAACCTCGACGCCAAGCTCCGCGTGCAGATGCGGACCGAGATCAAGGCGCTGCACCAGCGGCTGCGCACCACCTCGA
>JAPPMY010000019.1:0-4038 GCA_028818855.1 Rhodospirillales bacterium
AGGCTCGAGAAGGCGAGCCCGAACGCAATCGTCACCGCTATCGGAATCAGAAACTGTGCCTGCAGCGAGGTCTCGAACATGAGCGGCGTGAGACCCGCGACGGTCGTGAAGCTCGTGAGGAGCACCGCGCGAAGGCGCAGGCAGGCGGCCTCTTCGATCGCGGCGGCGCCCGGCAGGCGCTCCCGGAGCCTTTCGTAGAACGTGACGAGGACGATGGAGTTGTTCACCACGATCCCCGAGAGCGCGAAGAAACCCAGTACGGAGAGCATGGACGCGTCGATATCCATCACGTAGTGACCCACCAGCACCCCCACGAGACCGAACGGGATGGCGGTCATCACCAGGAGCGGCAATCCGTAGGAGCCGAAGACCCAGGCCAAGATGAGGAAGATCAGCGCCAACGCGACGACGAGGCCCGTGCGCATGTCTTCAAGGGTCCGCTCCTCGGTCCTGCTCCGGCCCTCGAGCGAATACTCGACGGTGTGACGGCGGCCGATCTCGGGCAGAATCCGCTCGAACAGCACCCGGTTGACGTCGCGCGCGGTCGTGATCCGCGCATCGATGTTCGCGGTGACGTTGACCGCAAGCCGTCCGTCGGTATGGCGCAGCACGTCGAATCCGCGCCGGGAGCGGAGGTTCACCACCGTATCGAGGCGCACCGTCGCCCCGGACGGAGCGACGACCCCGACCGCGCCGAGGCTTGCGAGACGGTTGCGTTCCGCGTCCGGGAGCATCACCCGCACCTCGATCTCGGCGTCCTCGTCCTGGAAGACCTGCGCGAGCCGTCCGTCGTACGCGGCACGGAGCTGTCTCCCCACGTCCGCCACCGTGAACCCGAGCGCTTCACCCACCGGCGTGAGCTCGAAGACGAGCTGCCTCCGCCCGTGCGGCATGTTGTCGGCGACGGAGAGGGTGCCCGGCACTGCGGCAAGGCGGACCACCACCTCGGACGCCGCCGCCTTGAGGGTTGCGGGGTCGCCCCCGACGATCTTCGTATCGCTGTCCGCACCCGGGGGACCGGTCGCGGCCTCCGAGATGACCACTGAATCGACGCCCGGCCGGTCCGGTACATGGCGCTCCCAGGCCTGCATGACCTGCGCATTGCGCGTCCGGCGGCGATCGGAGTCGACGAGCTGGACCGCCACCGCCACTTCGTCGGCCCCGAGCCGCACGTACGCAAGCCTGACGAAGTCCTCGCCGACTTCGCGCTCCGCCGCGCGCAGCGCCCGCTCGACCTCCAGCACGTAGGCCCGCATCCGCTCGCGCGGCGTCCCCGCAACGAACCGGACATCGGCATGGACAAAGCTCCTCTCGGGCGTCGGAAAGAAGTGGAACTTGAGGTGGCCGCCAAGCACCAGACCGGCCGCGGCGAGCAGCATCGCCAGACCCAGGGCGAGGACGATGGCGGGCGCGGCCACCGCGCCGCGCACCATCGGCCGGAACACCCGATCCCGAAACCGGTCGACTCCGGCGTCGATGGCGGTGCGCATCCGCCCGGCCCGTTCGCGGGGCGGGAAGTGGGCGCGCAGATGGCCAGGCAGGATCAGGAAGCATTCGACGACCGATGCCGCGATGACGCAGATCACCACCAGCGGGATCTGGAACAGGAGCTGCCCGATGAACCCGCCCACCATGAGCAGCGGAACGAACGCCGCGATCGTGGTCAAGGCCGACGCCATGACGGGGACGAGCATGCGCCGTGCGCCACGTTCGGCCGCTTCGGCCGGCGCCGCTCCCCGCTGGAAATGCGCCAGCCCGTCCTCCCCGACCATGATCGCATCGTCGACGATGATGCCGATCGCCATGATGAACGCGATCAGGCTGACCATGTTGATGCTGCCGCCGGCAAGCCAGAGGGCGGCAAGCGCCGCCATGAACGATACCGGGATCCCGATGGCCACCCAGAACGCCACTCGCCCGTTCAGCAGCAGGAACAGGATGACGAGCACGAGCACGAGCCCGCCGCCGCCGTTCTTCAGCAGCAGTGCGAGCCGATCCCACACGCGTGACCACGGCTCGTTCAGGACATGGATGGTCACGCTCGGGGGCAGCGCCGATTCGGCCTTTTCGAGCCAGTCGCGCAGCTTCTTCCCCAGCTCCAGGGTGTCGCCGACGGTGCTGCGCTGGAGGTCAAGCACCACCGCGGGCCGTCCTTCGTGGAGCACCTCGATCTGATTGGGCCGCGGGCGGCGCTCGATCACCGCGACGTCCCCGATCTCGATCCGCCGGCCCCGCTCGTCGGCGAGCACCAAGATCCGCTCGAACTCCACCTCCCGGCGGCGCTGTGCGAGGGCGCGCAACTGGATCGCGAAGTCGTCACGCCCGACCGTACCCGCCGGCATGTCCCGGCTGTACCAGTCCACACGGTCCGCGATTGCATCGAGCGAAAGGCCCAGCTCGCGCAAGGTCGTGCTCGCCACCTGGATCGCGACCTCTTCCTCCAGATCGCCCCCGATCTCCACCCGGTCGATCCCGACATCCAGCAGATCGCGCTTGATGCTGCGTGCGAGGCGACGCAGCACCACGCGGCTCTCAGGGCCGGTGAGAAGCAGCGTGGCGATGGTCTCGTAGACCTTGCGCTCAGCCACGGCGGGCGAGCCTGCGGACTCCGGCAGGCTGCGCATCGCGTTCAACCGATCCTTGATCTCGTCCACCGCCTCGTCGATTTCCGTCTCTTCCCGGAACTTCAGGCGCAGGGAGGTCCTGCCGTCGCTGGTGGTGGAGGTGATCTCTTCGAGTCCGTCGAGCGTGCGCAACTCCGCGTGGAGGGGCAGGGTAATCCGGTTCGCGACGTCCTCCGCCCCGGCGCCCGTCCATGCCACGTCCACCGTCACCACGGCTCGGGTCACGTCCGGGAAGTACTGGCGGTCGAGCTCGCCGAGGGCGACCGCCCCCGCCAGAATCATCAGCGCCATGAGGAGATTCGGCGCCACCGGGTGGCGCACGAAGAGACCGATCAAGCCATCGCTCCGCGGTCGCGTCCGCCCCTACTGTACCGGCGGACCTCCGAAGTCGCGATGCGGTCTCCGGCGCCCCGAAGAGGGAGGCGGGTCCGGCCCCTGCACCGGCCGAGTCGTCGGAGCCTCACTCGTGCCGGCGAGTCGGTACTGCCGAACCCCAAACATGGCAGAATCGCTCGGTCATGCTGGGAAGCCCACTCTTTCGCGAACGGGCGCTGATCCGCAGCGCACAGCCGGAGCCGCTCGACGATCTCCTGCGGGTCACCGCTCCGCACGAATGGCTGCTGCTCGCCTGCCTTGCCGCCGCCCTGCTCGCCGCCGCCCTGTGGGGCGGTCTCACCCGCGTGGAGCAGACTGTGTCCGGGGCCGGCGCGCTTGTGCAGCCGGGCGAGCGTTACGCCATAGTCTCCGCTGCATCGGGGGTCGTCACGGAAGTCACGGCGGAACTAGGGGATCGGGTCGAGGCCGGTGAGGCGATCGCCCGTCTCGAGTTGCCGGAGCTTCGCTGGCGTCTGCGGATCTCCCGCGCACGGGTCGCCCTTCTCGATGAACGGGCGAGGAGTCCGGAGGCTCCACCCGGAGGCTGGCTGGATGCGGAGCTGGCCGCCGCCCGCGCGGAAGTGCTCGAGCTCGCGGCCCTCGACGCGGCCGGAGCCGTCATCGTCAGCCCGCGTGCCGGCGAGATCATCACGAACGGCCTCGTCGCAGGACAGGCGATCGGGGTCGGCGAGCCGGTGGCCGAGGTCCGCACCGGCCTCCGCCGCGCACCGGAAGCAGTCCTGTTCGTCGCGCCCGAGCAGAGCCGGCGCATCGACGCCGGCATGAAGGCGAGGGTCACAGTTGCGGACCGGTCCGGCGCCCGGGTCTTCGCCAGCGAGGTCGCCGAGGTATCCGCGCGGCCGGTGGATCTTCCCTCGTGGCTCTCGCGGATCGGACTTGTGTCGTCCGAGGTGCCCGGTTCTCCTCGCCATCTGGTCAGGCTGACCGTGCGCGGCGCCGGGGATGCGCGGATGCCGGACGGTGTGCCGTGCCGGGTCGAGATCGTGGTGGCGCGGCACTCGCCGCTCGGTCTGCTGGT
>JAPPMY010000019.1:4138-9222 GCA_028818855.1 Rhodospirillales bacterium
CACCCCGGTGGTGATGCAGCTCGAAGCCACCGACTGCGGCGCCGCCTGTCTCGGGATCGTGCTCGCCCACTTCGGACGCCGGGTCTCGCTGGAGGAGCTGCGCGAGGCATGCGGGGTCGGGCGCGACGGCTCCAACGCGGAGGACCTCGTCCGCGCCGCACGGCGCTACGGGGTGGAGGGCACCGGGTGGCGCCGGGAGATCCATCAGCTCGCGACGATGCCCCTGCCCTTGGTCCTCTTCTGGGGGTTCAACCACTTCGTCGTCCTGGAAGGCATCGGCGAAGACCGCTGGTTTCTCAACGATCCGGCGATCGGCCATCGGGTCGTCGACCGGGACACTTTCGACCGCGACTTCACCGGTGTCGCGCTTGCCTTCGAGCCCGGGGAGACGTTCCGGCCGGGCGGCGATCCGCCCGGAGTCCTGCCGCGGCTGTGGCCGTGGCTGCGCGAGTTCAAGGCGTCCCTGGTCTTCGCCGCCCTGTGCGGGCTGCTCCTCGTGGTGCCGATGCTGGCGCTGCCGCTGCTGCTCTCGGTCTTCGTGGACCACGTGCTCGGAAGCGGTCAGGCCGACTGGGGCGCCGCCATGACCGGTGCGATGGCGGCGGCCGGCGGGGCGACCTGGCTGCTGACCTGGCTGCAGATGCGTTCGCTGCGCAAGCTGACCGTTCGCCTGTCGATCGACCGGTCGGACCGCTACATCACCCGGCTCCTGCGGCTTCCCATGCAGTTCTTCGCCCACCGGTACGCGGGCGATCTGGCGTCGCGGATCCAGTTGATCGACCAGGTCGCCGAGGTCGGGGCGAGTCAGTTGACGGGCCTGGCGATCGAGCTCCTGATGAGCATCGCCTTTCTCGCGCTCATGCTCGCCTGGGACCTCCCGCTGGCGCTTGTCGTTGCCGCGCTGGGCGCACTGTGCCTGTCGGCAATGCGCCTGACGGGCCGTCTTCGCAGGGATCAGAACCACCGGCTGCGCCGCGATCAGGGTCTGCTTCAGGGCGTGGGCATGGCGGGGCTGCATGCCGTCGATACGCTGCGGGCGACGGCGCGCGAAGACGACTTCTTCTCGCTCTGGAGCGGCCGTCAGGCGACCGAGCTGCAAGCCCGGCAGAAGTTCGCGGAGCTCGGTCACGTGACCCTGGCGCTCCCCGCCCTGCTCCATCTGCTCGGCGCGGCCGCCGTGCTCGGCGTCGGTGGGTGGAGGGTGATGTCGGGCGAGATGAGCGCCGGCACGCTGATGGGCTTCTACGTCCTGGCCGTGAACTTCCTCAATCCCATCGGCCGTTTCGCGCAGTTCTCGGACCAGCTCGAGACGCTGGGAGCGGACCTGCAGCGCCTGGACGATGTCTTCGACGCCCCGGAAGATCCGGAGTTCGACGCCGGGGAAGCCGAACCATCCCGGAGCATCGTGACCTTCGCGGGACGCCTGCGCCTGAGCGGAAGGTTGGAGATGCGCGGCGTCACGTTCGGCTTCCAGCGCAACCGCCCGCCGCTCCTCGAGAGCTTGAACCTGACGATCGAGCCCGGACAGCGGGTGGCGGTGGTGGGGCCGAGCGGCTCGGGCAAGACCACGCTCGCGCTTCTGGCTGCGGGCATGTACCGGCCGTGGTCCGGCGAGATCCTCTTCGACGGGCACGTCCGTGATGCGATCTCTCGCGAAGTGCTGACCGCTTCCGTGTCCGTCGTCGATCAGCACCCCGTTCTGTTCGCGGGGACGGTGCGCGACAACCTGACGATGTGGAATGCGCAGACCCCCGATGAACACCTGACCGCCGCCGCTCGGGACGCGGCGATTCACGAGGAGATCATCGCCCGCCCGCTCGGCTACGACTCTCACGTGGAGGAGGGAGGGCGCAACTTCAGCGGCGGGCAGCGCCTGCGCCTGGAGATCGCCCGCGCGCTCGTCAACAACCCCACGCTGCTGATCCTGGACGAAGCCACGAGCGCCCTGGATACGCTCACCGAGCTGCAAGTGGACGACAACCTGCGGCGCAGGGGCTGTAGCTGCCTCGTCATCGCGCACCGGCTGAGCACCATTCGCGATGCCGACCGGATCATCGTCCTGAATCGGGGCCGCGTGGTCGAAGAGGGGACCCACGAAGCGCTGATGGCGGTCGAGGACAGCTTCTACGGCAGGTTCCTCAGTGGCCAGTGAGGCGGACCGCCGCGGCCCGGATCCGGGAACGCTCGCGGAGTACGCGGCTCGCGCCGGCGAGCTTCGTGTGTCCGCGGCGAACCGGCCGGTCGAGCTGAGAGATCCCGAGGTCGCCTGGCTCGTCGTCCGCGGCGCGCTCGATGTCTCGGTCGCGGAGTACGCGGACGGCCGGGTTCGGTCGGCGTTCAGGCACTTGATGCGTCTCGGGCCGGGTCGTCTCGCATTCGGAGCCGGCAACGCAGGGACGGAACCCGGCTTCAAGCTCGTCGGGAAGGGCCTCCCGGACTCCCGGCTGTACCGGATCCCGATCCCTCCCCTGCTCGACGAGGTCGCGAAGGATCAGGGCGGGGGGGACCTCGCCCGGGCGCTGGCCGTCGGGGCCGACGCCTGGGTCGAGGACTTCGCGGGAGCCGTCGCGCGGGCGGTGGCACCGCGTCCGTCCTCCGTGCTCCAAGTCGAGCCCGGACAGGATGCGCAGGCGCTGATCACCGGCATCCTGACGGCTCACTACGGAGTGGTGTGGATCCGCGGCGAGGCCCTGGAGGCCGCCTTCCTCGAGACGGAGGATGCCGGCGCCGAGGAACCGGGTCTGATGCCGGTCACGCGGGATGCATGGATAGCGCTGCGTCGCACGGACGGCATCGCCTGCGTCTCCTCCGCCGAGCTGGACCCCGGCACCCTGGTGCGACGGGCGCTGCCGGAGTTTCACCGGCTGGCGTTCGGCGCCGAAGCGACCAACCGCCGGCTGATGCTGGCGGACGAAGCCAATCTGCAGGCGGCGCAGGTCGTTCAGCGCCGCCGCGAAGAGATCGCCGCGAGGCGGAGTCTGGCGGTCCTGTCCCGCGCGCGTGCGCAAGACCCGGCCGCCGGCGGAAACGCGCTGGTGGCCGCGTTGCAGGCGGTCGGCCGGCACGAGGGCATCTCCATCCGGACCCCGGTGGTGGGCGAGGGCCTGGAGCCGTCCCTGGACGACATCGTGCGGGCGTCGGGGGTGCGCGCCCGGCGCGTGCGGCTGTCCGCAGAGGATCGGTGGTGGCTCGGGGACAGCGGCGCCATGCTGGCTTTCCGCCGCGAGGACGGCCGGCCCGTGGCCCTCCTTCCGGGCGCGGGCGGCCGGTATCGGGTCCTCGATCCGACCACCGGGCGATCGGAGCGCGCCGGCGCCGGCACTACCGGGGAGCTTCTCGAGGATGCGCGGCTGCTGTACCGGACGTTGCCGAACGACCGGCCCGCCGGCGTGGGGGACCTCGCCGCCGTCGCCGGCGGCGGGCGCGTGGCCGGCGACCTGGTCCGGCTCGCGGTGGCGGGTGTCGGCGCCGGGATTCTGGCCCTCGCCCCGGCGGTGGCGATCAATGTGCTGATCGGCTCCGTGATTCCGTCCGGCGACCCGGGCGCGCTCGCCCAGCTCGCGGGGGTGCTCGTCGGGCTCTCGTTCATGGCCGCCTTGTCGCACCTGTTCCGCGGCACGGCGCTGATGCGCCTGGAAGGCCGGGTGGTGGCCCGGATGAGTGCCGCGCTCTGGGACCGACTGCTGCGCCTGCGGCCGCGGTTCTTCCGCGGCTTCACCGCGGGTGAGCTCGCCTCGCGGGCGGCGGCCTTCCAGGCGCTGCGCGACCGGGTATCCGGGGCGGTGGCCGACGCTCTGCTGTCGGTGCTGTTTCTGCTGCCGATGTTCGCGCTGCTCTTCCACTACGATACCGCGCTCGGCTGGCTGACCCTGGGTCTGGGCCTCGCGGCACTGGCCTTCACGTCGCTCGTCGTCGGACTTCTCCTCGGTCCGCAGCGGCGTCACGTCGAGATGACGCGAGTGCTCGCGGGCGAGTTGTTCCAGTTCATCAACGGCATCGGCAAGCTGCGCACCACCGGAGCCGAAGGGTCGGCCTTCGCCGCCTGGGCACACCGATACCGGGACCTGAAACGGGCCTGGATCCGCGTCTCCGTGCTCACCGAGCACGTCACTGCGTTCAGCGCCGCGGTGCCCGCACTGGCCGGCGCTGCGCTGTTTGCGGTCGCGCTGCGGCAAGGTGAGGGTGGACTCGCGCCCGCCGACTTCCTCGCCGTCTACACCGCTTCGATGGTGTTCTACATGGCCATGGTGCGGCTCGGCCAGTCGCTCCAGGCCGTCGCCACCATCGTGCCCGGGTGCGAGCAGGTGCGCCCCATCGTTCGGGCCAGGCCCGACTCCGCGCCCGGCGGCGGCGCACGGGTGACGCTCCAGGGCGAGATCGCCTTCCAGCGCGTCAGCTTCCGCTACTCCGAAGGCGGTCCGATGGTGCTCCGGGACGTCACCATCCACGTCAGGCCCGGGGAGCTCGTTGCCATCGTGGGGGAATCCGGGGTCGGCAAGAGCACGCTGTTCCGCATCGCCCTCGGTCTCGAAGAGCCGTTGTCGGGGGCGGTGTACTACGACGGGAAGGACCTCACCCACCTGGACCGCGATGCGGTGCGCCGGCAGGTCGGCGTGGTCACGCAGGACGGCCGTCTCCAGAGCGGCAACGTGCTCGACAACATCATCGGCGTCACGCACGACCTGGACGTGGACGACGCCTGGCGTGCCGCCCGCCGGGCGGCGGTCGAACGCGACATCGCCGCGATGCCGATGCAGATGTTCACCGCCGTGGGCGAAAACGCATCGACCTTCTCCGGGGGACAGATCCAGCGGATCCGCATCGCGGCGGCCCTGGTGCACGAGCCGCGCATCCTCCTTCTCGACGAGCCCACCAGTTGGCTCGACACGATGAGCCAGGCCGAGACCATGGAAGGCATCGAGAAGTCCGTCGGCACCCGGCTCGTGATCGCCCATCGTCTGTCCACCATCCGCAAGGCGGATCGCATCTACGTGCTCCAGGGCGGGCGCGTGGTGCAGGCCGGGATGTTCGAGGAGCTGCTGGGGCAGGAGGGTCCGTTCCGCGATCTGGCCCGGCGGCAGATG
>JAPPMY010000167.1 GCA_028818855.1 Rhodospirillales bacterium
CCGCGAGGGCGGGCGCACCGTCGGCGCCGGCGTCGTCGCCAAAATCGTGGAATAGGCCGCAGCCAGCGGCCGCGGCGCGCAAGCAGAGATAGGAGTGTAGCTCAATTGGTAGAGCGCCGGTCTCCAAAACCGGAGGTTGGGGGTTCGAGACCCTCCACTCCTGCCATGTGTGCGGGTAGGGGCGCGTGCTGACCATGGCTCGTACGCCTCCGCTCGAGTTTTTGCGCCAGGCACGCCAGGAGATCGGCAAGGTCACGTGGCCCACGCGCAAGGAGACGACCATCAGCACCATCATGGTGCTGATCATGGTGATCATCATGGCGGTCTTCTTCTTCCTGGTCGATCAGGTGCTCTCGATCGGGGTTCGGGCGATCCTGGGAATCGGCGGATGACGGACATCTCGGCGGTGGATACGCAGGCGGCCGAGGCTCACGGGCCGGCGCGGCGGTGGTACATCGTCCACGTCTACTCGGGCTTCGAGAAGAAGGTCGCGCAGTCGATCCGCGAGCAGGCCAGGCAGCAGGGCCTCGACGACCTGATCGCGGACGTCATGGTGCCGTCGGAAGAGGTCGTGGAGATGCGCCGCGGCGCCAAGGTCAAGTCGGAGCGCAAGTTCTTCCCCGGCTACGTGCTCGCCCACCTGAGCATGACCGACGAGACCTGGCACCTGATCAACAACACGCCGAAGGTGACGGGGTTTCTCGGCAGCGGCGGCAAGCCGGTGCCGATCAGCGACGACGAGGCGGATCGCGTTCTGAAGCAGGTCAAGGAGGGTGTCGAGCGGCCCAAGCCCTCGGTCATCTTCGAGATCGGCGAGACGGTGCGGGTCTGCGACGGTCCCTTCACCTCGTTCAGCGGGCTGGTGGAGGAGATCGACGAGGAGCGTGCGCGCCTCAAGGTTGCGGTATCGATTTTCGGCCGGGCGACGCCGGTCGAGCTTGAATACGCCCAGGTCGAGAAGGCCTGACGGCGGGGCGGGAACAGCATGGCCAAGAGAGTAACGGGAACGATCAAGCTGCAGGTGCCGGCAGGGCAGGCCAACCCGTCGCCGCCGATCGGCCCAGCGCTGGGTCAGGCAGGGCTCAACATCATGGAGTTCTGCAAGACCTTCAACGCCCAGACCCAGAACCTCGAGCAGGGCATGCCGATCCCGACGGTGATCTCGGTCTATCAGGACCGGACCTTCTCGTTCGTGACCAAGAGCCCGCCGGCCAGCTACTTCCTCAAGAAGGCGGCCGGCATCGCCAAGGGGTCCGAGACGGTGGGCCGGATCGACCCTGTGGGCCAGGTGACGCGCGCTCAGGTGCGCGAGATC
This sequence comes from Rhodospirillales bacterium, assembly GCA_028818855.1. Taxonomy (GTDB): domain Bacteria; phylum Pseudomonadota; class Alphaproteobacteria; order UBA828; family UBA828; genus WTGU01. Next base: position 1,316 of record JAPPMY010000167.1, read on the forward strand.
GCGGAGAAGAAGATGGTGGACCTCAACGCCGACGACATGGACGCGGCCTGCCGCATCATCGAAGGCTCGGCCCGGTCGATCGGCATTCAGGTGGTGGGCTAGGGACGATGGCGAAGACCGGAAAAAGGCTGCGGCAGGCCAAGGAGCAGGTCGACCGCGAAAGGACCTACCCGCTCGGCGAGGCGGTCGCGCTCGTGAAGCAGGGGGCCAAGGCGAAGTTCGACGAGACCGTCGAGATGAGCGTCGGCCTCGGCGTCGACCCGCGCCACGCGGACCAGATGGTGCGCGGCGTCGTGGCGCTGCCCCACGGCACCGGCAAGACGGTGCGCGTCGCGGTCTTCGCGAAGGGCGACAAGGCGGACGCGGCGCGCGAGGCGGGCGCCGACGTGGTCGGCGACGACGACCTTGCGGCCGACGTCCAGGCCGGCAAGATCGAGTTCGACCGCTGCATCGCGACGCCCGACATGATGCCGGTCGTCGGCAAGCTCGGCCGCATCCTGGGCCCGCGCGGGCTCATGCCCAACCCCAAGCTCGGCACGGTGACGCCCGATGTGACCGAGGCCGTGCGCGCGGCCAAGGGAGGGCAGGTCGAGTTCCGGGTCGAGAAGGCCGGCATCGTCCATGCCGGCATCGGCAAGGCGAGCTTCGACGAGCAGGCGCTGGCCGCCAATGCGCGCGCGCTGGTGGATGCGCTCAACCGGGCGAAGCCGAGCGGTGCGAAGGGAACCTACATGAAGCGGGCCGCGCTCAGCTCCTCCCAGGGGCCAGGCGTGAAGCTCGACGTCGCCGCCCTGCAGGCGGAGACGGCGGCATCGTGAGGGGCAGGGTGAGCGGCGAAAGCAGCGCACGCGCGCAGCCCGTGGCCGCGAGAGACGCCGGAGGACGACGTGGAACGGCTTAAGAAGGAAGAGATCGTCGAAGCCCTGCGCGGCATCTTCGAGAGCACGAATCTCGTCGTCGTCACGCAGTTCAAGGGGCTCTCGGTGGCCGAAGCGTCCGATCTGCGGCGCCAGATGCGCGCAGCCGGCGCGACCTTCCGGGTCACGAAGAACCGGCTGGCGAAACGCGCGGTGGAAGGCACGTCGTTCGCACCGCTCGGGGACCTCTTCACGGGCTCCAGCGCGATCGCCTATTCCGACGATCCCGTGGCCGCGGCGAAGGTCGCGGTGGCCTACGCCAAGGAGAACGACAAGCTCGTCATCGTCGGTGGCGCCCTCGGCGGCACCGCGCTCGATCAGGGCGACGTCCGCTCGCTTGCCGAGCTGCCCTCGCTCGATGCCCTGCGCGCCCGGTTGATCGGCGTCCTGAACGCGCCGGCGACCAAGATCGCCGCCGTTCTTAGCGCGCCCGCCGGCCAGCTCGCGCGCGTCCTCAACGCCTATTCGGAACAAGGAGACACTGCCAGCGAAAGCGCACCGACAGGCGACGAAACACCCCAGGATTAGCAGGAATAGCCCCCAGGAGACCGACGACATGGCTGATCTGGCCAAAATTGCAGACGAGCTTTCGACCCTGACGGTGATCGAGGCCTCCGAGCTCAGCAAGATGCTCGAGGAGAAGTGGGGGGTCTCCGCGGCCGCCCCCGTCGCCGTCGCCGCTGCGCCCGGCGCAGCGCCCGCGGCCGAGGAGGCCGAGGAGCAGACCGAGTTCACCGTGATCCTTGCCTCTTTCGGCGAGAAGAAGATCAACGTGATCAAGGAAGTGCGCGCGATCACCAGCCTCGGCCTCAAGGAGGCCAAGGCGCTGGTCGAGGACGCGCCGAGCGCGGTCAAGGAAGACGTGTCCAAGGAGGACGCGGCCAAGATCAAGGAGCAGCTCGAAGCTGCCGGCGCGACCGTCGAGGTCAAGTAGAGACGATTGGCTATCGCCGGCGCATACCCGGTCTCGCACCGGGTAGCACCGGCCCCGCCGTCGCGCTGCGGCGCGGGCGGGCACGGGCACGCGCGGCTCCGGCCGCGCGGCGTGCGCCGCCACACCGCGCGTAAAGACTAACCCACGGCCCGCCGCGGCGCCCATGCCGCGGCCGGCGCCGAGAGTCCGAGGGGTATCATGGTGCAGTCTCTCAAGGCCCACCGCAGGCTACGTCGGAGTTTCAGCCGCATTCCGCAGGTCGCCTCGATGCCGAACCTCATCGAGGTGCAGAAGCGCTCCTACGAGTACTTCCTGCAGCGCGAAATGCGGGACGGGCAGCGCGCCGAGGCCGGGCTTCAGCGGGTCTTCAAGTCCGTGTTCCCCATCAAGGATTTTTCCGACAAGGCGTCGCTGGAGTTCGAGCGTTACGAGTTCGAGGATCCGAAGTACGACGTCGAGGAATGCCAGCAGCGCGGCATCACCTACGCGGCCCCGCTCAAGGTGACGCTCCGCCTCGTGGTCTGGGACGTGGACGAGGACACCGGCTCCCGCTCGGTGCGGGACATCAAGGAGCAGGACGTCTACATGGGCGACATGCCGTTGATGACCGACAACGGCACCTTCGTCATCAACGGTACCGAGCGGGTGATCGTCTCGCAGATGCACCGCTCGCCCGGCGTCTTCTTCGACCATGACCGGGGCAAGACGCACAGCTCCGGCAAGTACCTCTACGCCGCGCGGATCATTCCCTACAGGGGCTCCTGGCTCGACTTCGAGTTCGATGCGAAGGACCTGGTGTTCGTCCGCATCGACCGGCGCCGCAAGCTGCCGGTGACGGTGCTGCTGCGCGCGCTCGCCATGGATACGGAAGAGATCTTCGAGCACTTCTACGCCAAGGTCACGCACACCCGGACCGATGACGGCTGGAAGGCGCCGATCGAGCCCGAGCGCCTGCGCGGCGACAAGCTGCTCGACGACCTGGTGAACGCCGCCACGGGCAAGACCGTGGTCGAGGCGGGGCGCCGCGTGACCGCGCGCGTCCTCAAGAAGATCGGCGACGCCGGCATGACCGAGAAGCTGATCACCTCCGACAAGCTCGTCGGCCAGTATGCCGCCGACGACATGATCAACACGGAAACCGGGGAGGTGTTGATCGAGGCGGGCAGCGAAATCGAGGAAAAGACGCTCGAAGTGATGGAGGAGTGCGGGCTCGACCAGATCGCCGTCCTCGATATCGACCACATCAACGTCGGCGCCTACATCCGCAACACCATCCGGCAGGACCGGACCACGAGCCGCGAAGAGGCGTTGCTCGAGATCTACAAGGTCATGCGGCCGGGCGAGCCGCCCACCGTCGAGACCGCCGAGAAGCTCTTCTACGATCTCTTCTTCGGCAAGGCCCAGATGAAGGATGAATCGGTCGACGCCCGCGCCGAGCCGGACGAGGCGGGCGACGTCGTCGCGCGCCTCAGGCGCTCGGAGACCGGCGACGTCTGGGTTCTGGAGCAGGAGGAAGACTGGCTCAGGGTCATCGTGCCCTCCGCCAACCGGCCCGAAGAGGCCGAGGATCCCGTGTGGGTGCCTGCGGCGGCCTTCGCCACGATCGGATCCGAGCGCTACGACCTCTCCGACGTCGGCCGCGTGAAGATGGGCATGCGGCTCAATCTCGACGGCAACGACGAGCTCAGGGTGCTGCGGCGCAAGGATATCGTCGCCGTCGTCACCACCCTCGTCGCGCTGAAGGACGGCATCGGCGACATCGACGACATCGACCACCTGGGCAACCGCCGGGTGCGCTCGGTCGGCGAGCTGATGGAGAACCAGTACCGCATCGGCCTGCTCAGGATGGAGCGCGCCATTCGCGAGCGCATGAGCTCGGTCGATATCGACACCGTCATGCCGCACGACCTGATCAACGCCAAGCCGGCGGCGGCGGCCGTGCGCGAGTTCTTCGGCTCGTCGCAGCTCTCCCAGTTCATGGACCAGACCAACCCGCTCTCGGAGATCACTCACAAGCGGCGGCTGTCCGCGCTCGGCCCCGGCGGGCTCACGCGCGAGCGGGCGGGCTTCGAGGTGCGCGACGTGCACCCGTCGCACTACGGGCGCATCTGCCCGGTGGAAACGCCCGAAGGCCCCAACATCGGGCTGATCAACAGCCTCGCCACCTACGCGCGGGTCAACCGCTACGGCTTTATCGAAAGCCCCTACCGCAAGGTGGAAGACGGCCGGCAGACCGACGAGGTCGTCTATCTGTCCGCGATCGAGGAGGGGAAGTACACGATCGCGCAGGCCAACGCGGTGACGGACGAAAACGGCGCGTTCGTCGAGGATCTGGTGAGCTGCCGCCACAACGGCGAGTTCGTCATGTCGGCGCCCGAGGGCATCGACTACATGGATGTCTCGCCGAAGCAGCTCGTCTCGGTCGCCGCCGCGCTCATCCCCTTCCTGGAGAACGACGACGCGAACCGGGCGCTGATGGGCTCCAACATGCAGCGCCAGGCGGTGCCGCTCGTGCGCGCCGAGGCGCCGCTGGTCGGCACCGGCATGGAAGAGGTGGTGGCGCGGGATTCGGGCGCCGCCATTGCCGCGCGCCGCAGCGGGATCGTCGAGCAGGTCGACGCCACCCGCATCGTGGTGCGGGCCGAGGGCGAGGAGGACGGAAACACGGAGTCCGCCGGCGTCGACATCTACAACCTGCTGAAGTTCCAGCGTTCCAACCAGAGCACCTGCATCACGCAGCGGCCGCTCGTGCGCATGGGCGAGCGGGTCGTGGCGGGCGACGTCATCGCCGACGGGCCCAGCACCGACTACGGCGAGCTTGCGCTCGGGCGGAACGTGCTCGTCGCCTTCATGCCGTGGAACGGCTACAACTTCGAGGATTCGATCCTGATCTCCGAGCGGCTGGTCAAGGACGACGTCTTCACCTCGATCCATATCGAGGAGTTCGAGGTGATGGCGCGCGACACCAAGCTGGGACAGGAGGAGATCACCCGCGACATTCCCAATGTCGGCGAGGAAGGGCTCCGCAACCTGGACGAGGCCGGCATCGTCTACATCGGTGCCGAGGTCCAGCCCGGCGACATTCTGGTCGGCAAGATCACGCCCAAGGGCGAATCGCCGATGACGCCGGAGGAGAAGCTGCTCCGCGCGATCTTCGGCGAGAAGGCGTCGGACGTGCGCGACACCTCGCTCCGCGTGCCGCCCGGCGGCATGGGCACGGTGGTGGAGGTTCGCGTCTTCAACCGGCGCGGAGTCGACAAGGACGAGCGCGCGCTCGCGATCGAACGCGACGAGATCGAGCGTCTCGCCAAGGACCGCGACGACGAGCGGGCGATCATCGAGCGCAACATGTACGACCGCGTCCGCACGCTGCTGCTCAACCGGATCGCCGCGCGCGGCCCCAAGGATGTGACGGCCAACAGCAAGATCACGGGCAAGGTTCTGGACTCCCTCTCGCGCGGCCAGTGGTGGCAGATCGTGCCGGCCAGCGAGCCGATCATGACCCGGCTGGAAGCGCTCAAGGAGGAGTTCGACGACAACATCGCCCGCATCCAGGGCCGTTTCGAGAGCAAGGTCGAGAAGCTGCAGCGCGGCGACGAGCTGCCGCCCGGCGTGCTCAAGATGGTCAAGGTGTTCGTCGCGGTGAAGCGCAAGATGCAGCCCGGCGACAAGATGGCCGGCCGCCACGGCAACAAGGGCGTGGTCTCCAACATCGTGCCGGTCGAGGACATGCCCTATCTGGAGGACGGCACCAGCGTCGACATCGTGCTGAACCCCCTCGGCGTGCCGTCCAGAATGAATGTCGGCCAGATCCTCGAGACCCATCTGGGGTGGGCCTCGCACGGTCTCGGCCTCAAGATCGGCGAGATTCTGGACAAGGCCCAGGGTGGCGCCTCCAACGGAGCGCTGCGGGGCCTGCTGGCCGAGGTCTACGACGGCGACCGCGAGGCCGATGGCGATATCTCGGCGATGCAGGATTCGGATGTGGCCGAGCTCGGCGAGACCAGCCGCAGCGGCATCCCGATGGCGAGCCCCGTGTTCGACGGCGCGCACGAGGTCGACATCGTCAAGATGCTCGAGCTTGCGGGCCTCGATGCGAGCGGCCAGGTGACGCTGATCGACGGGCAGACCGGCGAGCCTTTCGACCGCCAGGTCACTGTCGGCTACATCTACATGCTGAAGCTGCACCATCTGGTCGACGACAAGATCCACGCCCGCTCCATCGGGCCCTACAGCCTCGTCACCCAGCAGCCGCTGGGCGGCAAGGCGCAGTTCGGCGGTCAGCGCTTCGGCGAGATGGAGGTGTGGGCGCTCCAGGCCTACGGCGCCTCCTACACACTCCAGGAAATGCTGACCGTGAAGTCCGACGACGTCTCGGGCCGCACCAAGGTCTACGAATCGATCGTGCGCGGCGACGAGAACTTCGAAGTCGGAATCCCCGAGTCCTTCAACGTACTAGTCAAGGAGATGCAGTCGCTCGGCCTCGATATCGATCTAAGGACAACGAGCTGATGCGCGACCGGCACGGCCCCGGAAACGCGACAGGTTCGGAGGACACTTGATGAACGAGTTGATCAATCTCTTTGGTCCGGCAAGCACGGCCCAGCAGTTCAATCAGATCAAGATCTCGATCGCGAGCCCGGAGAAGATCCGCTCCTGGTCCTACGGCGAGATCAAGAAGCCCGAGACCATCAACTACAGGACCTTCAAGCCTGAGCGCGACGGGCTGTTCTGCGCCCGGATTTTCGGCCCCATCAAGGATTACGAGTGCTTGTGCGGCAAGTACAAGCGCATGAAGTACCGCGGCATCGTCTGCGAGAAGTGCGGCGTCGAGGTGATCCAGTCCAAGGTCCGGCGCGAGCGCATGGGCCACATCGAGCTGGCGTCGCCGGTCGCCCACATCTGGTTCCTGAAGTCGGTGCCGTCCCGCATCGGGCTGCTCTTCGACATGACGCTCAAGGAGATGGAGCGCGTTCTCTACTTCGAGAGCTACGTCGTCACCGAGCCGGGCTTCACTTCGCTCAATCAGTTCCAGCTTCTGACCGAGGATCAGTTCCGCCAGGCGCAGGACGAATTCGGCGCCGACGCCTTCGAGGCCGGCATCGGGGCGGAGGTCATCCGCACCATGCTCTCCAAGCTCGACCTCGAGGAGGAGCGGGACACGCTCAGGGGCGAACTCGGATCGACCAACTCCGAGGCCAAGCGCAAGAAGCTCGTCAAGCGGCTGAAGCTGGTCGAATCGTTCATCCTCTCGGGCAACCGGCCGGAATGGATGATCCTCGAGGTGGTGCCCGTGATTCCGCCGGAGCTTCGCCCGCTGGTGCCGCTCGACGGCGGCCGCTTCGCCACGTCCGACCTCAACGACCTCTACCGCCGCGTCATCAACCGCAATAACCGGCTGAAGCGGCTGATCGAGCTGCGCGCGCCGGACATCATCGTCCGCAACGAGAAGCGCATGCTGCAGGAGGCGGTGGACGCGCTGTTCGACAACGGCCGCCGCGGCCGGGTGATGACCGGCGCCAACAAGCGCCCGCTGAAGTCGCTCAGCGACATGCTGAAGGGCAAGCAGGGGCGCTTCCGGCAGAATCTCCTCGGCAAGCGCGTCGACTATTCGGGCCGCTCGGTGATCGTCGTGGGACCCGAGCTCAAGCTGCACGAGTGCGGCCTGCCGAAGAAGATGGCGCTCGAGCTCTTCAAGCCCTTCATCTATTCCAAGCTCGAGCTCTACGGCATGGCCACCACGCTCAAGGCCGCCAAGCGCATGGTCGAGAAGGAGCGGCCCGAGGTCTGGGACTATCTGGAGGAGGTGATCCGCGAGCATCCGGTGCTGCTCAACCGAGCGCCGACGCTGCATCGTCTCGGCATCCAGGCCTTCGAGCCGGTGCTGATCGAGGGCAAGGCGATTCAGCTTCACCCGCTGGTTTGCGCCGCCTTCAATGCCGACTTCGACGGCGACCAGATGGCGGTGCATGTGCCGCTCTCGCCCGAGGCGCAGCTCGAGGCGCGGGTCCTGATGATGTCCACCA
>JAPPMY010000114.1 GCA_028818855.1 Rhodospirillales bacterium
AATCTCACCTCCTTCTCCGGCCGGATCGAGACCACCGACGACACCATGCGCTTCTACTTCGAGAAGAAGCTGTAGTGGCTCGCGCCGGAAAACCCCCACCTCACCCCGGCCCTCTCCGCCCCCGGGGGCGGAGAGGGAGAACCTCGTCGGCGCGACTTGCGTCCCCCCTCGGCCTCTGGGGGAGGGGGAAAGGGGGAGGTGGGCTTGTTTTGGAGCGTCCCGATCCTTTCAGGTCGGATGTTGCTGTGGGGTCTCGCTGGCGTCGTTCCCGGAAGGCATCGGGCTGAGAGGCATGGCGAACGAGGCGCAGGGCGGCGGGCCGGTGCAGGCCGCCATCCGGCACAAGCTGAGGGATGCGCTCGCGCCGAGCCGCCTCGACATCGTGGACGATTCCGGGCGCCACGCCGGCCATGTCGGCGCGAGGCCCGAGGGCGAGACCCACTTCATCGTCGAGATCGCGTCGACCCGGTTCGCGGGCCTTTCGCGTGTCGCCCGCCAGCGCCTGGTTCACAAGGTGCTCGAAGACGAGTTGCGGGGCAGGGTCCATGCTCTCGCGCTGAAGACAGTAACGCCGGAGGAGGACTCCGCGGCTTAGGCCGGGCGGACCTACGCCGCCATCAGCGCGTGCACGTGCGCCGCGGCGCTGGCCCCTAGCGCCCTCAGGTTGTAGCCCCCTTCCAGGGTGGAGACGACACGGCCGTCGCAAAGCTCTCCCGCGATGCGGGCAAGCTCGGTCGTGATCCAGGTGTAGTCGTCCTCGACCAGTTCCAGGTTCGCGAGCGGATCGTCGCGGTGGGCGTCGAACCCTGCCGAGATCAGGATCATCTCCGGGCGATGCGCGCGGAGCGCCGGCAGCAGGCGGCTCTCCATCGCATCGCGAAAGCCGGCCGAGCCCGTTCCCGCCGAGAGCGGCGCATTCACGATGTTGCCGACACCCGTCTCCCTCGCGGCGCCTGTGCCCGGATAGAGCGGCGACTGATGAGTCGAGCCGAAGAAGAGATCGCCGTCCTTCTCGAAGGCCGCCTGCGTGCCGTTGCCATGATGGACGTCGAAATCGACCACGGCGATGCGCGTAAGCCCGTGGGTGCGCCGCGCCCGCTCGGCGCCGATCACGACGTTGTTGAAGAGGCAGAACCCCATCGGCCGGCGCGGCTCCGCATGGTGGCCGGGCGGGCGCACCGCGCAGAAGGCGCTGTCCGCCTCGCCGCCCATCACCGCGTCCACCGCAGCGCTCACCGCCCCCGCCGCGCGGCGGGCCGCCTCGCCGGAGGCCGGCGACATGACCGTATCGGCGTCGATCGCGACCCGCCCTTCGCCGGGCACGTTGGCGAGGATGGCGTCGACCAGGCGCTCGTCGTGCGCCCAGGCGAGGCACTCGGTCTCGCCGAGCGGCGCCTCGCGGCGCTCGAGGTCCGCAAACGGATCGGCGGCGAGCGCCTTCTCGATCGCGCCCAGCCGCGCGCCCGACTCTGGGTGCTGCGCGCCGGGATCGTGCTCCGCGCACACGGGATGGCTGTAAAAGACTGTCTTCGCCACGGGGCTACCTCCTGCTGCCCGCAGGGTAGCACGGGCCCGTCCGCCGCGTGGGCTTGTCGGCCCGGTACCCCTGCCACAAATTTGAGCGGTATTGGGGCTGGACCTCGGCCAGATAATCGCCACATTGGGGCCTGAAGATTCGAGGGAGAAATCGATGCGCTTCCCGCTGCTCCTGCTCGCCCCCGTTCTGCTCGCGGCATTGGTTGGCTTTGCGGCCCCCGCGCAGGCGCACCTTGCGGCGGACGAGGTGCCCTCGCTTGCGCCGCTCGTGAAGGAGATCGGGCCGTCGGTAGTGAACATCCAAGTTAAGGGAAGATTGGAGCAGCTACAGCCGGAGTCGCAGGAGCCGCATCCCTTCTTCGACCACCCGTTCTTCAAGGAGTTCTTCGGTGAGCGTATGCCGGAGCGTCGCCGCCCGCAGCTGCGGCGGCCGAGCGCGCTTGGCTCCGGCGTCATCGTGGATGCCGAAAACGGCTATCTGCTCACCAACAATCATGTCATCGAAATGGCGGAAGAGATTACCGTCACGCTGACCGACCGCCGCGTGTTCGAGGCGGAATTGGTGGGCGCCGACCCAGAGACGGACGTCGCGCTGCTCAAGATCGACGCCGATTCGCTGACGGCCCTGTCGTTCGCGGATTCGGGCGAGTTGCAGGTAGGCGACTACGTCGTCGCCATCGGCAACCCGTTCGGCCTCGGCCAGACCGTCACCGCCGGCATCGTGAGCGCCGTCGGACGTTCCGGCCTCCGACTCGAATCCTACGAGGATTTCATTCAGACCGACGCCGCCATCAACGTCGGCAACTCGGGCGGCGCGCTCGTCAATCTCAAGGGGGAGCTCGTCGGCATCAACACCGCGATCTACGCCGGGCGCGTCGGCGGCAACATCGGCATCGGCTTCGCGATTCCCATCAACATGGCGCAGCGGATCATGGATCAGCTGCTCACCCACGGGGAGATTCAGCGCGGCCGCATCGGCGTGCAGATTCAGGACCTGACCCCCGAATTCGCCGAGGCGCTCGGGACCACTCATCAGAGAGGCGCTCTGGTCGCCCAGGTGCTGCCCGGCACGCCGGCGGAGGAAGCGGGCATCCTGGCCGGCGACGTGATCGTCGGGATGAACGGCGAGTCCGTGATCGGCGCGACCGATCTGCGCAACAAGGTCGGCCTGCTGCGCGTCGGCGATGCGGTCCGGCTCAGCATCGTGCGTGACGGGGAGACCATGACGATCGAGCTCGCGGTCGGCGAGCGCGGCGAGGTGACGCTCAGCGCGGGCAGCCAGATTCCGCAACTGGAAGGCGTCGCGCTGGGTCCGTTGACCCCCGATTCGCCGCTCTATGACGAGCTCAAGGAGGGCGTGGTCGTCATGTCGGTCGAGGTGGATACCCCCGCCTGGAACGCCGGGCTTCGCGAAGGTGACGTGATCGTCGAGGTCAACCGCCAGGAAGTGAAGGACTCCGACGACATCCTGGCGGTGCTGGAAGGCTCGACGCCGCCGCTCCTGCTGAACGTCAGGCGGGGCGAAGGGGCCCGCTTCATCCTCATTCCCTGACGCGCCGCGGGATCGGCGCGCTGGCCCGGTCACGCTGCCGAGCGCTCAGGCGGTGGTGTGCACGTGTATGGGCCCCTCGGCCCGCTGGTTGACCAGTTGGTCCAGGTAGGCGTTGCCGCTCTCGTCGATGTCGGCCGTGGCACCCTGCCAGAGGATCGCGCCTTCGTGCAGCATGGCGAGCCGGTCGAAGCTCCGCCGCGCGATGTCCATGTCGCTCGTCACCGTGAGCGCGGTCGTGCCGGTTCGCTCGATGGCACCCCGGATGAGTGCCACGATCGCGCCGGTCAGGATCGGGTCGAGGCCGGCGGTCGGGTCGTCGAGCACGAGGAAGCGGGGCTCGGCGGCGATCGCGCGGCCCAACGCCACGCGCTTCTGCATGCCGCCTGAAAGCTCGGCCGGCGACAGGTCGGCCACCTCCGGCCCGAGGCCCACCGAGACGAGCACGTCTGCGGCCCGTTGCCTGGCGGTGCGCCGCGCCATGCCGTGACCGTGGATCAGGGTGAAGGCCACGTTCTCCCACACGCTGAGGCTGTCGAAAAGCGCGTTCTGCTGGAACAGCACACCGATGCCGCGCATCAGCTGCTCGAGTCCGCTCTTGTCGAGGCTCGCGAGGTCGGTGTCTCCGAAGCGCACGCTGCCGCCCTCCATCGGCATCAGGCCGAGCAGGCACTTGAGCAAGACCGACTTGCCACCCGACGAGGGGCCGACGAGCACGGTCGACTGCCCCTCCGGCACGTCGAGATCGACGCCGCGCAGCACGGGCCTGCCGTCGAACGCCTTGACCACGCCGCGGGCTGTGACCGTAATGCTCATGGGTCGTCTCTAGCCCGGATTTCTCCCCGATGTCACGGCCTGTGGCCAGTGAAAGAGGTCTGCCATTATGTCTGACGACACGCTGCTCGAACGCCGCCAGCGGCTGCTCGGCGCCGGTGCGCCGCTCTTCTACGACCGGCCGCTCCACCTGGTGAGGGGGGAGGGGAGCAAGGTCTGGGACAGCCACGGCCGGGTCTATCTCGATGCCTACAACAACGTGCCGCACGTCGGTCACTGCCATCCCCATGTGGTCGACGCGCTCACGGACCAGGCCGGGCGGCTCAATCTCTCGACCCGCTACCTGGACGAGCGCATCCTCGACTACGGCGAGGCGCTCACCGCGACCTTCGCGGACGCGCTCTCCCGCGTCTCGCTCACGTGTTCGGGCACCGAGGCCAGCGAGCTTGCGCTCCGCATCGCGCGCGCGTGCACCGGCAACGACGGCGTGATCGTCACCGACTTCTGCTACCACGGGAACTCCGCCGTCGTGGCGGGGCTCTGCACGGCGTTCGAGATGCCTGAGGGCGTCGATCCCAGGGTGCGCACGATCAGGGTTCCCGAGGCCGACGACGACGCCGACGAGGCGGCGGCCGAGGTGGAGGCCGCCATCGCCTCGATGGCCGAGGCCGGCATGCGGCCTGCCGCGATCTTCTTCGACACGATCTTCGCCACCGAGGGCATACCGGAGGTGCCGACCGGCTACGTCGAGCGGGTGGTCGCGCTCACCCGCGAGGCCGGCGGCCTCTACATCGCCGACGAGGTGCAGCCCGGCCTCGGGCGCACGGGCGCAGGAATGTGGGGGCACCAGCTCTACGACGCGGTGCCGGACCTCGTGACCCTCGGCAAGCCGCTCGGCAACGGCCATCCGCTGGCGGGCGTCGTCGCCCGCCCGGACCTGATCGACGGGTTCGCGTCCAGGGCCATGTACTTCAACACCTTCGGCGGCAACCCGGTCTCCTGCGCGGTGGGGCACGCGGTGCTGGAGGTGATCGAGGAGGAAGGTCTCATGGAGAACGCCCGCAGGGTCGGCGAGCGGCTGCACGAGGGCCTTGCGGCGCTCGGCAACAAGCACGCGATGATCGGCGCGCCGCGCGGGCGGGGGTTCTTCACCGGCGTCCCCTTCCTCTCCAGCGAGGACGGCGAAACGCCGGCGCCCGCGCTCGCCAAGGCCGCGGTGAACGGGATGCGCGAGCGGGGCGTGCTCATCAGCCGCACCGGGCGCCACGACCACGTGCTCAAGATCCGCCCGCCCATGCCGTTCTCGGCCGAGGATGCGGATCAGCTTCTCGCCGCCCTCGACGAAACCCTCGATTCGCTGGCGTGACGGCGCGCCCATGACCGACTTCTACCGCCTGCCGCTTGCCGAGCGGGCGGAGCGCCTGCGCGCGCTCGCGACCGCGGCGCTCGCCCGCTGGGGGGTGCACGGCTGCGATCCCGAGATCCTCAAGGTGCGCGAGAACGCCGTGTTCCGCGTGCAGGCGGCGGATGGACATGATGCGGTGCTCCGCGTCCATCGCCACGGCTACCACAGCGACGCGGCGCTCCGCTCCGAGCTTGCCTGGCTGGAGGCGCTGCACGCCGACGGTATCCCCGCGCCAGCGGTGATCCCCAGCGCCGCCGGCGAAAGATTCGAGATCGTGCAGTCGGCCGGCGTGCCGGAGCCCCGCCAGGTGGACATGCTCACCTGGATGCCCGGCTTCCCCATTGGCACGATCGAGGAGGGGCTGAATCCCGCAATCGCGGACGTGCCCGCGGTCTTCGAGGCCGTCGGGCGGCTCGCCGCGCGGCTCCACAACCAGGCGGAGGCCTGGCCGCAGCCCACCGGATTCGTCCGCCATGCCTGGGACCGCGAGGGGCTGGTGGGACCCGAACCGCTCTGGGGCCGGTTCTGGGAAGCCGCCGTGCTCAGCGTCGAGGAGCGCCGCCTGATCGACCGTGCCCGGGCGCAGCTCCACGAAGACCTGACCGCCTACGGCCGCCCGACCCGGCGCTACGGCCTGATCCACGCCGACCTCAACCTCGACAACATGCTCTTCGACGGCGGGCGGGTGATCCCGCTCGATTTCGACGATTGCGGCTTCGGCTGGCACCTCTTCGACCTGTCCACGGTCTGGACGCTGTTCCACGGCAGTGACCTCGCTGAGGCGATGCGGTCCAGCGTCGTCGAGGGCTACCGCCGCGAGCGCGACCTGCCGGACGAGGAGTTCGCCCACATGCCGCTCTTCGAGCTGGGCCGCGCGTTCAGCTATCTGGGCTGGGTCCACACGCGCTGGGAAACCGAGAGCGCGCAGGCCCTGGCCCAAGAGGTCGCGGAGCTGGTCTGCACCCTCGCCGACGTCTACCTGCGCGGCAAATGACCCGCGTGGCTATGGGAAGAGAGTGAGGACGCCGGTGTAGCCGTAGAGCCGGTTGTGCGAGATCTCGCCGTTGCAGAAGAACCCCACCAGGGGCACGTCGCCGAGCGTGCGTTCGATCAGCCGCAGCTCCTCGGAGGCTTCGCCGAACATGTTGGGGCCGCGGGCGAGGCAGGTGAAGTAGAGGGCGCCGCGCGGCTCGGCGCCGGCCCGCCGCTTCACCGAATCGACCATGCGGCCCAGGTCCTGCTCGGCGGCGTCGGCATCGCGGCGGCAGAACTGCACGAGCGTACCGCGCTCGACGAGCTCACCGATTCCGATCAGCCCGCGCTCCACGTCGAAGCCCATGATGTTGCGGACCAGGTAGTCGCCCGTGTCGCTGCCCGAGACCGGCAGGGCCGCGAAGATGAGGCCGCCGACTCGGCGCAGGTCGCCGGCAAGCTCCTCGCCGATCTCCTCTTTGAAGACGTCCAGCGCTCGGCGCCCGTCGAGCTCGATGATGACGTTGCCCTGGCAGTCGGTGATCTCGTGACCGGGCCCGATGGGCATGCAGCTCTGGCTGAGCGCGGTGGCGACGGCGACGGTCTCGGAGAGGAGCACGCCGGAGACCCCGCCCTCTGTGACTCCGCCCGCGATCTGCGCAGGCACCGCGCGCGACGACGAGAGGCCGCCGACCAGGAACCCCTCCAGCTCTTCGGCGAGGTCGGCGATGATGTCGCCCGTGCGCTGGTTGCGCGGGTCGGCATGGACGATGCCGAAGCGGGCCGGCGCCCGGGCGATCCAGGCGCCATTGTCGCGGCTGAACTCGCCGAGGTCGTCGCGGATGGTCTCGAAGACCCGATAGCTTGTCTGGTCGAGGTCGGCGATCATGACCGCAGCCGCGGGCTCGTCGAAGTATTCCCAACCCGTTGCGCAGATGCCGATGCCGACTGAGCCCACCCACTCGTCGATGCCCGTTGCGCGCTTGAGCCGGTCCAGCGCGGTCGGCAGGTGATCGCCGATCGCGTCAGTGACGTAGAGCATTCCGAGCCCGTTCCGCGGCAGTGTCGGCCCGAGCGTCTCGATGCAGGCCTCGATCGCGGCCTCGCCGCTCGGCCCGCCGGCATGGGCATAGTGAAATCGCGTCATTCCCTGCGTCCCGGCGCTATGGCGCGCTCGCAAGCGCGTTCCATGGTGCGCTCACCCGCGTGCTTCCTGCAAGCGGGCGGCGCACCAGGCGGCGGCGCGCAGCGTGGTCGCGTCGGCGCCAAAGCGCCCCACCACCTGGAGGCCGAGCGGCAGGCCGCCCACGGTGAGGACGGGAACGTTGATCGCCGGCACGCCGAGCATGGTCCAGAGCATGGTCTGTGATCGGCTGCCGGTAAAGGCAAGGCCCTCCGGCGCACCG
Source organism: Rhodospirillales bacterium (assembly GCA_028818855.1). Classification (GTDB taxonomy): domain Bacteria; phylum Pseudomonadota; class Alphaproteobacteria; order UBA828; family UBA828; genus WTGU01. Next base: position 7,643 of record JAPPMY010000114.1, read on the forward strand.
CCCGGCGCGGCCGGGGTCAGCGCCGCGTCATAGGGCCGCATAGCCTGCTCGAACGCGCGGCGCATCGCGTCCGCCCTATCGAGCAGGGAAAGGTACGTATCGGCATCGATCGCCCGCCCCCCTTCGATGTGCTCGCGCACGACGTCGGAGAGCCGGGCCTCGCCGCGCGCGGCCCACGGCGCGAACGCGTGGGCGACCTCGCGTCTCATGATGCCGAGGTGCACGGCCCGCGCGTCGGCGAATTCCGGACCGAGGCCGAGAGGCGCGGCGCCAAGCTCCGCCGCTGCGCCCTCGTAGGCTGCCGCCGCGTCTGCCTCCACCTCGTCCCACGCCGGCTCGCGCACGAACGCGAGGCGCGGCTGGCCGAGCGGCAGGCCAAGAGCGGCAGCCAGGCGAGTGGGCGGCCGCCCCGTGCTTGCCTGGTCCAGCCCGTCGTCGCCGGAGATCACGTCGATGCCGAGCGCTACGTCCTCGACCGAGCCCGCGAGCACGCCGACATGGTCGAGCGTGCGCGCGAGTCGCGTGACGCCGCTGCGGGGGATCGCCCCGAAGCTCGGCTTCATGCCCCAGACGCCGCAGAAGGCGGCCGGGCGCACGACCGAGCCTGCGGTCTGGGTGCCGAGCGCGAGCGGCACGCCGCCGGCTGCCACGGTCGCGGCCGAGCCCGAGGAGGAGCCGCCCGGCGTGTGCCCGAGCCCGTGCGGATTGCGGGTCTCGTTGGCGGCCCCGCAGGCGAGCTCGGTGGTCACCGTCTTGCCGAGGATGACGGCGCCTGCGGCGCAGAGGCGCCGCACGACCGTGGCGTCCGCATCCGGCCTGCGACCTGAATCGAGCGGCGTGCCGTTCTCGGTCGGCAGGTCCGCAGTGTCGACGATGTCCTTGACGGCGACGGGCACGCCCGCAAGCGCCCCGCTCGGGCCGGCGTCGCCGATCGCCCGCGCCTGCCTGAGCGCGTGCTCGGCGTCGAGATGGGCCCACGCGTGGACGCGCGATTCGGTCTCGGCGATGCGTGCCAGCGCCGCGGCGCAGGCGTCTGCCGCGCTCCCGCGCCCGGCGCGGATAGTGGCCGCGATCTCGACCCCGTGTGGGCATTCCGGCAGCGCCGGGGCCGCCTTCGCGCGTCCGCCAGCCGTCATCCTTGCCTCCTCGTCCCTCCGACCTGCATCCGAAGCATACAGCGGGGTCTCCGATATCGCGCCGTTCCTTGGCAAGCCCAGCGGGCAGGGCTATAAGCCGAGGCATGCTGGTCACTCTGGTCGACGACTCCATTCCGTTCAACGGGATGACACCGGCCTATCAACCCATCGGCGGCGCCGAGAAGGCGTTTGCCAGCCTGCCTGCGGCGCTCGCGCGCCAGGGCCATGTCGTGCGCGCTGTGAACCGGAGCCCGAACAGCCTGGGTTTCGAGAACGTGAGCTGGATCCACTGGGACGGCCGCAGGCCCCCCATCACCGAGGTGCTGATCGCGTTCCGCAAACCGGCACTGCTCGAGTTCACGCGGGCGACCAAGGCGCGCATCCTCTGGGTCACCGGGCCGCC
>JAPPMY010000251.1 GCA_028818855.1 Rhodospirillales bacterium
GGCGCAGCGCCGGCGGCTCGGCGGCGGGCGGCCTGAGCATCGCCGGCGGCAGCGGCGGGGGCGCGCCGTCCTCTGGCGCCGGCTCGGCTGGCACGGGCAACGGCGCCCGTTGCGGCTCGGCGTAGACCAGGCCCCGCGCATTCCCGGTCGCCGCATCCGCGGGCATCGTCAGATGCTTGACCCCCTCCATGCCCTCCATGCCTGCACGTACCAGCGCATACCAGCAGTCCTCGGGCGGCGTGTCCCGGCCCTGCCAGCCGCAGACGTAGAGCCGATCCTCGGCGCGGGTCATGGCGACGTAGAGGAGCCGGCGGTATTCTTCCTCCTGCGCCGCGCGGGCGCGCGCACGGGCCTCGCGCGTGAACGGATCTTCCCGGCTCGCCCGGCCGGGAAAGAGCACGCCGTCCGGCGCGCCAACGCCCAGGTCGGCCCGCTCGTCCTCGAGCCAGACGAGCGGGTCCCTGGCGAGGGGCTTGCGCATGGTATCGGGGAGGAAGACCACCGGCGCCTCCAGCCCCTTGGCGCCGTGCACGGTCATGATCCGCACCTCGTCCCGGCCCTGCTCGAAGTCGCGCGCGATCTCCGCTCGCCCGTCCTGGACCCAGTGCAGGAAGCCCTGCAGCGAAGGCGGGTGCGTGCGGCCGTATGCCAGCGCGAGCACCAGGAACTCCTCGATCGCGTCCCCCGATTCCGGCCCGAGACGCCCGAGCAGCGCCGCTCGCCCGCCGTGCGCGCCGAGCATCTCGCTGTAGAACTCGAAGGGGGCCATCGTGTCCGCAGCGCTGCGGCAGGCGAAGAGAGCGTCGCATGCTCTCTCGAATTCCGGGTTCTCGTCACGGCGCCGGGTCAGCGTCGCCCAGAGGCTTGCGTCGCCGCGTCCGTACGCAAGCGCGAACAGGGCATCCTCGTCGAGCCCGATCAACGGGCTCCTGAGCACCGTGGCGAGCGTCAGGTCATCCGCCGGCAGCAGGCAGAATTCGCCGAGCGCGATCAGGTCCATGACGGCGAGCTGCTCGGTGAGCACCATGCGGTCGATCCCGGCCACCGGCACAGCCCGGGTCTTGAAGGCGCGCAGCAGGCGGTCCACGAAGGGGCCGCGCCGGCGCACCAGCACCAACACGTCGCCGGGCCGGATGGCCCGGCCGCGCGCCTCGAGCCAGGCGTCGTCGCCGGCGGCCGCCGGTCCCTGGGTCCAAGATGCGACCCGGTCCGCGATGAGGTCCGCAAGTCGCGCCGCCGGGTCGTCGGCGCCCTCGCGCGCGACCGGGAGCGCCCAGGGCTCGATCGCCTCCCTCTCTTCGGGCACGACTGGCGGCCACACCTCGACCCGGCCGGCCGCGCCCATGCGGTGAACCCGGTGGCGGATCGGCACCGCCTCGGCGGTGACCCCGGCGCGGGCCGCAGGCAGGGCGAAAACGGCATCGACGGCGGCAAGCACCGCGCCGGTGGAGCGGAAGGATTCGGCGAGCGGCAATGACTCCCAGGGCTGCCCGGCATCCTCGGCCCGGTGGCGGAACCGCCGGTGGGCGGCGGCGAGCGCCCGCGCATCGGCGCCCTGGAAGCTGAAGATCGACTGCTTCTCGTCGCCGACCGCGAAGAGGGTGCGCGGCTTAGCGCGCGCGCCTTCGCCGGCGAAGAACTCCTCGGCCAGCGCCGCGATCACGGCCCACTGCGTCGGGCTCGTGTCCTGCGCCTCGTCGATCAGCAGGTGGTCGAGGCCGCCGTCCAGCTTGTAGAGCACCCAGGGCGCGATGCCCGCGCGGGCCAGCAGGCTCTGGCTGAGCGCGATCTGATCGCCGTAGTCGAGCACCGCATGGCGGGTCTTCTCGTCGTCGTAGAGGTGGAGGTGTCGCGCCGCGACCGCGATCAGGGCGGCGCTGCTCTCGGCAACGCGGGCGGCGTTCCAGCGCGCGAGGAACGCGCCGATCCGTGCCTGCTCCCTGGCGAGCGCGTCTGCCGCCTCGGGGTGCGCATCGGCCAGCTTCCTGGTGATGAGCCTCTGCAGCGGCTCGTCCTTCTGGCTGAAGAAGGCACGGCGATAGGCGTCGAAGCCTGCCGTGCGGCCGCCGTGGTCGGAGGCGAGCCAGCCCGCGATCGTCCTCGCCCGCCGCCCGTCCGTCACGGTTCCACCGGCGAGCACTTTGGCGGCGCGCGCCACGTTCTGCTCATCGAAGGCCTCGTCGGCGCATGCCTCGGCGCGCAGCCCGTCCGCCGTGGCACCCTCGGCGACGTCGAGCCGGGACCTTAATGCCTTGATCGCGCCGCCGATTCCGCTGTGACGCGCGACCAACGCCGTGAAGCGATCCCGCTCCCGGCTCACATCGGCCAACAGGGCCCCAAAGCTCTCCTCGCCGATGACGGCGGTCATGGTGGCGAGAGCCGATGCGAGGGCTTCGTCCGCTTCGGGCCGGGCTGCGCCCAGCAGTCGTGCACGGGCGGCGCCAAGCAGCGCCCCGCTCATGCGCTCGTCGGCGATCTCGAAGTTGGGGGCGACGCCAGCCTCCAGCGGGAAGCGCCGCAGCAGCGACTGGCAGAAGGCGTGGATGGTCTGAATTTTCAGCCCGTCGGGCACGTCGAGAACGGCGGCGAAGAGGCGGCGCGCGCGGTCGAGCGTGACCCGCTTGGGCCGGGCACCGGTCAGCGCGGCGAGCGCATCGGCAAGCGCGTCCTCGTCGGCGACGGTCCAGCGCGCGAGCTCCCGTGTGATCCGGAGCGCCATCTCGGCGGCGGCCGCGCGGGTGAAGGTGAGACAGAGGATGCGCTCCGGCGCCGTGCCGCCCAGCAGCAGCCGCAGCACGCGGTCGGTCAGCACCTTGGTCTTGCCCGTGCCGGCCGAGGCGCCGACCCAGACCGAGGCCGCCGGGTCCGAGGCCTTCTGCTGGGCGGGCGTCATCCCTGGCGCCTGCCCGGCTATCACGGGTCTCCGCCGGGCACCGACCACTCCTTGTGCCGGGCTAGGTGCGCGTAGTCGTTCCAGGCCGGGGCCAGCGCGGGCCGGGGCACCGGGTGATAGGGGGTCGCGGGATCGTCGAAGCGGGCGACCAGCGCCTGCAGGCCCAGGGCCGCCTCGCGCGCGAGCTTGTCGGCATCGCCGCCGATCGCGGTGATCTCGCCGGCGGTCTCGGCGCCGCTCAGCCGCCAGTAGGCGAGCGCCGCGACCTCGGCCGCATCGATGCCGGGGAAGCCGCCCGCTGCCGCGATCGCCGCCTCCAGCGAGAGCTGCGGGCGCCTGCCGTCGGCAACGTGTTTCTTGGGCGGGACGCTGCCGGTCTTGTAGTCGATGATCTCCAGCCCGCCTGTCTCGGTCCTGTCGATGCGGTCCGCCTTCGCGGTGAGGCGGAACGGACCCCCGGGGGCGTCCAGGTCGAGAGCACCCTCCACCTCGGTTGCAAGCGGCCGGGATGCGGGCCGGCGATCCCGTTCTGTCTCCAGAAACCAGCGGACGATGCGCTCGAAGCGGGGCCACCAGAAGGCGAGCACGCCGGGCCGCGCGCCCGCCGCCTCGAACTGCGCCCGGCCGAGGGCCAGCAGGCGCTCCTCGGCATCCGGCGGCAAGGCGTCCGGGTGTGCGCGCACGAAGGCGTCCAGAATCCCGTGGATGATGCTGCCGCGCTCGGCTGCGCTCGGGTCCGCGTCGACGGGATCGAGAGGCCGGAGGCGAAGGATGGCCTGCGCGTAGATGGCGTAAGGGTCGGCGATCCAGGTCTCGATCCGCGTCACCGAGAGTTGCCTGGGCCGGGCCGAGACGGGCGGCCTGGGTGCGGGCGGCGGACGGGGACCGGGGGCATCCGCGGGGTGGTCGAGGGCCGATGCCCACGCGAGCAGCGTCGGCTCCACGGTGTTGAGCGCCGCGGGGCCGCCGGATTCGCCCGCCAGCAGCGCGTCGAGGCGCTGGAGCCAGCGGGACGGGATCGTGGGCGTGCCCTCGATGCGCCGCGCCCGGGTGAGGTAGACCTCCGCTGCGCCACAGCACTGGACGAAGTCATGGGCCGAGAGCCCGATGCGGAGTTCCGGCGGCGGCAGGCCGAAGTCCGCGCGCATGGGCCGGCTCATCCAGGGATCGCCGGCGGCGGCCGGCGGCCAGACGCCCTCGTTGAGCCCGCCCAGGATCATGCAATCGGCGTGCTGCAGGCGGGCCTCCAGGGGACCCCAGATCTGCAGGCGGGGGTGGCGGCCGAAGAGCGGGCGGACCACGTGGTCTTCCATCAGCGCATCGAGCAGCGCCGGATAGGAGGCAGGCGCCACGGGAGGGAGCGCGGACGCCGACTCCGCGAGACCTGCAACGAAACGCGCCGCTCGCTCGCCCGCCTCGCCGGACCAGAGTCGCGCAGCGCCTTCCTCGTCGTCCGTGGCCGCGAGCCATTCCGCGAATTCGATGTGGGCCTGCAGGAGTTCGCCCGGCGCGGCCTCCGGCTCTGCCATGAGGGCGGCGAACGACGCCGCGCCCGTCTCGAGCCGGGCGAGCCAGCGGCCGATTGCGGCGTCGTCCCCCTTCAGCGCCGTGGCCAGGCCGCCGAAGCCAGGCTCGGGCCTGGGTCCGCGCAGGATCGCCCGCTCCATCGCCCTGACCGCGCGCCGCCATGCCGCCGGCGTCATGCCGCCGGCCGCGAGCGGGTGCTTGAGCGCAGCCAGCAGGGGGACCGGCGCGGCCTGCTCCGCGATCATCCGTGCGGTGAGCCTGAGAAGGGCACCGGGCGCCGTCTCGCCGAGCGGCACGCCGGCCGAATCGTCGACCGCGATCTCCCAGCGCCGAAGCTCCGCCGCCACCCGGCGCGCCAGCGCGCGGTCCATGGTGACGAGAGCCGCCGTGCGACCGGGGGTCTCCAGCGTGCGCCGCATGATGACGGCGATGACGGCCGCTTCCTCCTGCGGGCTCGCGCAGTCGATCCGGTGAAGGTTACGGAACGCCTCGGGGCCCTGCGGCGGCCGGGTGCGCCAGGCGGTAATCGTTTCCGCCGGCCGCATGGCATCGGCGATGAGAGCTGAGCGGGCGCGGACGGCGTCGCCGGCGCCGATGCCTCCGCCGCCGGGCCAGGGCTGCACGTCCGCGCGGGCGACGCCGATATGGGCGAGCAGGCCCTTCAGCGCGTGCTGCGGGTGGGTGGGGCCGATGGCCTCCCACGTCTCGTCGTCGGCCTGCGTGTCGAGGCCGGGGAGGACGACCATGCCCTGCGGCAGGCGCGCGATGGCGGCCAGCAGATCGCGCGTGGCCGGCACGCTCCCGGTGGAACCCGCGCCGATCACGGGATGGGCCGGCGGCGATTCGTCCCATCGCCTCGCCAGATCTTCCAGCAGGGCGTTGCGGCGCGCCCACGGGTCCATTTGCTCCGTCTCCGCCAGATGCGACGGCCATTGGTCCATGATGATCGCGAGGAAGACGAGCACCTCCTGCCAGTGGGCCGCATATTCCTCCGGCGCGAGCGTGGCCAGCCCCTGCGGGTCGAGCCGGGCGATCTGCATCTCGTCGAGAAGGGTGGCAAGAGCCCGTGCGAGCCGCGCCGACTGATCGACGGTCCCTGCCCCGGCCAGCGCCGCGCCCCGCGCCGTCTCGCTGAACTTCTGGACCAGGCGGGTCAGTTGCAGCCGACGCTCGAGAGGCGAAATCGCGTCGGGCAGCGACGCGTCGTCCGCGTCGCCGATGCTCAACTCGTCCTCGTCGATGTCGCCGAGGGGCCGGATGCGTGGCAGCAGCAGCGCCCGCCCCGGCGCCGCCCGCAGGAAGGCGAGGCCGAGAGCCCGGCAGGCGCGGCGCGTCGGCAGCAGGATCGTGAGCCGGCTCAGCGCCAGCGGGTCGCCGGCGTCGAACGGCACCGCCCGGCCCGACAGGATGCCGCCTGCCAGCGCGTCGACGAACGGCTCGTGGGGCGGCACCGTGTAGACGGTGGGCGTGCGCCCGCTCATCCGTCCCTGCCACGTCGTTCGCCGCTGAGGTAGCGCTCGGCCTGCTCCAGCCCCTCCGGCGTGCCGACGTGGAGCATGTGACCGCGATGCACGACCCCGAAGAGGCGGCGTGCGAGGATCGCCTCGTCATAGTGGCGGTTCAGCGAATAGGCGCCGCCGGGGGCGTCCTTGAAGAGCCGGGGATGAAGGAGTTGGACGCCGGTGAAGATATAGGGTGCTTCCGCCGCGGCGCCGCGCCGGGTGAGCCGCCCATCGCGAGCGCGGAAGAAGTCGCCCGCGCCGCCGCACCCCAGCGCGCGCGCCAGCGGGCAGAGGAGCAGCAGCGCATCCATCGCCTCGCCGTTCCACGACCGGGCCAGGCGGGCCAGGGCGGGCGTGCCGCGCTCTGCGATGACCGAATCGCTGTTCAGCACGTAGAAGGCCTCGTCACCGAGCTGCGGGAGCGCCTGGCGCACGCCGCCGCCGGTCTCCAGCCGCTCCTCTTCCCGCGAGATGTGGATGCGGGGGGCGGCGGGCCGGGCGGCATGGCCGAACAGGAAAGCCTCGATCTGCGCCGCCAGGTGGTGGGTGTTGACGACGACGTCGGTGACGCCGGCCTTCTCGAGACTTACGAGCGCGTATGCGATGAGGGGCTTGCCGGCAAGGGGCACCAGCGGCTTCGGGATCGTCTCGCTCACGGCGCGCATGCGTGTGCCGAGCCCCGCCGCGAGCACCATCCCGCGCAGAGGCCGCGTGCTCACGGCGCGACGCGCTCCGTGCGCACGGGGCACCAGCGGTCGAACCACGCCCGCACCGGGGCAAGCACGGGATGGGCGAGATCGACGTCGAGGTGCCCCCACACCCGCGGCAGGTGGGCGAGGTAGCCGGGCTTGCCATCCCGCCGGGCAAGACGGTGGAAGACGCCGATGATCCGCACAGCGCGCTGCGCGCCCAGGATGGCGTAGGCCGCGCGAAACGCGTCGTCGTCCAAGTCTGGCGACGCCTGCAGGTAGCGCGCGATCATCGCCGCCTCCAGCTCGGCGGCGAGGTCGCGCCGCGCGTCCTGAAGCAGGGAGACGAGGTCGTAGGCGGCGGGTCCTGAGCGCGCGTCCTGAAAATCCAGCAGGCCGACCCGGTGCCAGTTATCCCCATCGTTGCGGACGGGCAGCCACATCAGGTTGCCGGCGTGATAGTCCCGGAGGCAGAGCACATGCCGCCCGGCTGCGGCCTCCTCCAGCGGGCCGCGCCATGCCGCCTCGAATTCCACCGCCATGGATGCGCTCGCGGCCTCGTTGGCGAGGCTCTCCAGGAAGAGTTTCGCGTCGTCGAGCATCCAGTCCGCGTCATAGCGGCGCAGGTCGGATGGTGCCGGCCGGCGGTGGAGATCGATCAGGAGATCGGTTGCCGCCTCGTAGAGCGTGCCTTCGAGGGCGGCCGCCACCGGGCCGGCGAGCAGGGCCGAGAAGCTGTCGTCGCCGAGATCCTCCAGGAGGGCGAAGCCTTGGCCCTCGTCGACCGCAAGCACCGCGGGAGCGGCATAGCCCATGCCGCGCAGCAGCCGCGCGATCCGCACGAAGGCGGCGACGGCGTGCGCGGGCGGCGGGTCGTCCATGAGCACGGCCGTCTCATCGCCCCGCGTGAGCCGCGCGTAGCGCCGCGCCGACGCATCGCCTGCGAGCGCCGTGCGCGCCGCATCGCCCCAGCCCGCATCTGAGACGAAAGCGCGGCAATGGCGGTCGCGCTCACGATCTGGATCGTTCACGCGTCCCGCTCCAGGTCTTCGGCCAGCGCCTCTGTCAGCGCACGGGCACGGCAGCCGTGAGGGGTGATCGTGACGAGGCGCTCTTCTTCGCCCTCGCCCGGCGCGAGATGCACCTGGAGCCAGTCGCCCGGCATGATGGAGCCCAGCTTCTCGGGCCACTCGATGAGCGAGATCGCGCCCGAGAACGCGTCCTCGATGCCAAGCTCGTAGACGTCCTCCGGCGCACCCAGGCGGTAGAGATCAAAATGCCAGATGGCGCCCGCCGCGTCGTCGTAGAGTTGCACCAGGGTGAAGGTGGGGCTCGGCACCTCTTCCGAGCGCCGGCCGAGCCGCGCGCGGATGAAGGCCCGCGCGAACGCGGTCTTGCCGCTGCCGAGCGCGCCGCAGAGCCCGATCACGTCGCCGGGCGCCGCGTGCGGCGCGAGGGCCGCCGCCAGGCTCTCGGTCTCCGCGAGGGACCGGGCGCGCGCGGTCAGCGGCTCGCGCGGCGATTGGCGCGTACTCTCCGTGGCGCCGGGCGCCCTATCGTCAGTATCGGTAGTGATCGGGCTTGAACGGCCCCTCTTGCGGCACGCCGATGTAGGAGGCCTGCTTGTCCGAGAGTTCGGTCAGCTTGGCGCCCAGCTTGCCGAGATGCAGCGCCGCGACCTTCTCGTCGAGGTGCTTCGGCAGCGTGTAGACGCGGTGCTCGTAGTTCGCGTGGTTCTGCCAGAGCTCCATCTGCGCCAGCACCTGGTTGGAGAACGACGAACTCATCACGAAGGAGGGATGTCCGGTGGCGCAGCCGAGATTCACGAGGCGCCCCTTGGCCAGCACGATCAGGCGCTTGCCGTCGGGGAACTCGACCTCGTCGACCTGCGGCTTGACCTCGTGCCAGGGGAAGTTGCTGAGCGCGTCGATCTGGATCTCGGAATCGAAGTGGCCGATGTTGCAGACGATGGCGCGGTCCTTCATCTCGCGCATGTGGTCGATGGTGATGACGTCGACATTGCCGGTGGCCGTGACGAAGACGTCCGCCTCGCCCGCCATGTCGTCCATGGTCGAGACCTCGTAGCCCTCCATCGCCGCCTGCAGCGCGCAGATGGGGTCGATCTCGGTCACGCAGACGCGCGCGCCCTGCCCGCGCAGCGACGCCGCGCAGCCCTTGCCGACATCGCCGTAGCCGTTCACCACCGCGATCTTGCCGGCGAGCATCACGTCGGTCGCCCGCTTGATGCCGTCCACCAGGCTCTCGCGGCAGCCGTAGAGATTGTCGAACTTCGACTTCGTCACCGAATCGTTCACGTTGATGGCGGGCGCGCCGAGGGTGCCGTTCTGTTCCATCTCGTAGAGCCGCAGCACGCCGGTCGTGGTCTCCTCCGAGATGCCCTTGATGTCCCCCATCAGCGCAGGGTGCTCGTCGTGCATGATCTTGGTGAGGTCGCCGCCGTCATCCAGGATCATGTTGGGGC
>JAPPMY010000179.1:0-2902 GCA_028818855.1 Rhodospirillales bacterium
GGCGACGAGGGCGGCGGCGTGTCGACGCGCCAGTCGATCGTGGCCGAGACCGACTACGACCCCTGGCCCGAGATCGAGGCGCAGGCGGCTGCACTGGCAGGTCCGGGCGCGGCGGTGACGGCGGCGCCGTCGTCGGCCTCCCTGCTGGTGAGCGGCACGCCCCGCGACGTGACGCGGGTGCGGGCCTGGCTCGCGTGGCTCAACCGCGAGGTACTGCGGCCTGTCACGCTCTCGGTTCACGTCTACGCGGTGCGCATGGAGCGCGAGGCGGACTACGGCTTCGGCCTCGCCGCCCTGGTGAAGGAGCTGTTCGGCACCTCCGCCGAACTCGCGGTGACGCCGGAGTCGGTGGCGATCGTGAGGCCGTCGGCGGCGGTGGGCGACACGCTGGCGGCCACGGTCCGCGCGCTGTCGCGGGCGGGGACGGTCTCGCGGGTGCTGTCCGCCGACATCCCCTCGCTCAACGGCAAGCCCGCGCAGTTCTTCGAGCTCTACAAGGAAGCCTACGTCAAGGAGAGGCGGACCACGGCGGGCGAAGGCATCGCCCAGACCGAGATCGTGCCGGGCACGGTCTCATCGGGGTTCGCGGCGAGCTACGTGCCGCGCATCACCGGGCCGGGCGAGGTGCTGGTGCGGCTGTTCGCGAGTCTGCGCGATCGCCCGGTGTTCCGCGAGGCGGGCGCATCGGGCACGGCGATCCAGCTCCCGGCCTACGCCAGCCGCGCGGTGCAGGTGACCCAGCGGATCCGGCGCGGCGAGACGCTGCTGGTGACGGGGTTCACCTCGCGGCGCGCGGAAGCGGACGGTTCGGGGACGTTTCACGACGAGGTGCCGCTTCCCGGAGGCGCGCGCCGGGGCGCGCTGGCGCGCTCCGAGCAGGTGCTGCTGGTGAAGGCGGAGATCGGCGCGCCGCTCGGCATCGTCGAGACGGGGGAACGCCCCGGTACAGGGGAACGCGTTGGTGCGGGGGAACGCGTTGGTGCGGGGGAACGCCCCGGCCGCTCGGGAGAGCCTCTGTGAGCGTCATCCACGTCGGCGGGCGGGCCTTCGCTGGCGGGCTCTACTGGCTGGAGCGGGGCGGTTCGGGAGCGACCGCGCGGACGGCGCGCAGGCTGGGGCGCCCCTGGTGCGTTCATCACGGAGAGCGCACCGGCTTCGCCGCGGACAACCCGATAGAGACACTCGCGGCGCAGACCCCCGGCGACCTTGACCCTGAGGGTCTGCCGGCGCTGGCGCTGGCGCTGCTCGCGGCCATCGAGGGCGCATTCTGGATGGCGCTGATCGAGAGCGACGCGGACCCGTCCGGCGGGCGCCGCTACGCGCTGGTGAAGGCGCGGGGCGGCGCGGTGCTGGCCGACGGGGACGAGGTATTCGAGGACCGGGCTGCGGCCGTGGCGGCCTTCGAGCGGGCGCGGCCGCTGGGCTGGTCGCTGTTCGCTTCGCCGGGTTTGCAGGACGAGCTGGGCGGCGCCGGCACGGACCCCCGGGCCGGAGAGGTGGCGGTTCTGGACCCGGCCGCGCTGGACGAGGCGGCCACAAGGGCCGGCGTGTCGATCGCGCTGGTGCGCGCGGCTTCGCGGCGCTGTTGGCTGCGCACGGCCGCGGCCGTGCTGGGCACAGCCGCGCTGGCGGCGGTCGCCGTGCTCTGGTTCGAGCGGGGTGCGCTGATCGCCTGGCTCGCGGGTACGGAGACGGTCGAGTTTGCGCCGGCCGTGCGGCCCGCTCCCGAGGTGGCGGTGGCGGTCGACGGTGCGGCGTTGATCGCGGCCTGCCGCGAGGCGCTGATCGCACATCCTCCCTTTCTGCCCGCGTGGCGGATCGAGCGCATCGAGTGCGCCGCCCGGTTTGCCGATCCCGAGCTTGCCGGACTGGTGCCGGAGATGGCGGGCAGCCCGGCGCTGCTGGTGCGCTGGCGCCTGGAGGACGGCCACGCGGAGGCGGTGCAGCGCCGCGTCGCGGAGCGGCACCTCGCCGGCTGGCACGCGGCGGCGGTAGCCGGCGCGAGAGCCTGGGCGGCGACGCCGCTCGGGCCGGTGCTGCGCGTCATCGACACGCGTGCCGGCGACGCACCGGCGCCGGCGTTCGTCGACCTGCGCGGGGCGGTGGACCGGGTCTTCGGCACGAGCGGCGGCCGGGTGGGTTACGCCCGGGGCGCGGGCGGCGGATGGACCGTGCGCATCGACGAGTACGGGCCGCTCGGCCGGCTTGCGTCGCTCGCGGGCGGCATCGCAGGCCTGGAGATCACCGCGCTTTCGCGCGGCGAAGGCACTCGTGCCGGAGCCGGCCCCTGGCGGCTGCAGGGGCGGCCGGCGGCGCCCGAGAGGGTGGCCGCATCGAGGCTCGCAGCGCTGGGGGTGGCCCAGCAAACGAACCCGGCGGCAGCCGGGTCCACGCAACCCGAACAGGAGGTGGACGATGGAACGCAGACGCACGAGTGACCCTGGTGGCAAGCGCGCGAGGCGCGGGTTCAGGGCCTGGCTTCTGTCTGGAGCCAGCATGGCGGTGCTCCTCGGAGCGGGGCCTGCGCTCGCGCAGGTCAACGCGGACGAGCGGGTCTACCGCGCCGAGGCCCTGGCCCATGCGGGCGCGGTGGAGGCCGCGTGGCGCAGGCTGGAGACCTTCATCCTGCGGGAGTCGAGCGAGGCGGCGTCGTGGACGGGCGCCGTGCCGCCGGCATCGACCGGCTGGCAGGCGGCGTGGACGCAGCGCGGCGTGGAAGCGCGCTACTGCGCGGATACCCTTCTGGTCTACCTCGCGCCGGACGCGCTCAAGGGCGTGGGCGGCGACCACCGGGCGGTACACGCGGCGGCCCCCCCCCCCCCCGGCGGCGCCCCCCCCGCCCACCCCCCGCGGGGGGGGCCGGCGGGCCCGGGCCGGGGGGGGGGCCCCCGGGCGGGGGGGG
>JAPPMY010000179.1:2912-9054 GCA_028818855.1 Rhodospirillales bacterium
CACGGGCGGTTACACCTTGCGGCCCACCCGCCCGCGGCCCGCGCCCTGGGGCGGGGGGGCCCCCCCCCGGGGGGAACCCGCGGCCCCCCCCCCCCCCGGGGGCGGCGCGCGACCGGCGATGCACTGGCTCGAGGGCAGCGTGGCCCGGGGCGGCGCGGGGTGGGCGGCGGTGACGCTGCCGGACTGCCTGTCGGAGGCTGCGCAGGGCGGCCCACTGCCTTCCGGCCGTGCCGCGCTCGCCGGCACGGTGCGCGATCCCTTCCTGCACACGACGGAGCGCGTGACCCGAGAGCGGCGCGAGGAGCCGTGCCCCGCCGGCACGCACGGCGATGGCCGGACGCTGGTGCGCGAGGTGACGCGGACCGAGAACGGCCGGGGCGATCCGGTGGGCGATCCGGTCGAGGGGAGCTGGGAGGTCCTGATCGACCTCTGCCGTGCCGACTACAGCCGGTGGGAGCACTACACGCTTGCCTGCCACTGGGATGCCGGCCCGCCCCACAACCGGCGCATGGAAGGGCGTGAGGTGTGGCGCAGGCTGCGGACGGTGAGCGCGGCGGGAGAGACGCTGGGCGAGCCCGAGTTCGTGTCGACGAGCTGCTGGACCGGCGATGCGCTGCCGCCCGCGCCCACCCCGGAGATTTCCGAGAGCGAGAGCGAGGAGACGAAGATCGGGGACTGTCCGGCGGGCTACACCGGCAGCATCGGCTACGAGCGCACGGTGACGCTGCGCTCCACCCGCTTCCCCTGGGACGCGGCGCCGGTGACGCAGACGATCTACGGCGCGTGGACGGTGGCTCGGGACGACTGCGAGGCGGTGCCGGAGCCGGACGTAGGCGGACCGGATATCCACGGCGACCCCGGCGGCCCGGACGGCGGCACGAGCGGGCCGGGCGGCGACTCCTGCGGCACAGACTCGGGCGCGTCGGCTCCGGGCGAGGGTGTCTGCAGCGGCGACGGGATCGGCGGCATCGGGGACAGCGGCGGCGGCGACGGAGGCGGGGGCGGCGACGGCGGAGGCGGCTGCTTCCTGACGACGGCGGTCGTGGAGCAGCGCAGCGAGGCGGACGGCGGGCAGACGCTGACGGCGCTGCGCGCCTTCCGTGACGGCTACATGGCGCGCACGGCCGAACGCCGGACGCTGGTCGAGGAGTACTACGCCATCGCGCCCAGGATCGTGGCGGCGATCTCCGGCACGAGTGCCCCCGGCGGGCATGCCGAGTGGGAGCGGATCGCGGCGGAGGTCGACGCGGCCGTCGAGGCCATCGCGGCGGGCGACGAGGACGGAGCCTTCGGTGTCTACGTGGAGATGGTGAGCCGCCTGAAGGCGGACTGGCTCGGCGGAGGCCGGCCGTGAGGCGGTCGCGGGTATCGGCGCGGGGCCTCGCCGCGGCGGCCGCGCTTGCTGCAATGTTCGCCGTGGACGCGGCCTGGGGCCAGGGGGCCGCGTCCGGCCCGAACTACAGCTCCCATGCCGCATCGTTCTTCGAGGAGCTGCTCGAGGGACGGGTGTGGGTGCTGGAGCGCCCGAACTCTTCCCGCGCGGACGACCGGGGCACGGTCTGGGCGCACTACCACGCGCCGGACGGCACCCTGCTGGCCTGCGCCCATCTCGGCGGCGAATACGCCGGCGCGGAAGCGCGCTGGCGGGTGGTGCCCTCGCGCGCATTCCGGGCGCTCTACAGCTACTACGAGAGCGGCACCGAGCCCGATCCCGGCAGGCGCCGCGGGCACACGCCGCTTTTCTACGATCGCGAGACCGGCGCGCTGCACAACGAGGCGACGGGGCCCGACGGCCGCTGGGCGGTCGCCTCGCGCGGCTGGGTGCAGGAAAGCTGGCCGCAGGCGATGAGGGAGGTCTGCCCGGACCTGGCCCTGCCCGCGTCCCTTCCGGTCAACGGGCGCCAGATCGCGACCGGCTTCGAGGCGATGATGGCGCAGGACCCGGACGCCGCGGTCCGCAACGCGCCGAGCTCGCACCTGCGCGGCCCGGGGGCGACGGGGATCGCGGCCGCGCAGGGCCGGGACCGGCTGCCGGCCGCGTACCTTGCGAGGTTTCTGGCGGAGAACGACGGCTTCGTGCTGACCGACACCGCCGGCGCCCGCCACGTCCTGGTCCTGGGCGCGGAAGGCGACGAGCTCTGGCTGTTGGATGCCGAGGGCGGAATCGCGGATGTCGGCCTTCTGGTTCCGGCGGCAGGGGGCGTGGAGATCGCGGTGCATTACGGGCGCCTGCCGATTCGTCCCCGCTACCGGATCGGCGACGCCCTCCCCTTCCTGCCGACCGGCGAGCGCTTCGCGGCCATGCGGATCACCGACCGGCTGGCGGCGGCTGGGACGCCCGTGGTCTTGCCCTTCCCCGGCCCGAGGGCCCCGGGACGCGCCGAAACGGCGGTGCGGCTCCGGGCCGACGGGACGCTCACGGCGGGGGTCGGCGGCAGGGAGACGGTGCCGGGAACCTGGCGCTGGTCGCGCGGTGCGCTCGTGGTGGTCCTGGAAGATGCGGCGGGCGAAGCGGGTGTCGCCGGCACGCGTGTCCCGTGGCGGCTGTTGGCGGACCTGTCGGGAGCGGGGCTCCGATGAAGGACGCTGCTCGCAGGCCGGCCGCCGTCCCGGCCCTTGTCCTCTGTGCCGTCCTTATGGCGTGGGCCGGTGCCGCGCGCGCGGGCGGGGAGCCGGTGGTCCCGTTCCCTGGCGCGAGCGTCCACGGCACGAGTGTCTCCGGCACGAGTGTCCCCGGCATCGTGGAAGACGGCGAAGGAAAGAGCGCGCAGGTGTCGCCGCCGGCGTTGGGCGCGAAGGCTGCGGGTGCCGAGGCGTGGAGGGGCGGTCCCGGTACGGCTGTCGGGGACGAGACCGCGGCGCCGCGTGCTGGATCGGAGGTTCCGGTCACGACCGGGCCAGACGTCGATGGGGAGCCTTCGGATGCGGCGGTTCCCAACGAGACCATGGCTGGGGAGAAGGCGGACGCGCCGGCCGGCGGCAGTCGTCTCCTGCGTGCGCTGGCCGAGGTGCCGGTGACACCCGTGCCGGGCGAAGCGGCGCGCCCCGGGACCCCGCGGGTTGCCGGCACGAGTGTCTCCGGCACGAGTGTCTTCGCGGCCGAGGGTTGCCCGCGCGCGCTGCTGCGCCGCCTGCTGGCGGGCGCGGCCGGCGAGACGGATGCGCTGTCTGCGCTCGGGATCGAGCGGGAGATTCTCACCCTCTGCCGGGAGCGCCAGGAGATCCTGACCGGGCTGTTCGAGACCGAGGCGCGGCTGAGGGAGCTGCGCGAGGCCGGGCGGCCGCCGCAGGCGCCGGTCACGGCGGCGGGCGCAGCGCCGGCAGTCGGGACGTCTGCCCCGTCGCCGCTACGCGCGGCGCTCGGCGGCGCTGCGGAGACACTCGTGCCGGAGACACTCGTGCCGGAGACACTCGTGCCGGGGACACCGGACACGCGTGCCGCCGGCGCGCTTGCCGCAGAACCGCAGGCGTTGGCACGCGTGTCTCCGTCAAAAGTGTCTCCACGCTACGCATGGTTCTCGATCATCGGCACCGCGGGTGCGCTTCGCGCGGGAGTCACCGACGGGACCGGCGTGTGGTTCGTGCAAGAAGGCGATCCGCTGCCGGGCGGCGCGATGGTCGCCGCGATCGCGGGACGGCCGCCCGGCGTGCGGCTGACGGGCCCCGGAGAGACCCTTCTGCCGAAGACCCTCGGACCGGGAAGCGGCGAGACGGTTCTCCTGCCCTTCGGCACGCGGCCGGGAGCAGGCCGGTGAGGGGGCGGCTCGACCGTTGGCGCGGCCGGCTGCGCGAGGCGGCCGGAGCCGCGATGGAGCGGTTGGACGGGGGCCGCTTGGCGCCCGCCACGGCGGCGGGTGCAGATACTTCTTCGGGAGACACTCGCTCCGGAGAGCCTCAAGCCGCCGATCTTCCGATCGACAGCCCGTCGATGAGCGCGCGCTTCCGCCGCCTCTGCGCCGTCTTTGCCGACGGCCGCTGCCTGATCGCCGAGGGCTACGAGCCCGACGACCGGCTGCGCCTCGACCTGGTGGCGCTGCGCGAGGCCGGAACCATCCCGCCGGTGCTGGCGGAAGAGAGCGTGGCGCTGGAGGAGATCGCGGCGCTCTGGCGCGCCCGCGAAGGCGGCACGGCGCCGGACGGCGGCGGCGCGGCCCGGCGCCTGCGCTCGCTGCTGGCGGATGCCGCGTCGGCGAAGGCGAGCGACGTGGTGTTCGAGCAGGGGCGCGACGCCTGCAGGGTCTTCTGCATCGTCAACGACCGCAAGCTGCCGCTCACAGCCCCGCTGACGGCCGAGGAGGGCCGCCGGGTCATGGGCTTCCTCTTCCACTGCAAGGACGAGGGGAGCTCGCAGACCAGCTACCGCCGCGCCTCCTTCCAGGGCTTTTCGATCCGCGCGGGCGGCTCGGTGCCGCTGCCGGGCGGCATCTCCGCGCTTCGCTGCGAGCGCGGACCGCACGACCCCGACGCCGACCACCTCTTCGCCAGGCTCTTCTACACCGACCGCCTCGATCCCGGCATGACGCTGGAGGGCCTGGGGTTCTCGGCCGAGGAAGCCGCGCTCTTCGCCGAGATCCGCATGGCCATGCAGGGCGGAGTGTTCATCGGCGGGCGCGCCGGCGACGGCAAGTCGACCACGCTCGCCGTCAACCTCGCCCTGCAGATGGCCGAGATGTCGGGGCAGCTCAACCTGGTGACGCTCGAGGACCCGGTCGAGTACCGCATCCCCGGCGCGATCCAGATCGCCGTGCCGACGGCGGGTGCGGGAGAGACCCGGGCGGGACACTTCAAGGAGGCGCTCATGCACTTCTGCCGGGTGCACCCGGCGTCGGGCATGGTCTCGGAGATCCGCGACGCCGACGCGGCGCGCCAGGTGCTGCAGTGCGTCGATACCGGTCATCAGATCTGGACCACCATCCACGTCCACAACGCCAACGCCATCCCCTTCCGGCTGATCGACATGGGGGTGGGCGCCGCCGAGGTGGCGAAGCCCGGCAACGTGGCGCTGCTGATGAAGCAGACGCTGCTGCCGAGGCTGTGTCCGGCTTGCGCGCTTGAGCGCCCTGCGGGGGGCCGCGCCGTGCCCGACGGGCTGGCCGCCCGCCTCGGCGGCCTGGACGGGCTGCGCTTCCGCAATGCCGAAGGGTGCGAGGCATGCCGGCGCAAGGACGGCGGCGACGTCTCGGCGCGGGCGTGGAACGGCTATCTCGGCCAGACCGCGATCGCCGAGACCATCCGCCCGGATGCCGGGTATCTGCGCTTCGTCCGCGCGGGCGATCCGCTGGGTGCCTGGGCGCACTGGCGCAAGGAGATGGGCGGCGTTCCCATCGGCGTGCGCATCCGCGCCATGGTGAAGGAGGGCGCGGTCGACCCCTTCGACGCGCTGCTCAAGGGCGGGGCGGGAGAGCACGAGGCGCAGGCCGACCCCCGGCACGAGTGTACGGTCGCGGACGACGCTGGAGACGCCGCATGACCGGCGGGCTCTCCACACCGCTGCGCCGCCTCCATGCCGCTTTCGTGATGGGACGCAAGGCGCGCGTCGATTGCTTCCAGACCGTGGCCGACCTCCTGGATGCAGGCTTCGAGCTGGAGCGCGCGCTCGGCGTCGCGGCGCGCGCCATGGGCGGGGGCGCGCGGGCGCGCCTGATCGCGTCCTGGCGGGCGGCGCTGCCGGCCGGCGGCTTCGGCGAGGCCATGGCCGCCTCCGTGCCGCCGGCCGAGGCGATGATCTTCGAGGCCTACGGGCGGGTGGACGCCGGGCGGCTGTTCGCCGCCGCGGCCCGCATCGCGGAGCTGCGCGAGCGCCAGATCGCGGCGGTGCGGAAGGCGCTCGCCATGCCGCTGCTGCTGGGGGTGGCGGTGGTCACCATGCTGTGGGCCGCCGGCGGCTGGTTCGTGCCGGTGCTCGAAGGCGTGGTGCCGCCGGAGCGCTGGGGCCCGGCCGCAGGCCTCTTCCGCGCCGCCTCGTCCTGGCTCTATGCGCACCCGCTGGCCTTCGCGGCGCTCTGCATCGCCGTCCTGGTGCCGGTCGGGCTCGCCATGGTGCTGTGGACCGGGCCGGGCCGGACCGCGCTCGACCGCATCGCCCCTTTCTCGCTCTACCGCACCGTCACCGGCTCGGCCTTCCTGTTCGTGGTGCTCGAGA
>JAPPMY010000076.1 GCA_028818855.1 Rhodospirillales bacterium
CATTGCGCGCGCGATCGTCTTCCCGATCCTCTCCGCCGCGGCCTCGATGTCGCGATCGCCGATATGGGCGTAGCGCAGGGTCATCGTCGGGTTGGCGTGACCGAGCATTTTCGCGACCGTCGAGAGCGCAACGCCCCGGGCCACGGCCTGGCTCGCTACCGTATGGCGCAAATCGTGCAGGCGGACGTCCTCGATCCGGGCCCGTGCCCTTGCCCGGGGCCAGAGCTTTAGACCGGGGGAGCGCGGCCTCGCGGTATCTATCGGCGAAGGAAACACATAGCGGCTCCGGATGCGCGGTTGGCGGTCGAGGATGGCCCGAGCCGCCCCGCTCAGCCAGACCGTGCGCGGGCCGGATTTGGCTTCCGCCAGCCTGAGCACGTCGCCGTCGACCTCGGACCATTTCAGCGTCAGGATCTCCCCCTTGCGGCAGCCGGTGAGGAGGAGAAGGCGGACGATGTCGGCCTGTTGCCGCCAGAGGGGCCGTTCGTCGACCAGCTCGTCGAGCGCGCGGTGAAGCCGGTCGATCTCTTCGGCCGACAGGAACCGGGTGAATTTCGGGCGGGCGTTTTTCTGAACGCCCTGCGCCGGGTTGGCCGGGATCAGACCGGTGTCGACCGCGGTGTTCAGGATCTGGCGCAAGAGCTGGAGCGCGAGGTTGGCCCCGCCGGGCGCGGTCTTGCTGTAGGCGTCGAACCAGCGTTCGACGTCCCGCCGGCGGATGCGGTCGAGGCGGAGCGCGCCGAACGCCGGCAGGAACTGCTTGTTCAGCATCCGGTCGACGAAACGCCGGCGCGATGTCCCCATTCGATCGCGGGAGGCAGCGCGCCACGCGCCCAAGGCAAAATCTTGGAACAGGGGGATGTCGGACCCATCCTTTCCGGTTTCCGTATCGACGTGTTCGGTTCCGTTCTGGAGCGCGATGCATTTCCGTCGCGCGTCTTCGACGCTCATCAGCGCGGCCGGGCCGACGGTCTTCCGCACCACTTGCCCGCCCACCTCTCCGTGCCAGACGAAGCTGCGTTGCCCGGATGGCCGGACGCGGACGCCGAACCCCGCCGTCCGGCTGTCCCGGACGATGTATTCCGTCTTGCCCGGCTTCAACTTCGCTATGCCCGCGTCCGTCAGGCGCATCCTCCTCCCGCCGGTCATGCCCGGCCTCCCGCGAGGACCGGGGCCAGGCCGTCGACCGCCTCGCGGACCGACGCGTCCGACAGGTGGGCGTATTTCAGGGTGGTCGACGGCCGTTCGTGGCCGAGCAGCCGGCCCACAGCGCGGATCGATTCCCCGTTCAGCAGCGCCATGCTCGCGTAAGAGTGTCTGAGGTCGTGCAGCCGGACATCCGCGATTTCCGCTTCCTCCCTCGCCAAGGACCAGAAACCGGCCAGCCAGTCCCGCGCCGTACGTCGGCTCTTCATCGGGAAGACGAACCGTGCCCGGCGCGGCAGACCGTCGAGCACGTCCCGCGCCGACTGGCACAGCCACACCGTGCGCGGACCGGTCTTGCTATCGGCCAAGTGGAGGTTCCCGTCCCGGTAGAAGCGCCATTCCAGGGTCAGAATCTCCGACTTGCGGCACCCGGTGAAGAGCAACAACCGCACCGCCGCCACGTGGAGGGGCCGGCTCGCCTCGTGGTTATCCAGCACCTGGCCGAGGCGGCGGTATTCCTCCGGCGACAGGAAGCGTTCGGAGCGTCCCGGCCGGTAGCGCCTGATCCCCTTGCAGGGGTTGCTGTTCTCGCGCCGGCCGTAGCGGTCGAAGACCTCCTCGGCGACGGCCTCGAAGGGGGTTTCGCCGGGGTCCGTGGCATCGGGCTCGCCGCCGTCTCTGAGGGCGGCCAGAATGGCCCTGGCCTGGACGCGCGCCTCGGCCTCAGTCAGTGTCGCCGCGTCGCCGACGGTCTTCCACTCCCGGCGGCCATCGTTCTGGGCATGGACGAAATAGCGCTTGGTGCCTGACGGCATCACCCGGACGCCGTATCCCTTCAGTTCGGCATCGCGGACATCGCGCATCTTGCGGCGGGGCCTAAGCGCGTCGACCCGGCGCTGGGTGAGGCGGACTGCCGGCATGGCGGGGCTTCTCCGATCTGTTGCAGCGGTGTGCGAAAAGGGCTTCCTTTTCCCGCGCAGTTGCAGTAGAAACGGAGAAATATCGCAGTTGATTCATACACTTAGCACCGCAGGTGCGCGCGCTCGTGTGCCGAAGATCGTGAAGCCGGCAGTCTTCGATCCCGGCTTCGCGGCGCACCCGGTACCACAGCCGGAGATCGCCGTAGCGCGGACGCGACGGATCGCGCGGGGAAGGGAACACGAAGGCGCTGCCCTCCTTCGTCTGGCGTTCAAGGATACGCCGGCTCTGCGCGTTCAGCGGGATCTTCCTGGGCCCGGTCTTGCTTTTGGCGAGCACCAGCATGTCGTCCTGGACCTCAGACCAGCGCAGGCCGACCATCTCGCCCCTGCGGCATCCGGTGAGCAGCAGGAGCCGGATGATGTCCGCCTGCTGCCGGTTGCCTTCTCCATACTCGGCGTCGAGAAGCTGGTGCAGCCGGCGATCTCCTCGCGGGACAGGAAGCGGCTGAGCGGCTGGCGCCTGTTCCTGACGATGCCGTGAGTCGGGTTGGTGTCGATATAGCCCCGGGCAATGGCGAAGTTCATGATCTGACGGAACAGTTCAAGTGCCCGATTGGCGTTGATTGGCGCGGTTCGGCTGTATTTGTCAAACCACTTCCTCACCTGCAGCGGCGCGATGCGGTCGACGGGCTTCGACCCGAAGGAGGGCAGGATGCGCCCGGTGAGCAGGGAGCGGTACCCCGTCTTCGTTGCCGGCCGGTATCGCCCGAAATGGGCTTCCGTCCACTCGCCCTCGACGAATTCGCGCAACAGGGGCGCGATGGCCCCGGCCTCCCGTTCCGGCTCCGGGCGGGCTCGCCGCGCCAGGCATTCCCCGCGCGCGTCGGCCACGTTCATGATCTCGACCGGACCGAGGGAGATCCGCTTGGAGCCTCCGGCGGCGCGGCACAGCAAGACGTAGCTTTTTCCACCGGTGGGCCGCACCCGGACGCCGAGGCGGGGAGCGTCACTGTCCCACACCGTATATTCGCGCGCGCCGGGCCGCAGTTTGGCGATGGCGGCGTCAGTGAGCCTCCTGCGTTCCCTTTCCGGCACGGCTCTCAACCCCCGAAGATCGCACCCAGGGTCTCGGCGGCCTGCCTCGCCATGGCGTCGGCGGGATGCGTGTATTTGAGGGTAGTCTCCGGGCTGGCATGGCTGAGCAGCCGGCTTACGGCGAGCACGGTTTCGCCCTGTCTCAACGCGATGCTGGCATGGGTATGCCGCAGGTCGTGAAGGCGCACGTTGTCCAGTCCGGCCTCGGCGCGGATCGTGCGCCAGAAATGGTCAAGCGCGCTCCGGCCGGGTGGCGCATTCCCGCGGGGAGACGCGAAGACCCAGGCGCCGGTACGTTCCAACGCGTCGAACACGTCCCGGGCGGGCCGGGAGAGCCATACCGTGCGGGGCCCCGACTTGCCATCGCGCAGGAACAGATGCCCGTCGCGGTAATCGGACCAGCGGAGGGTGATGAGCTCGCTCTTGCGGCACCCCGTCAGCAAGAGCAGCCGAATCGCGGCGGTATGACGGGGCGAGTGCCTGGCATGCGTTGCCAGCGTGGACGAGAGAGGCCGGATCTCGTCGTCGGAGAGGAACCGCTCACGGCCCTTGCGGCATAGCGCCGGATGCCGTGGCAGGGGTTGGAACCCTCGGGCCTGAGCCCCATCGCCTCCGGCTCGCGCATCACGACCGACAGGATGGGCATCGACCGGTCGGCCGCGACCGGTGTGGCACCGAGCGCCGCGAACCAGCCCAGAACCTCGCGGCGGTCGATTTGGGCGATTGGGCGCCCGGCGAAATGTGGCAGGATCTGGTTCTTGAGATAACCCCGGTTGACGTCGAGGGTTCTGGCCTTCCAGACCGTCTCGTGGCGTCGAAACACGGTCGCGGCGACATCCTCGAAGAGGGTTTCTCCGCGAGCCGAGTTGGGATCCTCGCCGCGGCGTATCGCGGCCAGCATTTCGCGAGCGCGCGAGCGCGCCTCTTCCAACCTTATGGCGTCGGTATTGCCGACGATCTTCCAGACGCGCTCGCCGCAGTGCTGGCGGTGGACGAAGAACCGTTTTCCACCCGAGGGCAGCACCCGGACGCCAAAACCCGTGAGTCTTCTGTCGCGGATATCGTAGGCGGACTTGCGGGGCTTGAGCGCTCTGACACGGGCCTCGGTAAAGTTGACCCTTGGCATCGACATTCTCCCGGCAGCGGTTGCAGCCAGGGAAGCGGAGGCTTTCCATTCCGCCCCGCTGCAACAGTCGATGGGAGAAAAAACGACCCTTTATCAAAAGGTTAGCACCGCAGGTGCGCCCCGTGGTGTGGCGGGCGGCGTAGGGCCTATCCGGCCAGCGCGTCCTCGACCATGGGCCGGTACTCGATTCCCCTGGCCTCCATCAGGGTGAGATAGCCCGGATCCTCCCAGTCCGCGAAGGCCGTGACGAAGGACGGCGTTTCCCTCATACGCCCGTACCAGCCCGCCACGCCGGGAAGGTCGTTCCACAGCCACGCCAGCTGCAGATGCTCCAGCCGCACGACATAGGGCAGGCACACCGCGTCGGCGATCGTCCGGCTTTCCGACGCCAGGAAGGCGTGCCCTTCGAGCGCGGCCTCCATGCGGCGGAGCATTTCCGCGAACGCCCGCACGCCACCGGCGAAGAGCGGCGACTCGACGCCCTCGAAGATCAGCGAACGCATCCTCGCCCGCTTCGCTTCGCTCGGGACCGCCTCGATCCGCGCTCTAACCGCGTCCTCCCCGTTCGCCAGATGCTGGAACCGGAACGCCATCGCCGTGCTGATGACCCCGGCCTGGGCATGGACGGTTTCGTCGATGTACTTGATCCACAGCCGCATTCCGGCGATCCGGTCGGCCGTTTCGGGCCGCAGGCGGGGGGACGGAAACAGGTCTTCAAGGTACTCGCAGATGACTCCGGATTCGACGATCACCGCATCGCCGTTGACCAGGGTCGGAACGACGCCGGCGGGGTTGAGCTTCAGGTAGTGCGGGTTGTGCTGGTCGCCCTTTCTCAGGTTGAGCTCGACGCTCTCCCAGTCCAGCCCCTTCTCGGCCAGGACGTAGCGGACCTTCTGCGCGCAGGTCGACATGTTGTTGTGGTAGAGCGTCATCATGGCCCGGGCCTCCTCCGCCTAACCCTCCGCCGGCACCAGCGGGAGCCAGAGGCGCGAGGGACGTTCGGCGTCGTGGTGGAACGTGTCCGTGCCGACTTTGTACCAGAGATACTGGTGGGTGAAGATCGAGTCGGTGAGCGGCGAGTCGCCGTTGACGATCTCCAGCCGGATACGGTGGCCCTTTCGGAACACGTTGGAGAACGGCATCACCTCGATCTCGTAGCGATAGACCCGTCCGGGCTCGATCGGCTGCGGGTCGGCGTGGGTGTAGATCGGCCGGTGCGGCGTGCTCCGCGCCGCGTCCTTGTCGCGGTGCGACGCTCTCAGCCAGCCCTTCGAGACGTTGACCGACGCCGGCTGGAGGCCGGCCGCGCGGTCCTCTTCGGATTGCGGGTGCTGGTCGGCGATCCGGACCACGAAGTCGGTGTCGGTCGCGGTCGAGGAGGCGTAGAGCTCGAGGATCGCCGGCCCGGTGACCTCAAGGTCTTCGTCCAGCGGGTCGGTGACGAAGGTAAGCACGCGGCGGATCGGGTCGGGGCCCCGCGGTCCCATCGCGACGACGCCGAGCTTCCAGCCGTCGTCGGGATAGGTGTAGCCGGTGGCGCCGCCGTCGGCGGACGGCGGTTCCGCGGCGAGCCGGCCGTCGTTGAGCGAGGCCAGGCTTCCCGATGGCCCGGCGGCGAGGTGGAACGGCGTCATCCCGGCCCGCGCGAGCGGCCATTCCCGTTCCTCGCGATAGGTCCCGGCACCGCGCACGTAGAGCTTGACCGGCGCCTGGCGCTCGTAGCCGTTGTCCATGCCCTTGAGGTAGCGGTCGTAGAACGGCAGCAGCTCGGCCTCGTGGTAGTCGATCCGGTCGAAATAATCATGCGCCTCGAACACGTCGCTCGCGCCGGTGACGACCAGCCGCTTGGGCGCGCGCACCTCTTCGTAGCCCAAGATGTTGCCGCGCAAATGGAGGCCCATCTTGCCCCAGTGGCCGATCGACAGAACCGGCACCTCGATCTCGTCCAGCCGCTCCCAGGGCGTGCGTTCGCGCCACCAGTCGTCATAGGTCTGGCGGCGCTGGAACTCCCAGGCGATGTCGAGCGGCATCGCCTTGCCCGACGGGTCGCTGGCGGCGCGGTGCAGGTTGTTGACCCGCACCAGGTTGTACCACCAGGCCATGAAATCGCAGTAGATCCCGCCGTGATAGGCGGTCCCCCGATAGGGGTCGACGGCGCCGTCATAGGGGGCGATGCATCTGAGGCTCGGCGGGTTGACGATGCCCATGAACCACTGCGACCAGGCGTAGTAGGACTGGCCGATGCCGCCCACATTGCCGTCGCACCAGCCCTGGCGCGCGATCCACTCGACGAGCTCGTAAAGGTCCTGCTGCTCCTCCTTGTCGAGGAAGTTGTAGACCCCTTCCGAGTCGCCCGACCCGCGCACGTCGGCATGCACATAGGCGTAGCCGTGCCGCTCCACGTACCACTGGACCGGCCCCACCTCGCGCCACAGGAAGAGGCGGGAATGCGGGATGTCGTCGGTCGCGTACATGTAGGGCGAGGCGGCGAACAGCGCCGGGTGGGCGCCGTCCCCGTCCGGGCGGTAGATGCGCACAGCGATGCGCGTGCCGTCGCGCATGGTGACGTAGACACCGGAATCGACGCGCATGGAGTACCGTTTCGCGCCGTCGCGCGCGTCACTGGCCATACATGCTCCTTTCCGAGGTTCGGCCACCGGTTTCTCGCGCAGCCGGGGCGGTCCGATTTCAGTCGTCGAAGGACCGATGCAGTGTCGAACCCGAGGTTTACGGTTCACGAGCGCGACCCGTTCGGCGGGGCTGCCGGCCCCTTTTTCCGTCCTTTGAGGAGCTTCTGCTTGACCCGTTCCACGCTCTCGCCGATTCCCGCGTTCCAGCGGGCGGGTTCGGCCATCGTCTCCTCCAAGAGCCCGACCAGCGAACGGCGAAGATTCGCCGACTTACCGAAGGCCAAAGCGTCGTCGTCTCCGGGGCGAAACATGGAGCCGGTATCCTCGAAGTTACGCCGGGCTTCCCGCAGGCTGTACCCCGAAGTCTCCCAATCTCGACGAGTCGGCCCGACGAACGTAGGTTCCGATTCTTCCGGTTCCGTATGATAGTAATCGTCGATATGTTCCCACCAGATCCCGTCCCGGACGACGAGTGGCTCGTCGTCGCATTCGATCCCGCTTCCGAAATCGGGATATCCGCAGATGATGCACTCCCGCGGTTCGACGCTCCGACCGCCCGAACCGAAATTCGGATACCCGCAACATGGGCACACGGTTTCTGGGCAGATATCCGTGTGTTGCCACCACCAGACCCATCGTCGGCCCCAGGGTGTACACAGGTCGAGCGGTTCCCGGTCCAGCCTCCAGATGACCGGCCCCTCCCGGTCCCCGGGCTCGAAAATTCGAATGACTTGGTCGTTGAAGAGCACGCTGAGTACGTCGTCTTCGACGGCGAGAACGACGCCTTGGCCAAAGGAGTCCTGCTCGATCCAGGTGCCCGGCGGAAAGCGTTCGGCAACCGGCGAGGAGTCTTCGGGGCCGGGATCGTCCACTTTTTCGAGTCGCGACAGATCGGCAGGCGGGGCGACGGTCGCAGCTCTGCCCCGGTAATCCACGTCCATGGTCGAATTTCGTACCTCGACAACCCGGCCAAACCCGGAATAAGGGTGTCGGATCCAGTCACCGGGCGAGAATACGTCCTTGAGCGACGGAAGTCGCTTCCGCTTGCGGACCGATTTCCAATTGGAGATGTGCGGCCGAAAGTCCTCGTCGACCTCATCGCCGTATGACAGTTTCATGACGTGAGGCGGGTCGGGTGTTGTCTCAAGGACCACGGCTGGCCGGTAGCGCCCGGTATCGATCATGCTTCCCGGCCCCACGCGGGGCATTCGAATCGGGCGATTGGTCCTGAAACTCGCTGGGAACCGGCGGCGGTTCCGGGGCGGGTTGGAGGCAGCCTCCAGCAGGGCGTCCACCGCGCTCTGTACCGCCGCCATGACCTCCGCGGTCGAGGCCCAGGGCGCTGCGAAAGAATTCCAGCCCGTCATTGCGAAGGCTTCGCCGAACGCTTGCCGCAGGTCTTCCGGAGCTTTCAGGAAGAAGGCCGAATAGACGGCTTCGTTGTCTTGTCTCGCGTCCTTGCAGCGCAGGTGCGTCCTGCACCAGGCCCAGCACGCGTGCAGGAGAGCCCGGTGGAGACCGTCCACCTGCCGGACGGTCATTTCCTCCTGGTTCTCGTTCAGCGAGGCGCGGACGATCGCCATCTCGTGCTGGGCACGGTCGATTTCCCAAAGGGTCTTCTCGCGGGCGTTCATCAGCCTCGTACGGGATACCTTCCAACTGATCCCGACCCGGACCGTTTTATCTTCGCCGCCCCCAGTCCCTTCTACGGGGATGGCGATCTCGAACTCGTGGCTGCCTTCCTGCCACCGTGGCGCGTTTCTTGCGCTTTCCCATTGCAAGGATGCCGATACTCGCGTGCGCTGGATTCTATCCTCGCCTCGGACTTGCCCGCTCGCCTGCCCCTTCACCATGATTACGCGTCGGCCTGCGAATCAGTGGCCGCATGAGTTCCCGTGCGGAGCCGGAGGCGGATGGCTACTCCCGCATGCCGGGTCGCTCGAAGTTCCGGTCGAGATGCCCCTTGCCGGAGAGGTCCCCCTTCTCGAACAGCCAGCTATAGCCGCCCTGCGGGTTGGTCAGGATCTCCCAGCAATTGTTGTCCATGTCCCAG
>JAPPMY010000068.1 GCA_028818855.1 Rhodospirillales bacterium
TTCTCCTGCTGGATCGACATGCACGGCCTGCCCAAGACCAAGCCGGTGCCGGTCAGCGAATTCGAGAACGTGTGCATGGGCAGGGGGCCGCAGTTCGCGGTGCACTCGATCTCCTTCGTGCCCGAGCTTGGCGCGGCGGACTCGGACCAGATTCCGATCCCCGACCTCGACTCCCTCGTCATCTGCCCGTGGGATCGCACCTGCGCCTGGATGTTCGCCGACCTCTGGTGGGAGGACGCGCCCTACAACCTCTGCCCCCGGCAGGCGCTGAAACGCGTCGTGCGCGACACTGCGGCGAAGGGGTTCGCCGGCTACGCCGGCATCGAGCCCGAGTTCATCGTGATGCGCTGGAACGACGGCCAGCCGGTCAAGGCCTTCGACAACGACCCGCTCCCCGGCCGGGGCGTGCGCCCCAGGCGCCAGGCCTTCGGCTACGACATCGAGTACACCATCGATTCAATGGGCTTCCTCGGCGCGGTCATCGACATCCTCGAGGACCTCGGCTGGGGCCTGAAGGACGTGGTCTGCGAGGGCGCCTACTCGCAGTTCGAGCTGGACTTCGGCTACACCGACCTCGTCGGCATGGCGGACCGGCTGGTGTTCCTGCGCGTGCTGCTGAAGGAGGTGGCCAAGCAGCACGGCCTCTTCGCCACCTACATGCCGAAGCCCACGACGGGCGACTGGCGCTCGGGCGCGCACATCAACTACTCGATGCAGCGCGTCGACAATCCGGGGGTCAACATCTTCGGAGACCACGGCGCCGGCTGGGCCGATACCGCCTACCACGCGATCGGCGGGCTGCTGCGTCACGGCGGGGCGCTCACCGCGCTCACCGCCACGACCGTCAACTCCTACAACGGCCTGGTGGCCCGGGTCGGCGGCTTCGAGGGCGGCACCGTGACCTGGGCGCCGACCCACATGACCTACGGCAACAACAACCGCTCGGCCATGCTGCGCATGCCGCAGAACCGCTTCTGCATCGAGAACCGCGCGTCCGACCTCTGCATGAATCCCTACCTCGCGCTCGGCATGACCACCGCGCTGGCGGTCAAGGGCGTGATGGAGGAGATCGATCCCGGGCCGCCGCTCAACAAGGACCTCTACGACCTCACGGACGACGAGATCCGGGCCAGCGGCGGGCAGCGCCTGCCGCGCAACCTGCTCGAAGCCATCGAGATCCTGCGGGACGACCCGGTGGCGGCCGAGGTGCTGGGCCCTGCGATGATGAACTCCTGGCTCCGCTACAAGATCGACGAGTGGGAGCGCTACCACCAGACCGTCACCGACTGGGAGGTGCAGGAGTACCTGCGTCTCTACTGAGGGCCGTCCGCCGTGGCACCGGACTACGAAACCTTCGAACTCGGCGACGTGACGCTGCAGTCCGGCGCCACGCTGCCGGCGGCGAGGCTCGCCTACAAGACCTGGGGCTCGCTCAATGCTCAGGCCGACAACGCGATCCTCATGCCGACCTTCTACACCGGCACCCACGTCCGCAACGAGGGCTACCTGGAGCGGGTGCCGGCGCTGGATCCCGCGCGCTGGTTCATCGTCTCGGTCAACATGTTCGGCAACGGCCTCTCGTCCTCGCCGAGCAACACGCCGCCGCCCTGCGACGGCCCGCGCTTCCCCACCGTCACCCTCTTCGACAACGTCGCCTGCCAGCATCGCCTGCTCGGCCAGGCGCTCGGCGTGAAGCGCATCGCCCTCGTGCTCGGCTGGTCCATGGCCGGCTGCCAGTCCTATCAGTGGGGCGCACAGTACCCCGACATGGTGGACGCCATCCTGCCCTTCTGCGCCGCGGCGCGGACCTCGCCCCACAACCAGGTCTTCCTCGAAGGGGTGAAGGCGGCGCTCACGGCGGACGCCGCGTTCGCAGGCGGCGACTACACCCAGCCGCCGGAGGCGGGCCTCAGGGCGTTCGGGCGGGTCTATGCGGGCTGGGCCTACTCGCAGACCTTCTATCGCGAGCGGCTCCACCGCGCGCTCGGCTTCGAGACCTGGGAGGAACTGCTTCTCGACTGGGAGCAGGACCACCTCGGCTGGGACGCCAACGACCTCCTCGCCAAGCTCCGCACCTGGCAGCTTGGCGACATCAGCGCCAACGAGACCTACCGGGGCGATTTCGAGCGCGCCCTCGGCGCCATCCGGGCGCAGGCGATCCTCGTGCCCTGCACGACCGATCTCTATTTCCCGACCGAGGACAACGCCATCGAGGCGCGGCACATGCCGAACGCCGATCTCTGGCCATACGTCTCGCCCTGGGGCCACTGCGTGGCGTCCCCCGGCCGCGAGGACAGCGACTTCATGCGCTTCCTGGATTCCTGCATCACCAGGCTGCTGGCGGAGCGGGACAGCTCGACGCAATAGTCCGGCCGGTGCCGCGCGGGCGCTGCCCGACGCGAGGGTCAGGGCGAGCCTATGCCGTTATGTATCAAGGCTTGTACAATATAGACATTACCTAGGAGTTATGACTGTCTGCCGGCGATCTAATGCGGGTTGGCAACCAGGACATCACGCAGAAGAGGTCCATAACCAAATAGACATGTATGCAGTCACGCGTTTAGCATATCTATAACTCTTATGTTATTATCTCGCAACGCTCAGAGATACTTGTCTCCAAAGTCATTTGCGCCACCATTATTATGCCTGTATCAAACTTGTTATGGCGAAGGACGACTCGTATCGCTTGCCCACGACGACGGTTCTGACCGCTTTCGACTGCGCCGCCCGGCAAGGCAGCTTCGCCGGAGCCGCGAAGGAGCTGGGGATCTCGCAGCCCGCGGTCAGCCGCCATATCGCGAGCCTCGAGACCCGGCTTGGCATACGCCTCTTCGAGCGTTCGCGGAACGGGGTGAGGCTGACCGAGGACGGGCAGCGCTATCACGAGAAGATCGCCGCAGGCCTCGGCCTGATTCAGACGGCGACCTCCGAGGTCGTGCAGCCTTCGGCCCGCGAGCAGGTGATGGTCGCCTGCTCCCAGTCGGCGTCGCACTACCTGCTGATGCCTCGCCGCAGCGCGCTTCAGGAGGTGCTCGGCGAAGAGACCCGGATCGGCACGGCGATCTTCAACAGCTACGCGCGAAACCTGCCTCTCGATCCCGTCCCCGACGTGGTCCTGGACTGGGACCGGGTCATCGGACCGAAGGAACGCACGGCGTTCTTCAGGGAGGCGGTGCGGCCCGTCTGCTCGCCAGAATATGCTGCGGCCCACGAGGAGGCGCTCTCCGGCCCGGTGAGCGGCTGGAGCGGCCTCGCCTTTCTCGAACCCGGCCTCCCCAGCAACGGCTGGGCGTCGTGGGAGGACTGGTTCCTGGCCGCCGGCCACCCCGAGCCCCGGCCCCGGTTCATCGGCTTCGACAACTACATCTACTCGCTGGAGGCAGCCGCTTCCGGCCAGGGCATCGCCCTCGGCTGGCGGCGGTTCGTCGACGGGCATCTCGAATCCGGCGCGCTGGTCGCCCTCGGCGACGGTTACGTCGAGCGCGACAACCACTTCTGCGGCATGCTGACCGAGCAGGGCCGCCTCCGCCCCATCGCGGGCGCCTATCTCTCCCAGCTGAAGCGGCTTCTCTCCGCACCGGAGGGGTGAGGGCCCGGAGGGTATGACGCCCCCTCCCGCACGTGGGGCTGGCGTCACCCTCCGGTAGCGCGAACCCGCGTGTCGCGGCTAGAGTGCGCGCCGCCGGCACGGGTCAGGCGCCGGCGAACGGAGGCTCTCTCCATGGCGCACTACAGGATCGCGGTGATTCCCGGCGACGGCATCGGCAACGAGGTCATGCCCGAGGCGATGCGGGTGCTCGAGGCCGCCGGCCGGCGCTTCGACATTGGCTTCGACTGGCAGCACTTCGACTGGAGCTGCGAGACCTACGGCAAGACCGGCCGCATGATGCCGGAAGACGGCATCGAGGTGCTGCGCCCCTTCGATGCGATCCTGCTGGGCGCGGTGGGCTTTCCCGGCGTGCCGGATCACGTCTCGCTCTGGGGTCTGCTGATCCCGCTGCGCCGGGCCTTCCGCCAGTACGTCAACCTGCGCCCGATCAGGCTCCTCAAGGGCGTCTCCACGCCGCTCGCAGGCCGCAGCCAGGCCGATATCGACTTCGTCATCGTCCGCGAGAACAACGAGGGCGAGTACTCCGAGATGGGCGGGCGGATCTACGCCGGCACCGAGCAGGAGGCGGTGGTGCAGGAGAGCGTGTTCACCCGTCAGGGCGTCGACCGGGTGATGCGCTACGCCTTCGAGCTTGCCCGCACGAGACGGGGCCGCGTCGCGTCGGCCACCAAGTCCAACGGCATCATCCACACCATGCCCTACTGGGACGAGCGCTTCGCCGCCGCCGCCGCCGACTACCCGGACGTGGAGACCGAGAGCTACCACATCGACATCCTGAGCGCGCACTTCGTGCAGCACCCGGACTGGTTCGACGTGGTGGTGGGCAGCAACCTCTTCGGCGACATCCTCTCCGACCTCGGCGCCGCCGTGGCCGGCGGCATGGGGCTGGCACCTGCCGCCAACCTCAACCCGGACCGCGATCATCCCTCCATGTTCGAGCCGGTCCACGGGTCCGCGCCCGACATCGCGGGCCGCAGCATCGCCAACCCGGTCGCGATGATCTGGACGGCCGCAATGATGGTAGACCATCTCGGCCACGGCGATGCGGCCCGCGCCATCGAGGGCGCCATCGAGACGGTGCTGGCCGCAGGCGGCCCTCTCACACCCGACCTCGGCGGCAGCGCCAGCACCCAGGACGTCGGCAAGGCCGTCGCCGCGGCGCTCTGAACCGGGTGCGGTCCCTCCCGGCTCTTCGCAAGGAGACTCTATGATGGTCAATCGCGTTCTCGGTGCCGCTCTCGTGGCGGCGGCCCTCGCATTCTCAGGGACGGCCGGCCAAGCGGCCGACTACAGGATCGATTCGGGCCACAGCTTCGTGCAGTTCAAGATCTCGCACGTCGGCGTCTCGTGGATGATCGGCACCTTCGAAGAGATATCCGGCAGCTTCACGTTCGATTCCGACGCAGGCCCGGAGGCGCAGTCGATCTCGGTCGAGATCGAGACCGCCAGCGTCGATACGAATCACGCCGAGCGCGACAAGCACCTGCGCTCGGCGGACTTCCTGAACGTCGACGAGTTCCCGACCGCGACCTTCGTCAGCACCGGCTACGAAGGCGACGCCGAAGGCGGCACGATGACCGGCGACCTGACGCTCCACGGCGTGACCAGGGAGATCGCCATCGCGGTGAGCAAGGTGGGCGAAGGCAAGGATCCCTGGGGCGGCTACCGCGCCGGGTTCGAGGGCTCGGTGTCGCTCACGCGCAAGGATTTCGGCATGGGCTACAACCTGGGACCCGCGGCCGAAACCATGAAGCTTTTCCTCTTCATCGAGGGCGTCCGGCAATAGGCCCGGCGCCGGCGCGGGCATCGGCGGGACGGCGATGTGGCGGAGCGGCCCAGGCCACTACGGCATCGTCGCCTCGGGCCTCCACTGGGCCATCGCGCTGCTCATCACGGGCCTCGTCGGGCTCGGCGCCTGGATGGTGGGGCTCACCTACTACGACCCCTGGTACAACGATTCGCTGGCGCTCCATAAGGCGATCGGGATCGTGGTGCTGGCGCTCGCGCTGGCGAAGTTCGGCTGGAAGCTCGCGGATCGCTACCCCGCATACGGGCCCGAGGTGAAGCCCCACGAGCGCGCGGGCGCCACCGCGATGCACTGGCTGCTGAACGGGCTCATGGTCCTGCTGCCGGTCACCGGCTACCTGATCTCGACCTCGGAGGGCGCCGGCATCGCCATGTTCGGCCTCTTCGACGTGCCGGCATTCTTCGATGTGACGGCCGCGACCCGCGACCTTGCCATCGACATCCACTACTACGTCGCCTACGGCGGCATCGGCCTGGTCGGGCTGCACGTCGTCGCGGCGCTCAAGCACCATGTCGTCGATGGAGGATCGACGCTGCGGCGCATGCTGCTGCCGGGCTCCCGCGCCCGCCCGGCCGGCAGGTCGGCGCGATAGAGAACGGGCCCGTGATGTCCGATGTTGCCGGCACCGCCCGGTCGAACTCCCGGCCGGGATCGCGTATACGCACCGGGACGCAACGCGCAGGCTGACGCAGCCCAGGACCGATGACCGACTTCCCCGGCTCCCTTCTGACCGGCTACCGCGCGTTCAGGGACGGCCGCCACGCGCAGGAAAGCGCCCGCTACCGCGCGCTCGCCGAGCACGGGCAAACGCCCGAGGTCATGGTGATCGCCTGCTGCGATTCCCGGTCGGCGCCGGAGACCGTCTTCAATGCCGGGCCGGGCGAGATCTTCGTCGTCCGCAACGTCGCCAACCTGGTGCCGCCTTATGAGCCGGAGGGCTCCCTCCACGGCGTCGCTGCCGCGCTCGAGTTCGCGGTGCAGGGCCTCGAAGTCCGTCACGTCGTCGTGCTGGGCCACGGGCGCTGCGGCGGCATTCACGCAGCGCTGCATCCAGAAGCCCAACCTCTTTCTCCCGACGACTTCATCGGCAAGTGGATGGATCAGCTCGGGCCCGTCGCCGCCGAGGTCGCCGCGCGCGCCGGGCTCACGGACGCGGAGCGGCAAACCGCCCTCGAACGTGCCGCGATCGGCCAGTCTCTGGCGAACCTGCGGACCTTCCCCTTCGTCTCGGTCCGCGAGGGCCGGGGCCGGCTCGGCCTGCACGGCGCCTGGTTCGACATCGCGAGCGGCGCGCTCTGGACCATGGACCCCGCCACCGGCGCGTTCTCCAGGGCGGAGTAGGGGGACGCCCCGCCCCTTCCGAAGGCCCGGTTTTCGCGGTTTCGCCCGCTGCGGCGCGGCCCTGCACACGCTTGACAGCGTCCTGACGGGTGCTAGGGTCGGCGGCCGGAAAACGGGGTTGGGAGCGGCACGATCGGCGGGCCGCGCGATCTCCGGCGAGGCCCCGGTGCACGGCGAGGCCGTGGCGAAAAAGCTCTACGTCAAGACCTTCGGCTGCCAGATGAACGTCTACGACTCCGCCCGCATGGCGGATGTCCTGGCGCCGCTCGGTTACCGCTCGACGACGGCGGTGGAGGAGGCCGACCTGGTCGTCCTCAACACCTGCCACATCCGCGAGAAGGCGGCGGAGAAGGTCTATTCCGAATTGGGCCGGCTGCGCGCCCTCAAGGAATCCCGCGCACGGAACGGTGGCGAGATGCTGCTCGCCGTCGCCGGCTGCGTCGCCCAAGCCGAGGGCGAGGAGGTGGCGGCCCGCGCGCCCTTCGTGGACATCGTCGTGGGCCCTCAGGCTTATCACCGGCTGGCCGCCCTGGTGGCGGGCGCCTCCCGGTCGCGCCGCACCGCCGTCGACACCGCCATGCCGGCGGAATCGCGCTTCGACCACCTACCGGAGGAGCTTGCCGGCCGCCAGCCGGGGCGGGGGGTCTCGTCCTTCCTCACCATCCAGGAGGGCTGCGACCGCTTCTGCACCTTCTGCGTCGTGCCCTACACCCGCGGGGCCGAGGAGTCGCGCCCGGCCGCCGACGTCGAGGCCGAGGCGCGGCGCCTCGTCGCCGCAGGCGCGCGCGAGATCGTGCTGTTGGGCCAGAACGTCAACGCCTATCACGGCGCGGGCGACGGGGGAGAACTCGACCTGGCGGGGCTGATCCGCCGGCTCGCCGCGATCGAGGGGCTGGAGCGTCTGCGCTACACCACCTCGCATCCGCGCGACATGACGCCGGCGCTGATCCGCGCCCACGGGGCGGAGCCCAGGCTGATGCCCTTCCTGCACCTCCCGGTGCAGTCGGGGTCCGACAGCGTGCTTGCCGCCATGAACCGGGGCCACACCGCCGAGCGCTACCTGCGCCTCGTTGAGTCGCTCCGTGCCGCGCAGCCCGCGATCGCGCTCTCCAGCGACTTCATCGTGGGCTTCCCCGGCGAGACCGAGGCGGATTTTGGGGCGACGCTCGCGCTCGTGCGCGAGGTCGGCTACGCGCAGGCGTTCTCCTTCAAGTACAGCCCCCGGCCCGGCACACCTGCGGCCGAGCGCGGCGACCAGGTGCCGGGCGCGGTCGCTGCCGAGCGCCTGAGCCGCCTGCAGCGCCTCCTCGACGATCAGAAGCGCCGCTTCAACGCCGGCATGGTGGGGCGGACGCTTCCGGTCCTGTTCGAGCGGCCGGGCCGCCACGCCGGCCAGGTCGCGGGCCGCACGCCCTTCATGCAGTGGCTCCACGTCGATGGCGGCGAGGCCTTGATCGGCACGGTTGCCGAGGCGACGGTGATCGAGGCGTCGCCCAACGGCCTTGCCGGCGTGCTCGCGGGCGCTGCCGCTCTGCCCGCCGTCGCCCGCGATGCCGCCGCCGGCACAGGCACGATCGGGGGCGTTCCCGCGTGAGCCGCACCGCATCCGGGGCGCCGGGCGAGGCCGGCGCGCACATTCGCTTCGACGACAACTCCCTTCTGCCCCTTCTCTTCGGCGACCATGACCGCCACCTGGTGCGGATCGAGCATGCGCTCGGCGTGGTGCTTCGCTCGCGCGGCAACGAGGTCGCGATCAGCGGCCCGCCGTCCTCGGTCGCGGCGACGGAGGCCGTGCTGCGGACGCTCTACGACAAGCTGAAGCAGGGCCTGCCGATGGGCGGCGGCG
>JAPPMY010000283.1 GCA_028818855.1 Rhodospirillales bacterium
CCTGCGACCTGATCGTGCTCCCCGGCGGCTTCGCCCACGGCGACTACCTGCGCGCTGGCGCCATGGCGGCGCGCTCGCCGGTGATGAGCGACGTGGTAAAGCGCGCCGGCGCGGGCGTGCCGGTGCTCGCCATCTGCAACGGCTTCCAGGTGGCGACCGAGGCCGGGCTGCTGCCGGGCGCGTTGATGCGGAACGCAGGCCTGCGCTTCGTCTGCCGCTGGGCGAGCCTGCGCGTGGAGGAGGCCGGGAGCCTGTTCACCGCAGGCTACGAAACCGGGCAGGTGGTGCGCATGCCGCTCGCCCACCACGACGGCAACTACTGCGCCGACGAGGAGACTCTGGCCCGGCTGGAAGGCGAAGGGCTGGTGGCTTTCCGCTACGTGGACGAGGACGGCGAAGCCGCCGACGGCGCCAACCCCAACGGGTCTGCCGCCGGCATCGCGGGCATTCTCAATCCCGCCCGCTCGGTGCTCGGCCTGATGCCGCATCCGGAACGCGCGGCGGAGCCCGCGCTCGGCGGCGCGGATGGGCGCGTCATGTTCGACCGCCTGGCGGAAGCGCTCTCGTGAGCGGCGCGGTGCGCTCGATGCCCGACGAGCCGATCACGCCGGCGCTCGTCGCCGAACACGGGCTGAGCGCGGACGAGTATGCGCGCATAGAGCGGGTCATGGGGCGGACGCCCAACCTCACGGAACTCGGCGTCTTCTCGGCGATGTGGAACGAGCACTGCTCCTACAAGTCCTCGCGCGTCTGGCTCCGCAAACTGCCGACCGAGGCGCCCTGGGTCATCTGCGGGCCGGGGGAAAACGCCGGCGTGGTGGACATCGGCGACGGGCAGGCGGCGGTCTTCAAGATGGAGAGCCACAACCACCCCTCCTTCATCGAGCCCTACCAGGGCGCTGCGACGGGCGTGGGCGGCATCCTGCGCGACGTGTTCACCATGGGGGCGAGGCCTGTGGCGAGCCTCGATGCGCTCCGCTTCGGCGCGCCGGGCCATCCCAGGACGCGCCACCTGGTTGCGGGCGTGGTGGCCGGCATCGGCGGCTACGGCAACTGCATCGGCGTGCCCACGGTCGGCGGCTCCTGCGCCTTCGATCCCGCCTACGACGGCAACATCCTGGTCAACGCGATGACCGTGGGCGTGGCGCCCGCCGACCGCATCTTCTACGCCGCCGCCGAGAACGCCGTCGGCCACCCCGTGGTCTACGTCGGCGCCAAGACCGGGCGCGACGGAATCCACGGCGCCACCATGGCGTCGGCCGCCTTCGGCGAGGAGACCGAGGAGAAGCGCCCGACCGTTCAGGTCGGCGATCCCTTCACCGAGAAGCTGCTGATGGAGGCCTGCCTCGCGCTGATGGCGACGGACGCGATCATCGCGATCCAGGACATGGGCGCCGCCGGGCTCACCTGTTCCTCGGTCGAGATGGCGGACAAGGGCGGCGCCGGGATCGAGCTCGACCTCGACAAGGTGCCGGTGCGCGAGAGCGCCATGACGCCCTACGAGATCATGCTGTCGGAGAGCCAGGAGCGCATGCTCATGGTGATCCGCCCAGAGGCAGCGGAAGAGGCGAGGGCGGTCTTCGAGAAATGGGGCGTCGACTTCGCCGTCATCGGCCGGGTGACGGAGACCGGCCGCTTCGTGCTCAAGGCCGGCGGTGCCGTGGTGGGCAACCTGCCGGTGCGCCCGCTGGTGGACGAGGCGCCCATCTACGAGCGGCCCTACGAGCTGACGCCGAGGCCGGCGCCGCTGGCGCGCGCGCTGGACGACAGGGCGTCGGAGCCCGAGCCGACGGCGGTGCTGCAAACGCTGCTCGCTGCGCCCGATCTCTGCTCCAAGCGCTGGATCTGGGAGCAGTACGACCACATGGTGATGGCGGACACAGTGCAGCCGCCGGGCGGCGACGCCGCCGTGGTGCGGGTCCATGGAACGGCCAAGGGCCTGGCGCTGACCGCCGACTGCACGCCCCGCTACTGCGCCGCCGATCCCGCCTCGGGCGGCGCGCAGGCGGTGGCGGAGGCGTGGCGCAACCTCACGGCGGCAGGCGCGCGGCCGCTCGCCGTCACCGATTGCCTCAACTTCGGCAATCCCGAACGGCCGCACGTCATGGGCCAGTTTGCGGGCTGCATCGAGGGCATGGCCGAGGCGTGCCGGGCGCTGGAGTTCCCCGTCGTCTCCGGCAACGTCTCCTTCTACAACGAGACCGAAGGCACCGGAATCCTGCCCACACCCCAGATCGGCGGGCTCGGCCTCATCGCCGACCTGGAGCGCATGTGCGATCCGGCGCTCAAGGCGCCGGACGAGGCGCTGCTGCTGGTGGGGGGCGAGGGCGGCCACCTGGCCCGCTCCCTCTACCAGCGCGAGATCGAGGGGCGCGAGGCGGGGCCGCCACCCGCCGTCGACCTCGCGGCCGAGCGGCGCCACGGCGATTTCGTGCGCCGCCAGATCGAGAGCGGGCGGGTCTCCGCCTGCCACGACATTTCCGATGGCGGCCTCCTGGTTGCTCTTGCCGAGATGGCGCTGGCGGCCCTCGACGCAGGCCGCACCATCGGCGCGCGCATCGCGGTGCCCGGCGACGCGCCGAGCGCTGCCGGCTGGCTCTTCGGCGAGGACCAGGCGCGCTACCTGCTCAGCGCGACCCGGCACGTGGTTGAGGCGCTTGTCGCAGACGCCGGGAGCGCCGGCGTGCCGGTCTCCACCATAGGCGCGACGGGCGGGGCCGCGTTGACAGTCGAGGGCGCAAGTGCCATATCGATAGCGGCGCTCCGCCGCATCCACGAAGCGTGGCTGCCGGCCTACATGGCCAGCGAGGCGGGGCCGAGCGCTGCGGCAACCACCCGAGATTCCGTCTGAGAGCACCGCCGATGCCCATGAACGCGCAGGAGATCGAGCAGCTCATTCGGGAGGCGCTTCCTGACGCCCAGATCCACATTGACGATCTGCGCGGCGACGGCGATCACTACGCGGCGCGCGTGGTGTCCGCCTCGTTCGAGGGCAAGTCGCGGGTGGAGCAGCACCAGATGGTCTATCGCGCGCTGCGCGGGCGCATGGGCGATCAACTGCACGCGCTGGCGCTGCAGACCAGCGTTCCGACAGACGCCTGACAAGCTGGAAACGAAAGAGGAATTGACATGATGGAGGCCACGACCAGCGCCCCGGTCGAGAACCGCATCAGGGGCCTCATCGACGAGAACGATGTCGTCCTCTTCATGAAGGGGACGCCGGTGTTCCCGCAGTGCGGCTTCTCCGCCACGGTGGTGCAGATGCTCTCGCTGCTCGGCGTGCGCTTCAAGGGCTTCGACGTGCTGGAGGACCCGGAGGTCCGCCAGGGCATCAAGCGCTTCAGCGACTGGCCGACGATCCCGCAGCTCTACGTCAAGGGCGAGTTCGTGGGCGGCTGCGACATCGTCCGCGAGATGTACGAGACCGGCGAGCTTTCGGAGTTCCTGAGCACCAGGGGCGTCAGCGTCGAGCCTCGCGTTTGACCGCGCTGCCGCCGGCGAAGATCGCCAGCTACCACGCCCACGTCTACTACGAACCGGCGACGCGGCAGAGTGCCGCACAGGTCAGGACTGACCTGATCGCGCGCTTCGCGATCAGGCTCGGGCGCTGGCGCGACAAGCGCGTGGGGCCGCACCCCATGCACATGTTCCAGGTGGCCTTCGAGCCGGCCCTCTTCGACGAGATCGTGCCCTGGCTCATGCTCAACCGCCGGGGGCATTCCGTGCTGGTCCACCCCAACACGGGCGACGATCTGGCCGATCACCGCGACTACCCCCTCTGGCTCGGCGAGCGACTCGCGCTTGACTTCAGCGTGTTCGATTGACGGCACTGGGAGATTGGCCTATGCTTGGCATATGTCAATCTCGTCGGGAGGGTGAGCAGGTCATGTCAGTGCCCGTACGTCACGCCCGCCTGTTCCGAAATGGCCGCAACCAGGCGGTCCGAATTCCACGCGAGTTCGAGTTGGCAGCAGACGAGGTCGTCATCTATCGAGAGGATCACCGGCTGGTAATCGAACCGGTCGAGCGGCGGCCCTCGCTGGCGGAAGTCCTGGCGGGATTGAGCCCTCTTGATGAGGAGATCCCGGAGATCGACGATCCGCCGACGACGCCGGAAGACATTTTCTAGTATGGCCGCGCTTCGTTACCTATTGGACACGAACGCCGTATCGCAGTTGGTCAGTCGGCCGGGCGGCGAGTTGGCCCAGCG
The DNA here is from genome assembly GCA_028818855.1 of Rhodospirillales bacterium. Taxonomy (GTDB): domain Bacteria; phylum Pseudomonadota; class Alphaproteobacteria; order UBA828; family UBA828; genus WTGU01. Next base: position 4,211 of record JAPPMY010000283.1, read on the forward strand.
AATAGCCGCTCTCGAACCAGGTAGTGTCGCGATCAGTGTGGTCGTCGCGGCAGAGCTTCGCTACGGCGTCAGTCGCCGCGGCTCGGCACGCTTGACAGAGAGATTGGAAGCAGTGCTCTCTGCGATCGACGTGCTCCCGCTGGAGGAGCCCGCGGATCAACACTATGGCGCCATCCGAAACGATCTTGAGCGCATCGGCCGGCCGATCGGCAGCAACGATCTCTTCATCGCTGCTCACGCACGAGCGTTGGGTGTAACTCTCGTCACCAACAATGTCCGCGAATTCACCCGCGTCCCCGATCTCGCAGTTGAGGACTGGCAGTAAGGAAGCGCGCGGGGCTGTGGCCGGCTCTCAGCCCTCCAGCCAGAGGTCGGCCACGGGACCGCTGCCGCCGGCGAGCGGGTCTGTTGCAGGCAGCGGGACGCTGGCGATGGAGGCTCTGATCGCGGGCATCTCCGCTTCGCCGACGACCTTGAGCGCCAGGCCCTCGGTGTCGTCCCGCGCGTCCGAGACTTCCGCGTCCTCGTCCGACAGCACGCAGAGGTCCGGCTGCTGCCCCGGCGGGTAGGCGCCGACGCTGACGTAGCCGGGCTTCTCGTCGAGGCGGGCGTGGACCACGCCGGCCGGGATCAGCACGGCATCGCCTGCCTGCACGTCGACCACCGGCCCCTCCGGCCCGCCGAACTGGAGCCGCGCCGCGCCGCGCGCGCAGCCCACGACCTCGTGGGCGATGGAGTGGTAGTGGTGGAAGGGAAATGTGTCGCCGCGGAAGCCGTCGCCCCAGCCATTCGTGTCGAAGTGACGCTCGACGGCGGCTTCGGGCTCGTCACCGGCGACGTCGATGGCGCCCCGGTAGACGATGAGTGGCAGCGCCCCGTTGTTGGGGCTGGTGCCGGCTTCCTTCAGCAGGTGGTGCTCGAACGTGACCGCGCCCATCTCGCTCCTCCCTGGCCCCTCGTGTCCTGGGGAGTCACAAAAGCCGGGATGAGGCGCCCTGTCAATCGGCAGGGCAGGGGAGCCCGCGCGGCGGCGCCTAGCGCGAGTAGTACTCGATGACGAGATTGGGCTCCATCTGCACCGGGTAAGGCACGTCGGCGAGCTTCGGCGCGCGGATGTAGCGGCCCTCCATCCGGTCGTGATCGACCTCCAGATAGTCGGGCACCTCGCGCTCCGGCGAATCGATCGCCTCCAGCACCAGCGGGAGCTGCTTCGAGCGCTCCCGCACCGTGATGCGGTCCTCGTCCTTCACCAGGTAACTCGGGATCGTCACCCGGCGGCCGTTGACGAGGATATGCCCGTGGCTCACGAACTGGCGTGCCGCAAACACGGTCGGCACGAACTTCATCCGGTAGACGACGGCATCGAGGCGCCGCTCCAGCAGCCCGATCAGGTTCTCGCCGGTGTCGCCCTTGCGGTTGCCGGCGATGTGGTAGTAGCGGCGGAACTGCTTCTCGGTAATGTTGCCGTAGTAGCCGCGCAGGCGCTGCTTGGCCGCGAGCTGCACGCCGAAGTCGGACGGCTTGCGCCGCCGCTGGCCGTGCTGCCCCGGCCCGTAGTCGCGCCGGTTGGTCGGACTCTTCGGGCGGCCCCAGAGGTTGACCCCGAGGCGGCGGCATATCTTGTACTTCGACTGCTGTCGTTTGCTCATCGTGCCCGTGCCGGTGGGAGAATCGCGCGTGCCCGCGGCCTCCGCCGGCGAGCCGGGCGCACTATAGCCACCGCCGGTGCGGTGTCAATCGACCGAGGACGGCGGCGGCTCGCCGGTGAGCGCGCGCACGATGCCGCGCAGCGTCTGCACGTTCTGGCGGGTCAGCGAGATGCGCTCGAACATGGTCCGCATGTTGAGCACCATGCGGGGCCGCATCTCGGGCGTCGGGAAGAAGTCGCGGTCGTCGAGCGCGCCCTCCAGGTGCTCGAAGAAGTGCAGGAGTTCCTGCTTGGTGGCGGGTCGGGCGCTTCCCGTCGGCGGCGGCGGTTCCTCCACGTCCTCCAGCGGGCCGCTGGCGAGGCGCCATTCGTAGGCCATGATGAGCACCGCCTGCGCCAGGTTGAGCGAGGCGAAGGCGGGGTTGAGCGGGATGCGGACGACGGCATCGGCCAGCACCAGCTCGTCGTTCCTGAGGCCGGCCTTCTCCGGCCCGAAGAGGAAGCCCAGGCGCGCGCCACTCTGCGCTGCCTCGCGCATGGCCGTGACGGCCGCGCGCGGCGCAAGCTCCGGCTTCAGCAGCTCGCGGGGGCGCGCGGTGGTGGCGTGGACGACGTTGAGGTCGGCCACGGCCTCCTCCACCGTTCCGCAGACGCGGGCGCCGCTCAGCACCGCATCGGCGCCGGACGCCGCGCCCAGCGCCTTGACGTTGGGCCAGCCGTCGCGGGGCTGGACCAGGCGCAGGTCGGAGAGGCCGCAGTTCAGCATGGCGCGGGCGGCGGCGCCGATGTTCTCGCCGAGCTGGGTGCGCACGAGGATGACCGCCGGCGCTCCCTTCTCGACGTGGGCCGCCGCGTGGGCCTTGCGCCGGTCGGTCCCCGCCACGGCTCAGCCCCGCGCTAGGCCCGGCGCCACAGCGTGCCGTCGGCCGTGTCCTCGAGGGTGATGCCTTCGGCAGACATGGCGTCGCGGATGCGGTCGGCCTCGGCGAAGTCGCGCTGGGCCCGTGCTGCGGTACGCGCCGCGATCAGGGCCTCGATCTCTGCATCGCTCATGCCGTCTTCCTGTTCCGCCCCGCGGAACCACGCTTCCGGATCCGCCTGCAGAAGCCCGAGCAAGGCGCCCGAGCCGCGCAGCGCAGCGCGGGCCTTTGCCCGTGCCGCCTCGTCGCCGGCACGGTTGAGGTCGCCCGCCAGCCTGTGGAGCGCCGCGAGTGCCTTCGGCGTGTTGAGGTCGTCGCAGAGCGCGGCTTCGACCTCAGGCTCGACGCTGTCCTCGACCCCATCGGCTGCCGCGCCTGCGTTGCGAAGGGCAGTGTAGAGGCGGTCCAGATTGGCGCGGGCCTGGCGCAGGCCATCGGCGCTCCAGTCCATCGGATGGCGGTAGTGCGTGCTGAGGAGGACCAGCCGGATCACCTCTCCGGGCGTCTCGGCCAGCGCATCGCGGATGGTGATGAAGTTGCCGAGCGACTTCGACATCTTCTCGCCTTCCACGGTGAGCCAGCCGTTGTGAACCCAGTGGCGGGCGAAGGGCACACAGGGGCATGCGCACTCGCTCTGCGCGATCTCGTTCTCGTGGTGGGGAAAGACCAGATCGATCCCGCCGCCGTGGATGTCGAGGGTGTGGCCGAGATAGGCGCGGCTCATGGCCGAGCATTCGATGTGCCAGCCGGGGCGCCCGCGGCCCCAGGGGCTCTCCCACCCCGGCAGGGTCTCGTCGCTCGGCTTCCACAGCACGAAGTCGGCAGGGTCGCGCTTGTAGGGCGCGACCTCGACGCGGGCGCCCACGATCATCTCGTCGCGGTTGCGGCCGGAGAGCGCGCCGTAGCGGGGGGCCGAGGGCACGTGGAAGAGCACGTGGCCGTCGGCCTCGTAGGCGTTGCCGGCTTCGATCAGCCTTTCGATCAGGGCGATCATCTCCGCTATGTGCGCCGTCGCGCGCGGCTCGACATCCGGCGGCAGCGCGCCCAAGGCGGCGATATCCTCGTGGAACGCCCTGGTGGTGCGCGCGGTGATCGTCTCGATCGGCTCGCCGCTCTGGCGCGACGCCTCGTTGATCTTGTCGTCGACGTCCGTGATGTTTCTGACGTAGGTGACGGACGGATAGAGCCGTTTCAGCAGCCGGTAGAGCACGTCGAACACCACGATGGGCCGGGCGTTGCCGATGTGGGCGAAGTCGTAGACCGTGGGCCCGCAGACGTACATGCCGACATGACCGGGGCGGACGGGTTCCAGCGGCTCGCGCTTGCGCGTCAGGGTGTTGTGAAGGGTGAGCGACATGGCTCAGTTGGCCCCGCGATATCGGTTGGTGATGGGGTAGCGGCGGTCCTTGCCGAAGGAGCGCAGCGTGAGCTTGATGCCCGGCGGCGCCTGGCGCCGCTTGTACTCGGCGATGTCGAGCATGCGCCAGATGCGCTCCGCGGTCTCCGCCGGGTGGCCGCGGGCGACGATTTCCGCCGTGGAGCGTTCCTCCTCCACGAGGCCGCGCAGCACGTCGTCGAGGACCTCGTAGGGGGGGAGCGTGTCCTGGTCCGTCTGGTCGGGGCGAAGCTCCGCGCTCGGCGGCTTGTCGATGATCGTCTCGGGGATCACCCGTGCGTGTGGCCCCTTGAGGCCCTCCATCCAGCTCCGGTTGCGCCAGCGCGCCATCTCGAACACGGCGGTCTTGTAGACGTCCTTGAGGACGGAATAGCCGCCGCACATGTCGCCGTAGAGCGTGGCGTAGCCCACCGACATCTCCG
>JAPPMY010000211.1 GCA_028818855.1 Rhodospirillales bacterium
TGCCGTAGAAGAAGTTCCACGCCACCTCGCGCACCAGCGCGCGCAGGAAGGCGTCCACCGGCATGAGATGCGAGCCTTCGGGCCAGGTGATGTGGGCGAAATACTCGTCGCGGCGGAAGCCGAAGCCGCCGATCTGGAAGGTGCGGTAGCCGGTGTAGTTGTCGGGATCGGAGGCCTGGAAGGCCAGTTGCGTCGCCATCGTGCTCACTCCTCGCCGGTCTGGCAGATCTCGGCCCAGCGCTCGATCGTCAGCGGGCCGTCCATCGTCTGGAACAGGACAACGCTCGGCGCGTCTGCCGAGATGCGGTAGGCGGCGCCCGCCGGGAGCAGCGTCAGGTGGCCGCGGCCGGCGCGGATGCGCCCCATGCGGGGGCCGTCGGGCTCGCCGTCGAGCGCGTGGGCGCCATCGCCCTCCGGCGCTTCGCCTGCGTGCTTCATCAGCTCGACCTCGATCTGCCCGTCGAGGCAGAGCGCGAACTCGTCATGGGCCGCCGTGAACCAGGGAGAGGCGCCTTCCGCGCGCATGATCTCGATCGCGTACTCCAGGTTCTTCGCCACGCAGACACGCTCGAAAGGCGCCGACTTCGAGGCAACCTCGAAGGCGTTGGAGAATACATAGTTGCGCGGATCGTCGTTGATGATGTGGACTCCGCCCTTGCGGAAGTCGTCGAGCGATCCGAGCTCGGTCGTGTAGTCGGCCATGGACTTCGTCTCCTGCCCCTCCTGCGTGCTGCGGCGGCCATCTTACCCGAAAGCGCGCCCCTCGCGGAGCCTGTCGGCGCCGAGACGCGAGGCGCGGCGGAAGGCGCATCCCGCTCTCGCGTTTCTACGCATCGTCGTCCTGCCCGCCTACAATCGATCGGTACGGCCACGAAAATCAAGGGGAGCGGGCGACGGCGAGGTCTGCGGCGTGGCGGTCGAGTCCCCCACCACCACGACGATCACGGTCGACCTGATCAAGGACCGGGCCATCGACCGGCCCGGGCTCGAGGCGGACGACTTCATTAGGGCAATCGGCAGCGCCCGGCCGCTGGAGGATGCGACCCGGATCGCCTATCGCGAGCTGGTGCGCTGGATGGTCAAGGACTACGGCTACGACCAGTGGGACGCCTACATGATGCTGAGCCAGTGCGGCAAGGTGCGGCTCGGCAACTTCGTCGATCCCAAGTACACGATGGGCGCGGCGATATCGAAAAAGTACCTGTAGCGCGCGCTCGTCCCGCAGGCCGTTACGGTGGTGGGAAATGCGGTTCAGCCAGTCGCGTGCAGCCGCCGAACTTTCTGATTCACGGTTTCCGCCGACGACTCTGCCTTCGGCCGGCCGATGCTCACATAGCGAAACCCGGCGGCGGCCACCTCTTCAGGTTCGTAGATATTGCGGAGATCGACGATCAGGGGCGTCCTCATCAAGCCTTTCACTCGAGCGAGGTCGAGCGCCCGGAACTCGTTCCACTCGGTGAGGATGACCAGCGCGTCCGCGTCCGCCATCGCATCGTAGGCATCGCCGCACCAGTCCACGCCGCCCAGGATGCTGCGGGCCTCGTCCATGCCGGCAGGGTCGAAGGCGCGCACCGCTGCCCCGCGTTCCGCGAGCCCCGGCAGGATCACCAGGCTCGGACTCTCCCGCACGTCATCGGTGTTGGGCTTGAAGGTGACACCCAGAACCGCAACCGTCTTGCCTGCGACGCTGCCGCCGCAAGCCTGAACGATCTTGTTCGTCATCTTCGCCTTGCGCGCGGTGTTGCTTCGCAGCACGGTCTCCACGATGCCGCAGGGCGCGCCGGCCTCCCTGGCGATATGGGCGAACGCAGCGGCGTCCTTGGGGAAGCACGAGCCGCCGAAACCCGGGCCTGCGTGCAGGAAGTAGCGTCCGATACGGCCGTCGAGCCCCATCCCCCTGGCGACGTCCTGGACGTCGGCGTCAATCCGCTCGCAAATGTCCGCGATCTCGTTGATGAACGTGATCTTTGTCGCGAGGAAGCAGTTTGCTGCGTACTTGATGAGCTCCGCCGTTTCCAGCGACGTGAACAGCACCGGCGTCTCGATGAGAAAGAGCGGTCGGTAGAGCGCTCGCATGACCGCTTGCGCCTCGCTCGATTCGACCCCGACGATGACCCGGTCGGGGCGCATGAAATCGTCGATCGCCGAGCCCTCGCGCAGGAACTCCGGATTCGAGACAACGTCGAAGGCCGCGTCGGGCCGCCGCTCCCGTATGATCCACCCGATTTTCCGCCCGGTGCCGACGGGCACCGTCGACTTGGTCGCGACCACGGTGTAGCCCTCGAGCATGTCGGCCACCTGTCCGGTGGCCTCGTGGACGAAGGAAAGGTCGGCGTAGCCGTCTCCGCGCCGGCTCGGCGTGCCGACCGCCAGCATCACCACGTCGGCGGCTGGCACGGCCTCCTCGATCTCGCTGGTGAAGGAAAGGCGCCGGGCCGCGACATTGGCGGCGACCAGCCGCTCCAGCCCCGGCTCATAGATGGGCACGTGGCCCGCGCGGAGGGTCGCCAGTCTCTCCGGCGAGGCCTCGACGCAAGTCACGCTGAACCCGAACTCCGAAAAGCAGGCGGCCGATACCAGCCCGACGTAGCCGGCACCGATCATTGCGACGCGCATGGCGGAACTCCCAGACCGAGGGCACTCTCAACGAGCCCACCTGTGACAATACTCTGATCTGACGTAGGAAGGTCGGCAATTCCTGCCTCAGATATATCGTCTCCCCGGCGATGGCCACGGTGCGACGAAGGGAGTGGATCCTGCCCCCGCGCCGCATGCTCGATGACCGCTCCGTTCATCGCCGGCAGAAGCTCCCTGGGCACCAATTCGGTTGCAGGCGGAACGCGCCTGTCCTCGCCGGGGACGGGTCGCACCGCCTTTCTCGCCGTACTCTTCATCCTGGTCGAACCGCCGCGCCACTCCATCGGTATGAGCGGAGAATCACTGCTCCGGGGTCCACCGGGGCGACGAGCACTCCGGGGCCATGGGGCAGGGTCGATCAAGCGGCGAAGCTGACCTAAGCTGGAGCCCCAGGCTGCAAGGCTACGGTCGGGCCACGGTGGGAGCGGCCACTTCCGCCGCCTGCTTGACCGGTTGCGCGTCATAATGCAATCGTTCAAGCGATATCGTATCACGGGAACACATCGAAATGGCAACTGGTGAGGCTGCGCCGCTAATTAGCGTTATCGTACCCGTCTATAACGCGGCCAGCTCCCTTCATCGGTCGTTGGGCTCGGTGCTGAGGCAGACACTGACTGACTTCGAACTCATAGTGATCGATGATTGTTCCACGGATGAGAGTGCCGATATTCTGGAAGTATATAGAGCGACCGATAACCGGGTAAGAGTTTTCTCAACGACGAAGAATAGTGGCCCCGGAGTGGCCCGCAACGTCGGGCTCAAGAATGCGAGGGGAAGATTTATTGCATTCCTCGACTCGGACGATTTCTGGATGAACAACAAGCTGGAGCGGCAAATACGAAGTTTCGATAACGACGAAGTGATATTGTCCTATACATCGACAATTCTGTTAAGTCCCAAAGGCAATGTGTTAGGGATTATAGATGGACAACATAAGGTGTATCTGAAGAACATGAAATTTGCGAACAGAGTCCCCATGAGCAGTGCGATGTTTCGCAAAGAGTTAAGTGGCGCGGAGAAAATGCCCCGAATACGAAGTCGCCAAGACTATGCCTATTGGCTTACCTTGCTGAATAGAAATGATGGTTATATTTCTGGAGTGCCGGACGAATTAGTTGGATATGTGAGGAGGCCGGGATCGGTATCTTCGAATGCTTGGCGAAACGTCGTCGATACCTTTCGAATGTACGTATCAGAAGTCGACATGGGGCCGTTACAGGCGGCAGCGGCGGTTGCAGTGTTCTCGTGCCTCAAGGTGCGAAAGGAGATACTGGCGCGCGTATCGTGGTTGTGTTTGCCGGAGGAAAAGAGGCGACGGTTGCAATTAGAAGTTAAGAGGTGTTGGAATCCCGACAGGCAAGCCGTCGGTTTGAAGAAAGCGGCCTCGTAATCTCGACGGTCTTCAGAATTCTATGCCGATGTATTCTCAATTATTCTCCGCATAAGACGAAGCAAATTAACAACGAGTAGAGTGCAGATATAGTGAAGTTGATCTTGGCATATTTATTATTGAAGAAACGATACTCGATAGAATTGAGAGGTCCATAATTGGCTCTTCAACCAGACGATAAGAGCAAGAGATATCTCGTTTCTTTTTCGTAGAAGCGGAAGCGCCCCAATGGTGAGGTGGTATCGTATTTCCGGACTATCGGGTGGCTCAATTATCAAATATTCCAATCGTTTCTCAGGATACTGAATTTCCGTAGATGCCGACAATTGCGTCGCCGATGCTGCGTTTGGGGGGATGGAGGCGAAGCCGGCGGAGGTTGATCGCGCATGCGAATCCTCAAACGCGACGAGGTGACGATGCGTAGGGGACGTTGCGATGCCACTAGGCGCTTGTCCGTGGGTCCGATAGCTTAGGCTGTCTACAGGTATCAACATGTCTCCCCGATGTCCCCCGATTGACGCGCATGAGTGGTGTTGGTGGGCATTCTCCGCTGTCGGCGACGCGGACCGGGCGAGGTGGAGCGCCGTGCGGAGGATGCGCCGATGATCTTCGCTGAGCCGGTTTTCAGGCCGGGCGGCGACCGCTTCATCGAGATGGAGCTCGGCGACGAGATGAGCTTCGATCTCAACTTCCGCGTGCACAGCGTCTCCGGGCTGATTCGCGAGCAAGGCCCCGCCGGGATCGTCGAGATCGTGCCCGAGCTGACCTCCATCATGATCAGCTACGACTTCGAGCGCATCTCCTACGCCGATGTCGTGACCGAGGTGACCGCGCTCTTCCATGCCGTCGGTCCTCTCGACGGGCTGGAGCTGGACAGCCGCATCTTCTACCTGCCGATCCGGTATTTCGACCCATGGACGCGCGAGTGCTACGACGACTACTGCGCGAAGATCGCGCCCAAGGAGCGGGATCCGGAGCTGGTGGCGCGACTCAACGGCCTTGCGGATCTCGCCCAGCTCGCCCGCGTCCATTCCGGCACCGACTACTGGGTGGCGGCGCTCGGGTTCTATCCGGGGCTGGTCTCGCTGATGCCGCTCGACCCGCGCTGCCGGCTGACTGCGCCCAAGTACGACCCGCCCCGCACGTGGACGTACAAGGGCACCATCGGTATCGGCGGCGCGCTCTGCTCGATCTATCCGGACCGGACGCCGGGCGGCTATCAGATGATCGCGCGCACCCCCGTGCCGATCTGGGATCCCGCGCAGCGCCTCGCCGCCTTCGCGGAGAGCCTTGCGCTCTTCCGGCCGGGCGACCGCGTGCGCTTCATCCCGGCGAGCGCCGAGGAATACGACCATGTGGCGGCTCAGGTGGAGGCCGGCACCTACCTCCACAACGTGGCGGAGTACCAGCGCTTCTCCATCGGCAACTACCACCGGTGGCTCGGCACCATCGACGAGACGGTGCGGTTCTAGCCGTGTTGGAGGTGATCAAGCCCGGTCTCGAGACCACGGTGCAGGACTGGCCGGGGCGTATCGGCTACTGGGAGCAGGGGTTCCCGTTCTCAGGACCGATGGACGACTGGTCCTTCCGTCTCGCCAACCTGCTGGTGGGCAACCCGGAGGGCGCCGCCGGGCTCGAATGCCAGTTCACCGGACCGACGCTCCGCTTCGGCCGGGATGCGGTCGTCGCCGTTACCGGTGCGGACATGCAGCCCACCCTCGACAATGCCCCGGCGCCGCTCTGGGAGAGTTTTGGCGTCCGCGCCGGCCAGGTGCTGGCGTTCCGTTTCGCCCGCTTGGGGGCTCGCGCCTATCTCGCCATTGCTGGCGGCATCGACACGCCGCCGGTGCTGGGCTCGCGCGCGACCTTCCACCAGGCCGGGATCGGCGGGCTCGACGGCCATGCGCTGCGGGCCGGGCAGAGCCTGCCGCTCGGCGACGGCGCCGGCACCCCCAGCCGGCGCGTGCGGGAGGAATGCCGCCCGCCGCTCACGGCTGAGCGCGTGTGGCAGATGGAGGCCGTACCCGGCCCCAACGACGACTGGATCGACGAGGCCGGCCACCGCATGTTCCTGGAGAGCGAGTGGACCGTGCAGACGCGGAGCAACCGCACTGGCTTCCGGCTCTCGGGCCCGGCCTGGAGCTTCGCCGAGAAGGCGACCGACAAGCGCTCCGAGCATGGCGAGGACCCCTCCAACATCCTCGACCACGGCTATCCGGTCGGTGCCGTCAACCTCTGCGGCCAGACGCCGATCATCCTGGTCAACGACGGGCCGAGCACCGGTGGCTTCATCAACCCCTACACCGTGCCGTCAGCGGCGTTCTGGAAGCTCGCCCAGTCGAAGCCCGGCGACGTCTACCGCTTCCGCGCCGTCTCCGTGGACGAGGCGCAGGACAAGCGCCGCGCGATCAACCGGATGATCGCGGAATCCAGCATCTTGGGGCCAATTTTCCACGCTTAACAGCATTCAGCGGAAGACATTGGGTCAAGGGCGATAGGCATGCGCGACAAAAGGAACGGCCAGGGTCCCATGGAGGAGGAGCGGCAATCAGAAAAGGCCCGCGATGAGAACGCCACAAGAGATGGGGAAAGCGGCTCAGGTAGCGCCGTGCAGGTTTCGTGCCGCCAACTGGTTCGATATTGGCGGGCATGCGTCGCGGACGTGGGACTCGGCAAGGGACGGTTCAGGCAGCGCGATCTGCCGCCCCACAACTGGGCTTTGCTGGAGCTGTCCAAGGAGGAGCTGCTGCGCGGGCGGGTCGAGGCGGGGAGGGTCAAACGTCTCTTCCGAGGCCTGGACCAGAAGTTGGAGCATGTTCAGGTGTGTTTCTGGCCGATGCTCGTGGCGCGTCAAACGTCGCACGGCGCGCGGCGGGCGGATGGCCTGCCGGAGTATGTCGCACCGATCGCAGCCGCGGGGGTGGTAGCGCGCGAGGACGGCAGGGTCCGGCCGACGCGGACGGTAATCGCGCGCGACGTGCTCGAGCCGCTTCCGGCGGGGGCGTTCTCCATCGGAACTGTCGCCGACCTGGATGCCTTCCTGACGGAGTCCCCGTTTTCTTCGCCCTCGGAGGGTGAACAGCATGACGAGGCCTGGAGACGCTACAGGAACGACTGCAAGAGGCTTCTGGATGTCGTGACGGGCGGCTGGCCGAACGGGGATGACGAGTACGAAAAGACCGGTACAGGGCTGATCGAGGCCGCCGGAGACGGCGCGGCGACGACTCGCCAGATCCTGGCGCTCTACGACAACATCCTGACGACAAGGCCGAAAACGCCGTTGCTGGAAACTTATGCGGCTTCAGAGAAGCGGGAGGCGGTACCCTGCCTCGGCCCGAGCTATGCGTTTGCGGGACGCCTCGGGCACGGGACTGACGCATATCCCCTGGCGGACGGGCAACGCGACGTGCTCGCGCACCTGGTCGCTGCCGAGGACGGCGAGATCCTGGCCGTCAACGGACCGCCGGGAACGGGAAAGACAAGCATGTTGCTGTCGGCGGTCGCCGGCGAGTGGGTTCGCACGGCACGGGCCGGCGGCGAGCCGCCGGTCATTGCCGCGGCCTCCACCAACAACCAGGCAATGACCAATATCATCGATGCGTTCGGAAAGGAATTCGGCCGGGGCGACGGGGACTTTGCCGGGCGGTGGCTGCCGGAAATCGAGAGCTTTGGTGTCTACCTGCCGGCGAGGTCGCGGGACGCGAAGGCCTCGCAAGCCTACCAGACGGAGAGCTTCTTCGAAGGGCTGGAAACAGAAGAGTACGTGCGGCGTGCGAAAGCCGCCTATCTCGCGGCTGCGAAGACCGCTTTGCCAGAGCTGCGGGTGTTGGAGGTTGGGGCCGTCGTCGATGCGCTTCGCGAGCGGATCGACAGGGAGGCAGGGAAACTGGAAGGCTTCGATGCGGCGCTTGGGGAACTGGAATTGGCGCAGGCGGAGGCGGAGCGGGTGCTGGGAACGGACCCGGAGACGGGCCTGGGTGCGCTCGAAGCGGAGAGGGACCGATCGGCGAGAGAAGAGCAAGGGAACCGCGAACTCCTTGACGGATGGGAGAAGTACCTGGCGAGGGAATCGATATTCCTGTCGCTCTTCAGCTTCTTGCCGCCCGTGTCGCGGAAGCGGCGACTGAAGGCCGGGCTGTTCCTCAAGGAGGCCGGATACGGCGGGCACACGGGAATCGGTCTCAGGATCCACGAGGTGGAGACGGTGCTCCGCCGCTCCGTGACTACGGGTCGGGAGAGGCTGCGGACCGCAGATGGCGATTTGGCCCGGGCACACACGATAGCATGGCCAATCCCCGCCACCACCTGCCGCTCGCCGCCGAGAGTATGATACTGCGTTGTAATATTTGATGATTTTCCATTCTCCCTGGTTTCGCGGCCCTTGACTTGCCGCCAGTCATCGCCTTCAATCGACCCCGATTTGATGCCG
>JAPPMY010000262.1 GCA_028818855.1 Rhodospirillales bacterium
AGCGCTCGAGCGGCGGCTTGTCGAAGCCGTATTCCTTCTCCAGCCGCTCGATCAGTTCGGGGTCGAGGCCGCGCGCGCCGCGGTACTTGCTGGTGCCGGCCTGCTGGGAGATATCGAACTGGCTCTCGGTGCCCACCTCGCCGGGGCCGGAGCCGGAGATGCGCGCGGTCGCGCCCACCGCCGAGCCGGTGAGCTCCGCGATCGCCTGCTCGACCGGCCCGCCCGGCGCGATCTGAATGATCGCGAAGTTGATCACCATGATCGCAAACAGCGTGGGCACGATCAGCAGCAGGCGGCGGACGATGTAGGCGAACATGGCTGTCGCGGCAGTTGCGGTGCTAGCCCGGCCTTTCCACTGGCACCCCGTCTGCGGCGGAACGGGCCCGCGAGGAAGGGACGATGCCGCCCCTCACGCCGTGCCCTTGCGGTAGGCCCGGAGGGCGTCGTCCTTCTCCCGATCGACCCACCACGTGTCGATGACGCCTCGCGCGTAGCGGGGCTTGACGGCGGGCCGGGCGAACTTGTTCCAGTAGACGAGGTGATGCAGTCCCTTATACCACTGGGGGACCATGTAGTGGCCCCAGAGCAGCACCCGGTCGAGCGCGCGGGCTGCGGCGATAAGGGAGTCCCTGTCGGTGGCAGCGGCAAGGTCCGCGATCAGCGCATCGACCACCGGGTCCTTGATGCCGGGGATGTTGAACGAGCCGACCTGGTCCACGGTGGCGCTCGAGAAGTAGGAGTTGAGCTCGGCGCCGGGCGAGAGGCTGAAGACGAAGCGGATCGTCGTGATCTCGAAGTCATGGGTCTTGAGCCGCTCTTCGTACTGCGCGCCGTCGACGAGGCGGAGCGTCACGCCCACGCCGAGGCGCTCGAGGCTGCGGGCGAAGATCGCGTAGATGCGCTCGAAGCCCGGCTCGAAGTAGAGGAACTCGACGGTCATCGGCTCGCCGGTCGCCCCGTTGACCAGCGCGCCGTCCTGCGTGATCCAGCCGGCCTCCTTGAGGAGCGTGCGTGCCGTCCGCAGGTTGCGCCGGTTGTTGCCGGAGCCGTCGGTCGCGGGCGGCACGAAGGGGGTGGTGAAGACCTCCTCGGGCACCGTGCCCCGGTGGGGCTCGAGGAGGGCGAGCTCGGCCTCCGACGGCAGGTCGCGCGCCGCAAGCTCCGAGTTCTCGAAGTAGCTCGCCATGCGCTCGTAGAGCCCATAGAACTGGTTCTTGTTGAGCCACTCGAAATCGAAGGCGTAGGCGAAGGCCTCGCGCACGCGGCGGTCCCGGAACTTGGAGAGCCGCGTGTTGAAGAAGAAGGCCTGCACGCCGGACGGCGTGTTGTCCTTCAGCACGTCCTTGACGAGCCAGCCTTCCTCGACGGCGGGGATGTCGTACTGCGTCGCCCAGACCTTGGACGTGAACTCCTCGTGCAGGTCGTACTCGCCTGCCTTGAGCGCCTCCACCAGGACCGCCCGATCGCGGTAGTAGTCGTAGTGGATGGTGTCGAAGTTGTAGCGCCCCACGTTGAGCGAGAGCGCCGCGCCCCAATGGTCGGGCACGCGCTCGTAGGTGATCGAGCGGCCGGGATCGACCGCGCCGACCCGGTAGGGGCCGCTGCCAAGCGGGGGGTCCATCGTGGTCTCGCCGAACGTGCGGTCCCGGTAATAGGCCTCGGAGACGATGGACATGCCGCCGACGATCAGCGGCAGCTTGCGGTTGTCGGGATCGGCGAGATGGAAGGTGACGTCGTGCTCGCCGGCGGTCTCGACCCGGTCCACGCCCGCAAGCTGGTTGGCGAAGGCGGGATGGCCCTCGGTCGTCAGGATCTCGAACGAGAAGGCAACATCGCGGGCCGTGATCGGCATGCCGTCGTGCCAGCGGGCCTCCGGCCTGAGGAGGAAGCGCACGGAGCGGCGGTCGGGCGCGAGCGAGACGCCGCGGGCGATCAGCCCGTAAGCCGCATCCGCCTCGTCCGCCGAGCCTTCGAGCAGGCTCTCGAAGGGCAGCCCCGCGCCCGCCGCGCTCTGGCCCTTGAGCGTGAAAGGATTGAGCGTGCTGTAGGTGTCGACGGTGGCGAGGCGCAGCAGCCCGCCCTTGGGCGCGGCGGGGTCCACGTAGTCGAAGTGCGCGAAGCCGGGCCCGTACTTCAGGTCTCCGAAGAGCGAGAGCCCGTGGCTTGCCTCGTCTGCCGCCGCAGCCCCGATCAGCGGCGAGAACGGCGCCATCGTCGACGCGGCGGCGATGGCAGAGGCCTGAACGAAGCGTCTCCTGCTGACTCTCATGGGCCCGTCTCCTCCTGCCCTCGGCGCCTGGTCCCTGCGCCCGGCGCACCAGCGGCCGGCAGCGCCGTGCGACGCCAGTAGGGCATAACATGAGTCGCGGCATCGGGTATCACCAATCACGACATCGTGTCGCCCGAGAGGCAAGCGGTTGAGGCATTTGCTCCCCGGCGGGCGACCGGGCCGCTGGACTCGTGGCGAGCGCGCGCCTCATACTCGTGGCGTCATGGGGCGCTATCCGAACAGCGGCGGCCCGATCGTGCGCAAGGTGCCCGAGGGCGACGACAGGCCGCGCCTGGTCTGCGACACGTGCGGGTTCATCCGTTACGAGAACCCGAAGATCGTCGTGGGCTCGGTTGCGACGTGGGACGGGCGCATCCTCCTTTGCCGCCGCGCCATCGAGCCGCAGGCCGGCTTCTGGACCCTGCCGGCGGGCTTTCTGGAGCTGCACGAGGAGCCGGCCGAGGGCGCCCGGCGGGAGGCCGAGGAGGAAGCCTGTGCGGATATCGTGATCGGCGCGCTGCTCGCGGTCTACACCATCCCCCGCATCAGCCTGGTGCAGCTCTTCTACCGGGCGCACCTCGCCCGGCCGGAGATCGCGCCGGGGTTCGAGAGCCTGGAGGTGGGGCTCTTCGCCCGGGAAGAGATTCCATGGGATTCGCTGGCGTTCCCCTCCGTCACCTGGGCGCTGCGCCACCACGCCGAGGCGCCGGAGCGCGGCGAATTCGCGCCCTTCACCAACCCCACAGGCGACGTCGGCGACTACCGGCCGGGCATCCCCGCGCGCCGCTGATCCGGCACTACGCGTCCAGCCCCATGAGGGCGGTGGCGAAGGCGCGGGCCTCGAAGGGGCGGAGATCGTCGATCCCCTCGCCGATGCCGATCGCCACCACCGGCACGCCGAAGCGCCGTGCCAGCGCCACCAGGACGCCGCCCTTCGCCGTGCCGTCGAGCTTCGTCATCACCAGGCCGTCGACGGCGATGGCCTCGCGAAAGACGTCGACCTGGCTGAGCGCGTTCTGGCCGGTGGTCGCGTCGAGCACGAGGAGGCGGCTGTGCGGCGCGCGCGGATCGAGCTTCTTGAGCACGCGGTCGATCTTCTGCAACTCGTCCATGAGGTGCGCCTTGTTCTGCAGCCGGCCGGCGGTGTCGATGAGGAGCACGTCGACGCCCTCCGCGCGGGCACGTTCCAGCGCATCATAGGCGAGGCCGGCGGGGTCGCCGCCGTCCGTCCGCGCCACCACGGGCGCGCCGGCACGCTCGCCCCAGATCGTGAGCTGCTCCACGGCGGCCGCGCGAAAGGTATCGCCCGCGACCAGCATGACGCGCTTCCCCTCGCCGCTGAGGCGCCGGGCGAGCTTGCCGATGGTGGTCGTCTTGCCCGTGCCGTTCACGCCGGCTACCAGGATGACGTGGGGCTTTGCCTCGTCCTCGATCGCGAGCGTGCCTTCCACCGGCGCGAGGAGATCGGCGATTTGGTCGGCGAGCGCGTGGCGCACCTCGGCCGCGGTCACCTCCTTGCCGAAGCGCTGCCGGGCGAGCGTGGCCGTAAGCTCGGCCGCCGTCGCTGCGCCGAGATCGCCGGCGATGAGCAGCTCTTCCAGCTCCTCCAGCGCGGCATCGTCGAGCCGGCGGCCGGTGAAGATGGCCCCGATGCCGCCGGTGAGGCTGTTGGAGGTCCGCCGCAGACCTGCCTTGAGGCGCGCGAGCAGGCCGCGCCGGGCCGCGCCTTCCCGCGCCATCAGGCGGCGGTCCCGATCAGGCGCTCGCCTGCCACTCCGGTGATGCGTGCCTGCACCAGGGCGCCGGGCTCCCCTGCCGGGCGGTCGAGGGCGACGTCCGCGAAGCACTCGTCGCGCCCGCTATCGGGCGTCTCCAGCAACACCGGACGCAGGCCGCCGACGAGCCCCGCCAGGAAGCGGTGCCGCGGGTCTTCGGCCGCAGCGCGCAGCGCCCTGGCTCGCGCGCGGCGCTCGGCAACGGGCACCTGCGGCATGCGCGCCGCCGGCGTGCCGGGACGCGGCGAATAGGGGAAGACGTGGAGCCAGACCAGGCCGGCGTCGGCGACCAGGCGGCGCGTGTTCTCGTGCATCGCGTGGCTCTCGGTGGGGAAGCCCGCTATCAGGTCGGCGCCGAAGGCCATCCCCGGCCTGAGTGCGCCGAGCCGCCGGCAGAGCGCCAGCACGTCGGCGCGGCTGTGGCGGCGCTTCATCCGCTTGAGCACCATGTCGTCGCCCGCCTGCAGGCTGAGGTGCAGGTGCGGCATCAGCCTGGGCTCCTCCGCGAAGAGCCGCTCCAGCGCGGGGTCGACCTCCACGGGGTCGATGGAGGAAAGCCTGAGCCGCGGCAGGTCCGGCACGGCCTGGAGCAGGCGGCGCACCGCCTCGCCGAGCGGCGGCCGGCCCGGCAGGTCGGCGCCGTAGTGGCCGAGATCCACGCCGCTCAGCACCACCTCGTTGTGGCCGTTGGCGACGAGTGCGCGCACCTCGGCCGCGATGGCGCCGAGCGGCACGCTCCGGCTCGGGCCCCGGGCGAAGGGAATGATGCAGAAGGTGCAGCGGTGGTCGCAGCCGTTCTGCACCTGAACGAAGGCGCGCGAGCGGGCCTGGTAGCCCGCGAGCAGATGACCCGCAGTCTCGCGCACCGCCATGATGTCGCCGACCGCGACGCGCTCGCCCGCGTCAGGTGCCAGCCCCTCCAGCGTGAGCTTCTCCCGGTTGCCGATGACACGGTCGACCTCCGGCATCCCGGCGTAGCCTTCCGGGTCGAGCTGGGCGGCGCAGCCGGTCGCGATGATCGTCGCCGCCGGGTTGTTCCGCCTGGCGCGGCGGATCGCCTGGCGCGCCTGGCGCTCGGCCTCGCCGGTGACCGCGCAGGTGTTGACGATGACGCCCTCGGTCAGGCCCGCTGCGCGCGCACGCGCACGCATGACCTCCGACTCGTAGGCGTTGAGCCGGCAGCCGAAGGTGATGACGTCGAGCCCGCTCATGCCGGCAGCACGCCCGAGAAGCTCGCGGCGGTGGGGCCGGTCATCTCGACATGGCCGTCGTCCCGCCAGAGGATGCCCAGCTCGCCGCCGTCGAGGACGACGGCGACGCTGCGTCCCGTGAGCCCGCGCCGCGCGCCGGCCACCCCTGCGGCGCAGGCGCCGGTGCCGCAGGCATTGGTGAGGCCCACGCCCCGCTCCCACACCCGCAGACGCAGGCGGTCGGATGCCAGGCGCTGGGCGACGCCGATGTTCGCATGTTCGGGGAAGAGCGGGTCGGTCTCCAGGTCGGGGCCGAGCCGGGCCAGGGGAACGGCGTCCGCATCGTCCACGAAGAACACCGCGTGCGGGTTGCCCATGTTGACCGCCACCGCGTCGCCGAGCGGGCCTGCGCCAAGGGCCACGTGGAGCGTGTCCATGGCGCGGGCGAGCGGGATCTCGCGCCAGCCGAGCCGCGCCGGCCCCATGTCGACGCGCACCTGCCCCCCGCCGGCCTCCTGTGCGGTGAGCCGGCCGGCACCGGTCTCGAGGACCACGCTGGTCCGTGCGCCCTCGTCCAGCAGCAGCCGGGCCGCACAACGGGTGCCGTTGCCGCAGGCCGCGACCTCACCGCCGTCCCGGTTCCAGAACCTGAGATAGGCGTCCGTGCCGCCGTTGCGGCGCTGCTCCACGGCGATCACCTGGTCGCAGCCGATTCCGGTGCGCCTCTCCGCGATGGCGCGCACGCGCGCGCCATCGAGCGCGAGCGGCGCGTGCCGCGCGTCGAACACGACGAAGTCGTTGCCGAGCCCGTGCATCTTGGTGAAGGGAAACCCCGTCATGGGCGGGGTTATAGGGGCGGAGCGCGAATGGCGCCACCGATAACCGGCGCCGCGCGGGCTCCATTCATCCCCCAACCAAACGTTTGTTTTCTTTTCGGCCTCCGGTTAGGATCGCCGAAAGCGGGTTGGGCCGCGGGCGGGGACGAGGAACCATGAGCGAGATCAAGTTCGGAACGGTCATTTCGGCGGTGGGCGAGCCCGGCGCGTCGGATGCGGAGCAGTACGTCGAGGCCCTGGTGGACGCGGACCGCGTCGCAGCACTCGGCTACGACGCATTCTGGGTGATCGAGCACCACTTCTCGGACTACTTCCCGACGCCGAGCCCGACGGTGATGCTCTCCCACCTCGCAGGGCGCCATCCCGACATGGATCTCGGGACCTGCGTCCTCGTCCTGCCCTGGTACAGCCCGCTCCGGCTCGCCGGCGAGATCGCCATGCTGAGCCAGATGACCCGAGGCAATCTCCACATCGGCTTCGGGCGCGGCCTCGCGCGGCTCGAGTACGACGCCTTCGGCGTCTCCATGACCGACACCCGGGCGCGCTTCCGCGAGTGCCGCGAGGTCATCGGCAAGGCGCTCGCCGGCGGGACGTTCACCTATCGCGGCGCGTTCTTCGACATCGAGCGGCCGATCGAGCTCCGGCCAAAGGCCGTCCAAGAGAGGGTGAACCTCTATGGTGCCACCAGTAGCCCGGAGAGCGCCGGCATCATGGCCGAGCTCGACCTGCCCATGATCCGGGTCTCCAACTTCCCGATGCACTTCCACAGCAACGACTTCGCGCGCTGGAACGAGGAGACGCGCGAGCGCGGCGGCAAGACCGACGTGACGCGCCCGATCCTGATCCACGCGGTGCTGGCGGACACCGACGAGGAGGCCGATGCGCTGGCCAAGGAGCATCTCTCGCGCTATTTCGTGAAGGTGGTGGAGCACTACGAGGCCGACGCCGACCCCTGGAAGGAGCTGGCGGAGTTCAAGGCCTTCAGCAAGTTCATGGCCACGTCGAAGAAGCTGACCAATCCGGACAACCTGGGACCCTGGCTCGACCTCCAGCTCGTCGGCCGCGCCGAGACCGTGTGCGAGAGGCTTCAGGCCTACGTGGACCTCGGCTTCAACCACTTCATCCTGCAGAACGCGACCTACGGCATGCCGCGCGCCTACCGTCACGAGATGTGGGAGCGCTTCGCCCGCGACGTGGCCCCCCACTTCGCCGCTCGGTCCGAGCCCCTGCAGAGGGCGAGCGCCGCCGGTTAGATGTGCCGGGAGACGTCCATGCGCCGGTGCAGAATGCGCACGATCTCAAGGGTGCCCTCTCGCTCGCGGTAGTACATGACGTGCGAGCCAACGGTGATTTTCCGGTATCCGGCACGGACATCGTCGGCCGAGAGACCGACCAGGGTGCCCTCACTCAGACCTTCGCACGTCGCCTGAATGTCGCGGGTATACCGCTCCGCCTGGGCCTCACCCCAATGCCTCGCCGTGTAATCCCAAATCTCCGATAGATCGGCCCGAGCTGCCGGCGACAGTGCGTAACCGGCCATGTCTCTCAGGTGGACTTCTTGCGGTCGATGAACGCGTCGAAGTCGAAGGGGGCAGCGGAGCCGGATCGCTCGCCCTCGATCAGGGCGTCGCGCAGGGCCTCGACCCTGGCCTCGTGCTCTTCCAGCAACCGTAGTCCTGCGCGGATCACGTCGCTGGCCGAGTTGTAGCGGCCCGACGCGATGCGTGCGTCGATGAAACCCACGAAGTGGTCCCCCAGCGACACCGATGTATTGCGCGACATGAGGATACTCCTTCCGCACCCAGCATACCAAATGTTGGTATCACGGAGCCTCTCGCGGAACAAGGCTGCCGCCGAAACATGATCCCGCCGCCTCTGCGGCGGTCGCTCGCGCGAACCGTCGGCGGCGGCGCTCTCAGGTGGGCCAGGCGGCCTCGAGCACGCCGCCCTGCCTGAGCACGCCGACGTGGCGTGCGAGGCCGGTCGTATCGTCGGTCTCGACCAGGACGGCGCAGAGGGTGGCCTCGCCGGCGGCGGGTGCAGCCCGGGGGCCGGGGCGCTTTCTCGTGAAGCGGGCGAGCGGTGCATCCACCGCAAGGCCGATGATGGATTCGTAAGCGCCGCACATGCCGACGTCCGAGATGTAGGCCGTCCCCTTGGGCAGGATGCGCTGGTCGGCCGTCGGCACGTGGGTGTGGGTGCCCACCGCCAGCGAGACCCGGCCGTCGGCGAGATACGCCAGCGCCTGCTTCTCGGCCGTCGCCTCGCCGTGGACATCGAGAACGATCGCATCCGCCGACTGCCCGAGGCGGTGTTCCTGCAGCGTCTCGTCGACGCAGGCGAAGGGCTCGCCGATCGGGTCCATGAAGAGCTGGGTCAGCACCT
>JAPPMY010000240.1 GCA_028818855.1 Rhodospirillales bacterium
GGATTGCGGCCCGCATGGCCCACCAGCGTCGCCCTGTTCATCGTCAACATCGTTCCTGTCTCCTTTCGGTCATGGTTCCAACGGTTGTCCTGTGCTGTGCGAGCTCGTCGGCGAGGCTCTCCAGCAGGTCGCTCTCGGAGGCGGCGACCCTCGCGCCGCGCAGCTCCAGCCGGCGCAGCTCGGCCTCGATCCAGTCGCGCGCGGTGCCTGCGGGGAAGCGCCGTGCCAGCGCCGCCCGCGCGTCGGCCGGCGCTAGACGGGCATGCAGCCTTTCGCGCAGAGCGGCGTCGCGCGGCGAGGTGGTGAGCGCCCAGAGCTCCACCGGCCCCGGCACGTTCACCACCACCTGTTCGAAGCGGCCGCGTGCGTCCGATGCGATCAGCAGGGCGGGCGCACCCGCCGGACCCGGCCCGGTGAGCCGGTACGACACCGCGTCCGCCACCGTGCCGCTGAGCTCGAACAGGCTGGAGAGCGTTTCCAGCTCCCCCGCCTTGCCGCCCGCGCCCAGCACCCAGATGCGGTTGGCGAGCTCCACCAGGGCGGGCCCGAAATCCTCGTGGCGCTGCGAGGCGAGGCAGAGCCTCACCCCGTGCTTGCGTGCCTCTCGGGCGTCGCGCTCCACCTGCGCGCGCACGGCAGGTGCCGCCCCGGTGCGGTGGAACTCGTCGAAGGCGAGGCGCTTGGGCGTCTCCCGGATCTCCCGAAGGCGGCTGCGGTGCCATTCGCGATACCGCTCCGGCACCAGGTCGATGTCCTCCTCGGCGATCCACCAGTGGCGGGTGAGCGCATGGCGGGCGAGCATGTAGAAGGCGGCCGTCTGGCGGTCCGCCTCCGCCGAGCCCCTCGGCGCTACCTCGCGCAGGTCGATCGCCGCCACCCTGGCGGCGCCGGTGTCGAAGGCGGTGGGCGCAAACATGGAGGACCAGGAACCGGAGAGCGCGGTGAGGATGCGGATGAAGGCCTGCGTCACGGTCTCGCCGCCATGCCCGTGCACGGCGTCGCCGACGAGACCCTGCACCGCAGGCTCGCGCACCGCGGAGAGAAAGTCGCCCAGCACCGGAACCGCGTAGCGCTGTGCGCGCGACGCCGCGACGGCATCGCCCGCGTCGAAGAGCGCGTCGACCACCTCCCACCAGGGAAGCTCCGAAGGAGCCAGGTCCGCACGCTCCAGAGCCTCGTCCACCGCCGCGTCTCTCCCAGCCGCATAGAGATTGGGTTCGGCGCCCGCGATCCTGTCGGAGCGCAGTGCATAGGCGCGGCCGATCGTGGGGCCGATCAGCTCGCGCATGCCGTCGGGCACAGGGGAACACCCTGGTCCCCCTGCGCCGCCGGCCGGGGCCAGGATCAGGCCCAGCAGGTTCTCCAGGAAGGCGCGCTCGGCCGGGAGGGGAGAGCGGCAGCCGAGCTGTGTGTCGCAGGGGTTGATGGCGCAGGCCGCGCTCATGCGGAGCGGGAACCATCCCGCCTCGGCACGGCGCTCCGGCGGCAGCGCCTCCCTGATCAGCGAGATCAGGCCGGAGGACGAGGGACCGATATCGATGGTGGCCGCGAGCGGCAGCTGTGCCTGTCCGGACTGGAGGACGTGGGCCAGGGTCAGGCTGTTCATCAGCACCGACTTGCCCCGTCCGGGGATGCCGTGGATCAGCTCGAAGCCGTGGTCCTCGCCTTCCTCGCAGGACCAGGGCAGCATCTTGCCGTCGGGCGAACGGAACAGGTGGTTCACACTGCGCCGCGCCAGGGGCGCGGGACGGCAGACGGGCAGCAGGCGCAGCGCCTCGGAGAGCGGTGCGAGCGCGGGCTCTGCGGTGCCGCCGCAGCAGAAGCCGGGGACCGAGGCGGCGAACGCCTCCAGGGGATCGCCGACAAGGGGCGAGAACACGCACTCGCCCCAGCCCTCGGCGATCTGCTGCAGCCGACCGAGCCGGCGCGCGAGCCCGTCTTCACCTTCCTCCGGCTTCACCCAGGTCAGCATCCCGAGGCGCAGCCGAACCACGGCCCGCGACTCGGCGTCCTGCTCGGCAAGGGCGCGCATGGCATCGCGCACGGCGCGGCTGTCGGGATGGGAGAACGCCATGAACGCGGAAGCGGCGCGCGCCGCGGCGGCGCCGAGGCGGCGCAGTCCGCCGCCCTCGATCAGGATGGAGAAGCGGCAGGGGAGACCGGCCTCGGCGAGGCCTTCCATGAGCTCGGCGAAGGGACGCGAGGAGCGGGGTCCGAGGGTCATGTCGAGGGCGCCGTAGAGGCGGCCGCCCATGCGGATGCCGTTTCCTGAGCGCACGGGATCGCGAATCAGGATCTGGGGCGCGAGCGGCGGCGGGAAGGCCCCGGCCTCGGGCGGCTCCGTCACCCTGGCCATCGTGGACCAGGGTGTTCCCCTGTCGTTTGCCGCGGTCACCGGGCGCCAGTCCGGCGCCGTGGTGTCGGACCCGTTGACCAGCACCCGCACGGTCCGGAGCGCTTCCTCGTCGCCGAGCCGCTCCGCCACGATGCCGGTCTCGCCGAAGAGCGCAGCCAGGGTGTCCATGAGCGCCCGGTGCCGCGCCTCGAGTCCGTCGAGCACGGCATGGGGGCACTGGGACTCGGCCGGCTCCGGCAGCCAGTCCTTCAGGCGTGCCCGCAGGCGTTTGCGGCCCCGCCGGGCCTCCGCCACCGTCAGGCACGCAGGCCGGGTCCAGCAGGCGAGCACCATGGTCTCGGCGGCGAGCAGGGGCGCGAGCCAGCGCGACCGCTCGTCGAGAACGTCGCCGAGCTCGAGGCCGAGCCTCGCCGCCTGGTTCCCCGTCCGCGCACGGACGCGCTCCACCTGCGCCCCGGCCTCGTCCGGCGCCCGCTCCAGCATCAGGTGCAGTGCATGGCCGGGCTCGGCGAGGCGGCTGTTGAGGCGCCTGCAGGCGACCTCGACGAAGCGCTGCAGCTCCTCCGCTCCGGTCATGGAACGGGCGCCTTCGATGCGGAACAGCGATACCAGGGAGCCGTCCGCGCAGGCGAGCAGGCCGTCTCCGACAGCCGCTTGCGGCAGGAGGAAGCTCTCCAGCGGCTTCCGCCGGAGCGTCCAGCTCGCCGCCAGCGCATCCTCGAGGGGGCGGTACACGGCCTTGGCCCCTAAAGCCTCGGACGGCTGACGGTCTGGACGGCGCCGCCCAGGCCGAAGGTGTCGGAGAGGCCGTTGATCACCGCAGGCGCCGCGATCAGGGCCACCCCGATCAGAATGGCGATGAGCCCCGAGCCCAGCGTGGTCTGCTGCGGGTGATCGACATGGCGCTTGAGCTTGAGCAGCCCGAAGCCCGCCACGGCGGCGCCGACGATGTAGAAGCCGATGGCCAACAGCCCCGGCACAGCGTCGAGGTCCGCCGCAGCCTTGTCGGCCATATCGCCGAGCGACACCGCCAGCGCGGGCGAGATCCTCAGAACCTGCGATCCGAGGAGCCACAGGGACGCGGTCCCGAGGACCGCCAGTGTGACCACCCGAAGGGGTGCCACCACCCGCAGGGGTGTCGCCGCCCGGAGGGGTGTCGCCGCCCGAAGGGGCGCAGTTACGATCGTCATCTTCTTCTCCTCACGTGATCCGCAATACCTGGATACCGAGGCTGTTCTGCACCGCCCCGATCAGGCTCTCGATGTGCCAGGCGCAGACGCCGCCCAGCATGTGCATGGCGGCCCGCCCTGCGCTGCTTCCCGGAACGCCGTCCGCCGCCGCGCGCAGCACGAAGACGCCGCGCAGGAAGGCCAGTAGGCCGACCCAGCCGACGACGGTGAGCACCGCACCGATGAGGGCGTCGTAGTCGGCGCCCCTCTGGCTGTGATGGCCGAGGCTCGCGGAAGCCGCCGTTCCCTGTCCGAACAGGCTCTCGCCGCCTGCGGAGAGCCACGACGGGAAGCTGACCATGACGAGGCAGACCAGGAAGCAAAGCGCCGTGCCTGCGGCCGACGGTCCGTTGAAACGGTCCTCGGAGAGGCGCAGCAGGCGCGCGCATCCCTGGACGAAGGCGGCGAGCCCCAGCAGGTAGCAGGCAATGGCGATCAGCCCCAACAGCGCGGGATCGAGGTCCCGCACCAGAGAGATCATGGCGCCGCCCAGGTCAGTTCCCTGCATCGGCCCTCTCCCGCCACAGGAGGTCCGGCGCCGGCGCTGCGAAGTGGCGAGCGATCATCACCACCAGGGGCGTGTCGCGGGGGATGCGGACCGTGGTCTCCTTCGGCGTGTCCGCCATGAGGATGTCGCCGAGGGTTTGCGCGGCCGCGCCGGCGCCCGCTTGGAATGCTTCCCGCTCGCCGCTCTCCCTGCGCTCGTGGAACACGGCGCCGTCCTGCATGGTCAGCGTCCGCGCCGGCATGGCGGCGGCGGTGAGGAAGCCTTCGGCGAACCGAGCCGCGGCCGGAAGGAGGACGCGGGACAGGAAGTGGCGGTCGACCTCGCCCTCGATCCCGAAGCAGGCGCACTGGGGGTCCACCGCCCAGGCGTCCACCGGGAAGGTCCGGCCCTTCCAGGTCAGGCTGCCGAGGCGCAGAACCAGCCGCTGGCCCACCCGCTCGAAGCCGCCGTGCGCCACGGCGCCGACGAGCGGCGGCTGGAGCAGCTCCAGCACCACCGGACCGGGATAGTCGGAGTCCACCGCATAGAGGGTGCGCGCGTAGAAACCCCGGGGGGCGACGTGCGGCAGGCGCGCGCCATCGTGCCCCCGCCGTGACGGTTCGGAAGACTCAGAGGCTCGCGCCGTGTCCCCGCCGGGCTCGGGTGGAGCCGCGTAGCGCAGGCGTACGATCTGCGGAGGCCGGGTCCAGCTCTCCAGCAGCGCGCCGACCATCGCGGCGAGGCCATCGCCGGGGGGCGCGCTAGCCGTCCCGAAACGGTCCGCGGTCTCGTACACGGGCCGGGGCCGCTCCGAAGACCATGCGATCCCGCGGTTGGATGTCGACCACTCCGCCCGTCCGTCGTCCGGGGCTCGTCCCGGAGCCGCGAGTTCGCCCCCGCTCTCTCCCGGCGCCTGTCCGGTGCCCTGGAAGGTCGTCATGAACGACGCGCCGCGCTGGCGTGCGTCTTCCAGCCGCTGTTGATCCCTCTCGTCCAGCGTTCTCCCGTACTCGGGCGACACCGGGTCCTCGGGGTTCAGTCTCAAGTCCCGGTTGTCGGGGAACTGGGCCCATGCAGGCGCGGCGAAAGCCAGCGTGCAGAGTATGGCCAGCGCAGCCATCCCGACGAGGCGCTTTGCGCCGCCGCCCCGTCCGTCGATCCTCGTGTTCATCGCCGTTCTCCTCCGGTCTCGAGTTCCGGCAACGCCGGTCCTGTCCCCTCTCCGTGGAACGCAAGCCGCGTCTCGCGTCCGTCCAGGCTCACCATCGCGTAGGGCACGTCTGGGAGGCGGTAGGCCCAGCGGCCGCCCGCGCCGCGCTCCGCCGCCCACGGCCCCGGCGAGAGCAGATGCGCGCGGGTCAGGAGCAGGAGATCGCCGCCCAGGCGCCACGCGCGGTCGTCGGCACTGCCGCCCTCGACCGCGAGACGCTCCGCGTTCCCGGGCGAGATCCCGCCCAGCAGGTCCAGAAGCACCGCGTCCCCGGCGTGGAATCCCGCCACGGTTGCGGAGCCCGGCGCGGCATTGGGGCCGGGAAGCCCCAGCCTGATCTCGACCCGGAAGTCCGCGTCCGCGCCGCCGCCCCGCAGACTCGCGACGAGGGGCTCGGCCAGGCCGCGCAGCTTGATCACGGCATTGCCGTGCAGGGCGCGCGACTGCGGGGCGAGATAGAAGAGATGCTCCGACCGTCCGCCGGCTTCATCGTCCGCCTCGGCCGTCCCCGGCACGAAGCGGGCGTCGAGCAATACGTCCTCGATCGGCCAGGGCGCGCCGGTGGCGTCGGTGAAGGAGACCGCCGTGACGTAGCCCTTGCGCACGGCGATTACGGGGATCGCGCCCTCGCCGGGAGAGCCGACGCGCACCTGCCGGATGCGCCCCTCGGGCGGCGGGTCCGCCGCCAGGGACGCAGACCCCTGCGTCTCCTGCAGAAGACGGCCGAGCGCCTCGATCTGCTCCGCCGTGAACGGTATCGCCGCCCGGCCGGCACGGGCCACCTCGGCATCCGACGCCGCGCGCTCGGACCAGACGTTGCCGCCGCCTTCGCGGGCCACGTCGCCGGCGGCCACAGCGCCGGGTGCCAGCACCAGAATCGCGGCGGCAGCCAGCAGAATGAGTACGGAATTACTCCTCATTGCGCCGGCCTCCGCTTGTCTGCGATCAGCTGTTCGATCCCGATACCAGCGGGCCGCTCCGAGAGCGGCACCCGCATCACCAGGACACGCGCCAGCAGGTCCTGGCTCACGCTCCGCGTGCCCGCAGAGAAGGTCACCAGAAGAGGGAACTCGATGGCCCAGCCGAGCCGCCCCTCGAAGTAGCGCGTCTCGGTCACCACCGGCGCGCCCTGCGCCACGGCGGACGCCACCTGCAGGTTCTCCCTGAGCCGGTCCAGGAACAGGCTCTCGTCCAGGCCCCGCAGGAAGGACTCGTAGCCCTCGTCGGTGAAGCTCTCGCGCACCGAGGCCAGCCTCATCCGCCAGTCGTGGTGGCCGAGGGTGAAGGCCTCGGTCACCGCCGAGACGGTCCAGTTCCTGAGCGCCGCGTCGGACATGATGGGCTCGTCGAGCGGCGTCAGCGGCACGAGCCTGCCGTCGGGGGTGGCGGCGACGGTGATGTAGACGGTGGAGTGCAGCGCGACGTAGCCGGCGAGCGCAGCGGCGGTGAGCGCGTTGCAGAGCACGAGCCACGCGGCGGCCCTGCGCCAGCCGTGGTGCCGGTCGCGGTGGAAGGCGAAGCGGTTGACCGCCTGCCTGACGGCGCGTGCACGTTCACTCATGGCGGAGCGCCTCCAGCCAGGCTTCCAAGTTGTCGATATCGCCGACCTGGTGGCCGACGCGGCCGTCGCGCGCCCGCCACGCGATCAGGGGCACGGCGCCGGCGCCCCATGCGTCGAAGAGGGCATTGTTGCGTTCGATCCTGCGCCCGCCTTCCGGGATCGCGGGCCCGGGGGCTCGGTCGAACCAGGCCATGGCGGGATCTGCGGCCGACGCAATGGCAGCGGCCTCGCGGGCCGATGCCGCGCCCAGCACGCCCACGGGAACGACATGGAGCCTGAGCCGCCCGGCCAGCGCCGGCTGCGCGAGACGCGCCACCGCCGCACGCGACCAGCGGCAGCCGGGATCGGCAAACACCGCGACAGCCGGGCCGGCATTGCCGAGCGTGAAGCCGAATGCGGAGACCGATCGCTCGAACACCGTTTCGATGCCCGGCACGACCGGATCGTCGGCGTATGCGTGCGCGAGTTGCACCGGGGCGCCCGGCCTCACCTCGCCGCCGTGCAGCCCGCCGTTTGCGGAATCCTCACCAGCCGGGGCAACCGCAGATGCTGGCTTCACGGCAAACGTTCTTATGCCGTTGCCGCTTTCGCCCCGCGCGGTCGCGATCTGGCGGCCGGTGAGCAGGGTCCCGTCCGGCCCGTACAGTAGGCCGGCGATCGCATGGCCGTCGGGCGTGACGTAGAGGCCGTAGGCCTCGCCGTCCGCGAGCTCCACGAAGTGTCCGTCCAGCCCGCCGCGCCCGCCCAGGGCCAGGATGCGCGCGCCGTTCGCGCGGAGCGCGGCGACCATCGGCGATTCGTTCGCCGCGTCCGCCGCCGTCCGCTCGTGAGCTGCCGCTTCCGGTCCCGGCGAAAGGGCGATCGATACCGAGAGCGCAGACATCCAGGCCACGAGGAGGGACGTGAGCCGGCGTTCCGGTTTCCTGAAGGCAGGGCGCCTCATCGGCCATCTCCCGCCCGGCTCGCCCGGCGCAGGCTCGCCTGGTGCGCGCTCGCCCGATGCATCACGACCAGAGTTCCGCCATCGGACCTCGCCTCGCCCACCGGCGGGTGCGGCATGTGCGAGAGCGCGGCGAACAGCGCCTGCGACGCCTCGCCGAAGGAGCCGTGGAACCGGCGTCCTTCGTGCAGCCGGTAGCGCCGGTCGGTCAGAAACAGAACTTCGATGCCCGCGTCTTCGCCCCAGCGGCCCAGGGCCTCGCGCAGCATCTCTCCGGCGCGCACCTGCCAAAGGCCGGCAGGGTCGCTCTTCTCCAGCGGCTCGGCATCGGTGTAACGAGGTGCTACCGCCCGAAGGGGTGTTGCCACCCGAAGGGGTGTTGCCGCCCGAAGGGGTGCGCCCACCCGCAGGGGTGCGCCCACCCGCAGGGGTGCGCCCACCCGCAGGGGTGTTGCCCTGCGGTGAGCGTCGGTCCGGTCCGTTGGCGTCGCCACTGCCCCGGGATCGCCGTGCGCCCGGTTGTCCGCGAGATCGTTCCTCTCCGTCGCCGCCCCATGGGCGTCCGGCGTGCGGTCCGTCCCGCTCTCCGCTCCGGCAGCGGCTTCGCGGGGCGGCACGTAGAGAAAGTCCGCCTCCGCGGGGGACATCA
>JAPPMY010000126.1 GCA_028818855.1 Rhodospirillales bacterium
TCCTCGGCGAAGGGACAAGGTGGATCGCCGAATCCGTTCCCGGCTGGGCCACCGCCGCTCTCGCCCGGAGTTGAATCCATTCGTTCCGGGCCGCCCTAGCGAGGGCCGATGTCGCGGCGACCTAGGAAACTGCCTCGGCCATCCCGGCACCTGTCGACCCTCTCCTGACGGCCTCTCTCGTCGAGCTCGTCGCCGGCGGTCGGGCCCGGGGACGACGAGCGCCGCGAGAATCGCGCTGCTGATCGCTCGGTACGGCCGGGCCTGCCCCGGCGATCTGGATTCGGTCGCTCAAGCGTCGATGCCGTCCCGATACCGTGCCAGCTTGTACAGCGCCTGGCGGCGGCACCAGAATTCCGCGTTGCTCCGACCGACGGCTTCCAGCGCCACGGCGGTGTGGGGCGATACGGCGATCCGGCCCCGTAGAAGCCGGTACAGGTTGCCGCGCTCCATGCCCAGTGCCGCCGCCAGTTCGGTTGCGCTCATTCTGGCCTCGCGCATCGCATCGGCGATGCTCTCGCCGGGATGCGTTGGGTTGCGCTTGCTCATATCCTGCGCCCCTCGCTCAATGGCAATGCACAATATCCATGTTGTAGGCTCGATTCGAAATAGGGCTTCGCTCGGGAATGCTGCGGATTTTCTTCTGAATGCCCGTAAAGGGCCGTGGAAGGCCGCTGAAACCTTTAAGGGCTCGAAATACGCGGGAAAGCCGACTCGCTCGTCTGGGGCGCTTCCTGGCGGCTGAAATCCCGAAATTCGCGTCCGCTACATCGACATCCCGGCGCTCTTCCCGGTCGAGAGGGTCTGGCGCATCGATTCGCCCTGGGAGCGGTTCTGGGTTTCGTCCCTGCGTTGCTGGGTCGAGGGTTCCTTTGGGACGACGACGTTGTGCACCGGAATCTTGTCGTTGCGGGCCTTCTCGGCGAGGAAGGTCGACTTGCTGCTGTTTTCCGCCTTGAACTCGATCACGCCCTGGGGTTTGACGGTGTCGATAATCTGGTAATCGCGCGCCCGGATCGAAGAGGCGCCCGTCTGTCCCTTGTCGAGCTCGAAGAGGGCCTGCGGGACGTTGTTGCGATCGGCCCAGTTGGCGACGAGCTCGAGCGTGCCGTGGGAATTGCCGTGGGCGATCCACATGTCTGGGCGGTGGGCGAGTACACGGTCCATCTCCCTGTCGACGGTCTCCTGGTCGGCGCCGTCCTGATAGGCGGTCACCGCGACCGGGAAGCCCTTGGGCATCCGGGCCATGTCGTGCTCTTTCTGGAGACGCTCGACGAGCTCGGCCGCGTCGGCCGCGGCGGCGGATACCGGTTGGGAACGCTCGGCGTCCGGCGAGGGGCGGGGGACCCACTTTTCGCCGGTGAGCTCCTCGGCGGTCGCGGCAAGCTCGGCGCGCGCCTGCTCGAACAGGTCGAGGCTGTTGTGGCCGTGCTCGAGCTCTTGGCCGGTTTCGGAAAGCTGGTTGAGGGTGATTTCGCCCCCGAAATTCTCGCGGTGGAGGTTGTTCTGCCGGTCGGCGAGGTCGTCTGTCCGATCGGTAAGCCCGCCGGGACCGGAGATCATGGAATGGAACACGTCGACGATGCGGTGGGTGATGGAGGTTCTGACGGTCTCGTTTTCTGCGGTGTCCGGAGCGACGGCGTCGACCATGACCCGCATTCCGTCGGCCACCGTTTTCGGTTCCTCCGACGGGGCGAGATAGGGCGGGGAGGAGGCCTCGGCGACATGTGAGGGGCCGTGAACGACCGCATCGGCGTACTTGGCGTCTCTGGTGCCTTCGGGAACGGCCGGGTCCTGGTGCCGGCTCTGGGAGGCGTGAACGAGGGTGGGCCGTGCTTGAGAGTCCTGAAGGGCCGGTGCCTCATCGGCTGTGATCAGGGTACCGGTTCGGCCGCCGGGAAGGGCGATTTCGACCGGCCCCGCGATCTTCTCGGCGGAGAGCGGGGGAACGGGGTTTTTGGCGTCGTGAAGCCGGTGTTTCGCGTCTTCCTGCTGGCCGAGCCTGGCGGCGGTGTCGACGCGGTGGGGAGATTCGTGCGGCGGAGCGGTTCGAAGGTTGCGGGTGCGTTCCGCGACAGGCTCGACGGGGATGCTGTGTTTCTTGGCTTCCGTGCACAGGCGGGGCGGCCGGGTATCGGGGACGGCGAAATGAACGATCTTCGCCGGCCGCGCCCGCAGCATTGCGTCATCGCGGGCCTTGATGGCGGCGCCGCGGTCGTCTCCGTGGTTCTTCCACTGCGGAACGAAAGCCTCCTGGGGGACGTCGCGGTTCCTGGCCCAGCTTGACGCGATCTGCTGTACGCCCTTGGCACCGCCGTGGGCGAGAACCATGTCTGGGTGTTCCTTGAGGCAACGGTCGAGATGCTTGTAGATCCTGTCGTGGTCGGTCCATTCCTTGCCGCCGGCGACGGCGATGAGCGTTCCCTCCGGAAGCTCGCGGGTGTCGTGGCCGGCGCGAGCGGCGCGGGCGAAATCCTTGCCGTCGACGCGCGGGACGACGTCTCCGGTCTGGCTGACATGGCTGCCGCGGCGGGGCGCCCAGACCTGTTTGGTGTGGTGGAAATAGAGATCCGCGGCGTAGTCGCGGAACTGCTCGTAGCGGTCGCGCTTGGAGGAGAGTGAGAGGAGCTCCCGGGTCTTCGTCTCGAGCTCGACCGAGGCCGGATCCCGGCCCTGCTCGGCGATCCTCTGGCTCTCGGTCTTGCGGAGCGTGTTGCACTCTTGGCTGACCTGGTCGATGCGCTTTTCGAGGCGGACGACCTGGGTGTGGTAGCGGTGGACGGTGGCCCAGATGAGCTGTTCGCGTTCGTCTTCCATCTGGTAGCCTTCGGGGGCGACAACCTCGAGTTCCATCTCGATGCTGGCGCCGATCTGGTCGAAGGCGGCCTGGATGTCGGGCGGCACCGGGTCGTCGAAGGTGAGCGGCCGGTCGCCGTTGAGCCAGACTTGGCGGGTGTCGGGTTCGCTGGCGATCGGCCGAGGGCCGTGCAGCGCCATTTCCTCGGCGATACGCGCGGTGGCGCTTTCCCCGGTCAACCCGTAGGTGGCCTCCATCTCTTCCTGGCCGCGCGCGCGGATGTCCTCCGGGACGAGGCCGTCCTCGGCGGAGTCCCGCATGCCGGCGTCGGGGTCCGGGTCGCGGTTTTGGAACAGGATGTCGTGGAGGTTGCCCGCGTCTGCGAAGGCGTCGGCCATCGCGGTGTTGAAGGAGTCTTCGTCGGACAGTCGGGGAGAACGGTCGTTCATGCTCGCACCGTGGTTAGCCCGCGGCGGAATTGCCGGACGGGTGGGTGCGGGAGAGCGCCGAGGGCGAGTATAGCGCGGGGCGCGCGGGCGTAAAGTGCCGGAACGCGGTCCGGTTAGAAGCTCATGCCGCCGGAGGGTCCGCGATCGTCCTCGAAGGGCATGCGGTTGTCCTGGAAAGGAACGCGCTCCTGGCTCTGGCTGGCCTGCCAGGCGCGATGGTGATCGCTCAGCTTCGTGAGCTGGTCCTGTTGATCGGGGGTGAGCGTTCCGGATTGCAGCAAGCGGTCGCATCGGTCCGCCAGGCTCCCCCATCCCGGCGTTTCGTAGGCGTGGCGATGCAGCTGCCTGGCTTCCTCGAGGTGGTTCTCGATATCGTTGGCGAAGTCGGCGTAGGTGTCCGCGCGGTCTGTGGCGCGGGATGCGGCCGCGGTAGCCCGGTCCTGGGTTGGTTCCGGGCGGTCGTACGATCGGGAATCCTTGCCGGGCTCGTAGACGGCCTCCAGATGCTGGCGGGCGGCCTCCGGGAGGTCGGGGAGCTCGAGAAGCGACCGGGCGTTCCGGTGGAGCTCCTGTCCGGCCTCGGACGCGAAGGAGGTCGAACTTGAGGGATCGAGGACGTCGGCCATGTAGGCGTCCCAGCGTTCGACGTGCTGTTCGTAGAGAGCCTGGGCATGCTGCTGTCGGGCTTCGACAGCAGCGGGGGACTGGGCCTCGACGGCCTCGCGTTTTTCCTCGATCTCGAAATACCGGTCCGGGTCGTAAATGAGCAGCAAACTGCGGCGCGAGGCATCGGAGAGCGCGGGAAGCGCGGCGAGGTAGAGACCCTCCTGCCGGACTCGCTCGGAGAGATCGCGGTCGTAGCTGCCGGGTGCGCTGGGCACGGCGTGCGTGCCGGTTTCGAGGTCATAGTATTCCATATGTTCGGCGTATCTGGCTTCGGCTTCGCGGCGGGCGTCGAGGACCGCGTCGATCTTGGCGACTTCTTCCTCGACATACCGGCGGTCGGTGGGCTGGATGCCGGGCAGAGCGAGAAAGCCCCTGAGCTCCTCTTCGAGGCCGTCCCAGCCGGGCGCGTCGAATGGGTTCATGTCGATGGCGTCGGCGTTGTCGCAGTGGCGTTGGAGCCGGTGCGCGTGGTCATCGATGAGCTCGGCCGGGGTGGGCGGCGCGGGCGTGTCGGACCGGGCGGCGGTGGAGATGTGGGGAGAGTGCCCGGCGGAGCGATCGGGGGTTTGCGCAGCGGGTCGATGCTCGGGTTCCGCCTGCGGCGGGATCCCGGATTCGATGGCGGGTTCTCCCGGCGACGGCGGAGGATGCTGGAATCCGTGGCCGGCGTGGAGCTCGGGAGAAGCACCGAATGTCTGCTCGATGTCGTAATGCGGCGGCGCTTGCTCGGCGGTGGCGTGCTCTTCCGGAATTTCGCGATCGTACGGGCGATGGTAGTCCGGAATGTCCTGGGGTTCCCAGTCTACGTCGTAGTTGGGCTCCCAGTCGATGTCGTCTTCGGCCTCGAGAGCGGTGTCTATATCGGCATCGACTTGGGGCTCGATATGGTGCGACGGCGCTTGGGCGATGTCGGTTTCGGCGGGGGAGTGGTCGCGGACTTCGGAAACCTCGGGCTCGGGTTCGAGGTTGGCAATGAGACGCTCAGCGTTGGCGAACACCTCTTCCATTGGGTCTCGCGGCCTGGCCGCGGGCTTGAACGAGGGGTCGATCTCGCGACGTTCGGATTGCGACAATTTGAAGATGGAGGCGGCGCGGGTCTGGGCGCGGGCGAAGGCCTTGAGGTCCGAAACGTCGATGCCGCCGTGTTCGCGAAGGACCCGGGCGTGAAGGGGATTGCCCTCGATGAAGGGCGTCACGGTGCGGAGTATCGCGGAGCTTTCGGCGAGGTCCTTCCGGAAGGCGGGATCGATGGCGATGGCCGCGTTGCCCTTTTCGGTCTGGGCTCGGTCCCAATGCTGAAGGGAGGATGTGAGTTTGTTGCATGCCCGGCCGATGGTCTGCGCCGCGAGAC
The DNA here is from genome assembly GCA_028818855.1 of Rhodospirillales bacterium. Lineage (GTDB taxonomy): Bacteria > Pseudomonadota > Alphaproteobacteria > UBA828 > UBA828 > WTGU01. Next base: position 5,261 of record JAPPMY010000126.1, read on the forward strand.
CGTGCCGGACGCGGATTTCGCTGTAGCGGATGCGGGCGGCAACATCGCTGAGCTTGCCGTCGCCGCTGTCGTTGGCGGAGAGCCATTGGGCGGCGGTGCGACCCTTCGGATCGGTGCGGCGAAGGGTCTCCTCTGCCTCTGCGGCATGCCCCGCGGACGCGGCGGGACGCTTCGCGTCGCCGAAGTGACGTTCCTTCATCTCCGGGCTCATGAAGTCCTTGGCGGCTTCCTTGGGCTGCATCCGGGACCAGCTGCGGGCGAGATATTCGCGGACTTCGGTATCGGTGACGGGATCGCCGGCGGTTTCCTCGTTGCGCTGCTGTCGGATGTCGAGCTCGATCGGCTTGCGGTTGATGTAGATGTCGAGCCGCTCGCGGTGGCGGGTGCATGCCGGGTAGATGGTCTCGCGCGCGGGCTTCTGGTCGGCGAGGAGGAAGGCGCGGTCCACGGTGCGGCCTTGCGCGCTCGTCATGGTCATCGTGTATCCGTGATTGATGCGGATCTTCCCCTGGTAATCGCGCATCTCGTCGTGGCGGAACTCGACGATGCGGCCGCGGTTGGTCCGCGCCTTGATCCAGAGGCGCGGCTCGTCGGGGCTGTCGGGAACCGTTCCGCGCTGCTCGAGTTCGAGCACCGTCATGTAGGTTCCGTTGAAGATCTGGTGCTTCCACATCAGGGTTCCGGCCCTGAGGACGTCGCCGACGGCGATCTCGAGCGGCTCGGGCGTAGCCTTGGGAGAGCGGCTGCGGCACGCCTGGATGGTGAAGCGCGGGCCCTCGTTGTCCTTGAGGACGCGCTCGCGCATGAGGTGGGAGAGGGCGCGGCACTCGGCGTTGGTCATGGCGATGACGGCGGCGCTCTTGTCCGGCTGTTCGGTCCGGAAGCGGTCCCAGTCGTCGACGATTCGGGTGAGCGTGCTGTCCAGGTCGCGGCCTATGTGAAGTCGTTCGCGGGCGTCGTAGGCGGCGATCGCGGCGGCGGCCCCGCCGTCCCGGAAATCCTCCGATGCAACGACCTGCCAAGGGCGAACGGAGGCCTTGTCCTCGTCCGGCATGGCCTCGAAATCGTCGAGGATTTTCTGTCGTTCGCGTTCAGGGGAGATCTTGGCGCGGAGTCTGGCGGTTTGAAGGTCCTCGCCATGGACTGTGACGAGGATGTCCTCAACGTCTGCCTTCTGGCGGCGGATCGTGTCGACGCGGGTGGAGCCGGTGATATCGCGGATGAGGCGCAGCCCGGGGCCGGCCTCGACCGGCTGCTGCTGGTGGGTATCGCCGGCGAAGACGATCTTGGCGCCAGTGCCGCGCGCGATCTGGAGGATCTTGAGCGCTTGTATCGAGGACAGCATGCCGGCCTCGTCGACGAAGATGACGGTCTTCGGGTCGAGCCTGAGCCGTTGGGTCGCGATGTCGGCGACGAGCTTGTCGACGCACCGATTCAGGGCGTTGAGATCGCTGCCGAGCTCGAGCGAAACTTCCCAGGGAACCGCCGTCGCGATGACCCGGTATCCGCGCTCGCGGTAGAGGTCGGCGATGGGCCGGAGGGTGGTCGTCTTCCCGCTGCCGGCCGCGCCCTCGATGATGGCGATCCGGCCGGAGCGCGTGGCGGCATGCATCGCTTCGGTCTGTTCGTCGGAGGTGGGATAGCCCTCGGCCTGAAGGCTGGCGATCCGGCTGTCGACGACGTCCGTGGGAATTTGGTAGCGCCCGCTGCTGGCGAGATAGGCGGATAGTTCGTTGATTTCCCTTTCGGTCTTTAGGGTGTGGGCGGAGGTGAAGGTCCGGGTGTGGACCAGCCGGGCGCCGGCGTCGTAGTCGATCTTGGGCTTGTCGAGCTCCACGAACTGGGCGTTGTCGAGGACCTGATCGAAGACGTCCTGGCGCGTCTCGCGCGGGAGCATTCCCGCGGTCGCGTTGAGGGTTTTCTCGTAGAGCTGGGTGTAGCGGAACACCGACTCCATCCTGGTCATTTCCTCCGGCAAGGCGGTGAGCTTCTCCTCGAGCTCGTTCCTGAGATCCTCGGTGAATAGGAATTCGTGGCCGATGGTCGCATCCATGAAGGCCTCCAGGTTCTCGATATGGGCGGAGGCCTCTCCGGCCCAGTTTTCGTGGCGTATTTCGGGCTCGACGCCGTGCTGCTTCGGGGCTCGAGTGGCGCGCTGGACGGCGCCGTGGAAGGCGCCGTTTCCATTGAGGCTGACGCCGAAGTTGGCGGCCGTGTCGATGATCTGCTGGTCGCGTTTGGACCACTCGGCGATCAGCTCCTCAGGGATGCTTTTTACCCTGGTGAATTCCTGATCGTCGCCATGGGTCTCGAGTTCGATGCCGAGACGGTCGCGCAACAGCCAGCCGAGTTCGGCGCGGTAGGCGGCGCCGGCGGCTTTCTGCCAGGCGTAGAGCGGCTTGCCGTGGAGTGCCCGCCATTTGCCGTCGTGGTGCGCCCTGGCGATGTTGAGGATCACGCAGTGAGTGTGAAGGTGGGGATCGTTTGCACGAGACGCGCCGTGCTGAAATAGGGCGGCCATGATGTCCGCGGGCACGATCTTGATGGTGCGATCCTGGTTGGCGATGCGGGTGTAACTACAGTGCTGCTGGATCGTGTCTTCGAGAGCTACCTTCACGGCATCGTTGTGAGCGGTTTCGATCTGGGCGCGGAGTTCCGGCGGGGCGATGGCCCAGAGCGCGGAGACGGTCTTGTCGGCGTTGAAGGTGAGATCGTAGGCGGGGCAGCGCTTGTCGCTGTCGGCGTTCTGGACCAGTTTTTCTCCGGTCCGAGGGTGGATGCCTCTGTAGAGCTTGTAGAAATCGGCGGAGTCGAGGGTCTTTCCGTGATGGATGGTGCTGTCGTTATCGGAGAAAAGGCCGGAGGGATTCCACCAGACGCCGTCGGGTTCCTCGCCGGAAAGGTAGTAGTCGCCGGGCGGGCGGAAGGATGCCTGCGAGTGGATGTAGTAGTCGGCGGTTGCGGCCTTGGCGAGCGTGGCGACCATCAGGTGTGAGCTTTTGCCAAGGATCGGTTTCCTTTGCGGTGGAGGTAAGCCTCCAGCAAGGAGGAGGGCGTCGACCGTAGAGGGTAAAATCCGTGAGGTCAAGCACCATGCAACCATGTTGCAGGGGTCCAAAGAGGGAATATTGCGC
>JAPPMY010000149.1 GCA_028818855.1 Rhodospirillales bacterium
GATCCAGATCCAGGGCACGAGCGGGTTGTGATGGATGCGGATCGCCGTGCCGCCGGCCGGCGCATCCTCGCCGACGACGACGTAGAGATCGGAGAGCCAGGTCGTGTGGATCGCGGCCTCGGTGGTCCAGGTGTCCTGCACCGGGTAGTGGCGGCGTTCGGGCAGGAGGAGCGCGACCTCGTCCCCGCCCCGGGTCACGCGCACTTCGCCCCGCCGGGCGAGGTAGTTGGGGCCGGGCACGTCGCCGACGCTTTCCAGGTGAAAGACGTAGCCGCCGAGGGCTGCCGTCTCCCCCGGCCGCATCACCTGCTCCCGCTCGGTCTGCCAGTTGCCGGCGCCAACCGTGCCCGCCACCAGGACGGCCACACCGAGGTGGGCGATGCTCATCGCCCAGGCGGCGCGCGGCAGGCCGGCGGCGCGGCGCATGCTCTCTGCCAGCGGCACGCGGAAGAGCCGCACGCGCTCCGCCAGCTCGTTCAACACGCCCGCCGCCACCCAGCCGGCGAGCGCCATGCCGAGCACCGCGCCCCACGGGCCGCCGCCCGATGCCGCGACCGCCGCCGCCACCGCGACGGCGGCGACGAGGGAGACCGCGAGGCGGGGCAGCAGGGCGCCGGGGCCTGCGCGCTTCCAGGCCATCAGCGGCCCCGCCGCCATCATCAGGAGGAGCGGGATCATGATGGGCACGAAGGTCGATTCGAAGAAGGGCGGGCCGACGGAGACCTTCTGGTCGGCGATGGCGTCGAGGATCAGCGGGTAGAGCGTGCCGATGAAGACCGTGGCGCAGCCGACGGCAAGCAGCAGGTTGTTGGCGAGCAGCGAGCCCTCACGCGAGACGGGGCGGAAGGAGCCGCCGGCCCGCATGCCCGGCGCGCGCCAGGCATAGAGGGTGAGCGAGCCGCCGACGACGATCACCAGGAACACCAGGATGTAGACCCCGCGCGCAGGGTCGGAAGCGAAGCTGTGCACCGAGGTGAGCACGCCGGAGCGCACGAGGAAGGTGCCGAGCAGGCTGAGCGAGAAGCCGAGGATCGCGAGCAGCACGGTCCAGCTCTTCAGACTGTCGCGCTTCTCCGCCACGATGGAGGAATGCAGCAGCGCGGTCGCCATCAGCCAGGGCATGAAGGAGGCGTTCTCCACCGGGTCCCAGAACCAGTAGCCCCCCCAGCCAAGCTCGTAGTAGGCCCACCAGGAACCGAGCGCGATGCCCGCCGTGAGCGCGCACCAGGAGAGCAGCGTCCAGGGCCGCACCCAGCGCGCCCAGGCGGCGTTCACCCGCCCCTCGATCAGCGCCGCCACGGCGAAGGAGAAGGCGGTCGAGAGCCCGACGTAGCCGAGGTAGAGCAGCGGCGGGTGGAAGGCGAGGCCGGGGTCCTGCAGCAGGGGGTTGAGGTCGCGCCCGTCGAACGGCGCGGGATCGAGCCGGAGGAAGGGGTTGGAGGTGGCGAGGATGAAGACCAGGAAGCCCAGCCCGATGAGCGCCTGAACGGCGAGCACCCAGGCGCGGAACGCGGGCGGCAGGTTGCGCCCGAAGGCCGCCACGGCGGCGCCGTAGACCGCGAGGATCCAGACCCAGAGCAGCATCGAGCCCTCGTGATTGCCCCAGGTGCCGGTGAACTTGTAGAGGAGCGGCTTGGCCGAGTGCGAGTTGTCTGTGACCGTGACCACCGAGAAGTCGGAGACGACGAAGGCCTGCATCAGGCAGGCGAGCGCGGCCGAGATGAAGACGAACTGCGCCATAGCCGCCGGCCGCGCCAGCGCCATCAGCCCCGCGTCGCGGATCCGCGCGCCGAGCGGCGCTGCGCAGGCCTGCACCAGCGCCATCGCGAGCGCCAGGATCAGGGCGTAATGGCCGATCTCCGCGATCATTCGACGCCCTCGCCCTTCCAGTTGCCGGACTTCTTCAGCGCGTCCGCCACCTCGCGCGGCATGTAGTTCTCGTCGTGCTTGGCGAGCACCTCGTCGGCCTCGAAGACGCCCCCCTTCAGATAGCCCTCGGCCACCACGCCCTGCCCCTCGCGAAACAGGTCGGGCAGGATCCCGCGATAGGCGACGGGCACGGTGTGGGCAAGGTCGGTGATGGTGAAGCGCACCGTCAGCCCGTCGTCGGCCCTCACCACGCTGTCCTCCTCCACCAGGCCGCCGACGCGGAGCCGCTGTTCGGGAGAGAACTGCCGCTCCTTGATCGTGCTCGGGTCATGGAAGAAGACGAGCGTGTCGTCGAGCGCGCTCAGCACCAGGCCCGCAGCGAGGCCGAGCGCGCCGAGCCCGCCGCCCAGGAAGACCAACCGCCAGTGCTTGCGCTTCATGCCGGGGCGTTCTGCTCCCCGTCGCGCTCGCCCTCGTCCCCGGCGCCGCGCCGCCGGCGGGCGGTCGCCTCCAAGGTTCTGAGCGCCGCCTCTCGCGCGCGCATGGTGCGGATGCTCAGCACGAGGAGCCCGATCATGATGACGGCGGCGGCGCCGAAGGCCGGCCACACATAGGCCGCATAGCCGCCCATTTCGAAGAAGGACATTGCCCCGCGCTCACCCGCTGCCGGCGGCGCTGCGACGAGCGCCCCCAGCCTGTCACGTTAACCGGCAACGGTCATAGTGTGGGCGCATCGTGCGCCGATATCAAGACGTCGGCCCCTGCCGGCCGGCGCAAAGCCGCGAGACTCATGACCGCGGCAGGGCATTCGGGCTAGAATGCGGACCGGATGAAGCGCGCCCTGGAGGGGATGGAATGGCCTACTGGCTCCTGAAGTCGGAACCTGGAAGCTGGTCGTGGGACGACCAGGTGCGCGACGGCGTCGCGGAATGGGACGGCGTGCGCAATCACCAGGCGAACAACAACATGAAGGCCATGAAGGTGGGCGACCGCTGCTTCTTCTACCACTCGGTCAATGCCAAGGAGATCGTGGGCGTCGTCGAGGTGGTGAAGGAGCACTACCCCGACCCGACCGATTCCTCCGGGCGCTTCGGCATGGTCGACGTCAAGGCCATCCTGCCGGTGAAGCAGCCGGTCACGCTGAAGCAGATCAAGGAGGACCCGGCGCTCGGCGACATGTGGCTGGTGCGCCAGTCGCGGCTTTCGGTGAGCCCCGTGACCGAGGCCGAGTGGCGGCGCATCTGCACGCTCGCCGGTATCGCGGCCTGAGGCGGTCACGGGCCACGCGCGGCCTGCGCTTATTGGCCAGGCTGCCTGCGGAGGGTCAGGGACCTGGGTAGAGGCTGGCGAGTTCCCGCTTCACGAGGTTAGCGGCGTCGGACTGCTCAGCCGAGGCTTCCAGGAGTTGAACGCGGACCCGGTCCAGCGGCGGCAGGTCCTGCGCGCCGGGGACGACCCGCAACCCGTCGGGGAGCAGGCCCTCCGCCATGACGGTGATCGCCGTTCCCGACGAGACGGCGCTCAGTATGGCGCGCTCGTTGGCGCTGCAGAGCGCTTCCCGATAGGCGACGCCGTGCGCCTGAAGGGCGCCTCTGGCCGCGACCCCCAACAGATGCTCCGCCGGGTAGCAGGCGATCGGCAGCACATCCCAATCGCCGATCGCAAAGCCGTTCGACGCCACCCATCGCAAGCGGGGACGAGACAGTTGCGTCGCGGACGGCAGCGTGTCGAACGCCATGACCACCGCAAGATCGAGCGCGTGCTCGCCGATCTTCCGTCGGAGCGACATGCTGTTCTCGCACAGCACGTCGAGCTCGAGCGCGGTGTAGACGGGCAGCACCTTCTCGAGAAGCCTTGGAAGCAAATTGGCGGCGCAGCCTTCGTCGATGCCGAGCCGGACGCTGCCTTCGAGCACGCGCGCGCTGGCGCGGCGAAAGAGGCGGTCGTGCATGTCCACGAAGGCCTGCGCTTCCGCCAAGAGCTGGCTTCCCGCGAACGTCAGCCTGACATCCCTGTGCTTGCGCTCGAACAGGCGCACGCCCAACTGCTCTTCGAGCTGGCGAATGCGTATGGACATCGTCCCCTGCGAGCAGCCGAGAAGCTCGGCGGCGAAGGAGAAGCTGCGCTCCGTCGCGACGGCGATGAACGACCGGAGAAGCTTGGTCTCAACGTCAACCACACAATATTGATATTCGCTATATGTTTATTTTGTCAATGTCACGGCATAGGGCGCCGACGGCGCGTCCCTCAGGCGACCTCCGCTCGCAGCCCCTGGCATGCGCGGACCAGTTCCCGCTTGACCACCTCCCAGGCCTCCGACTGCGAGCCCGGCCGCTCGAGAAGCTGCACGCAGGCCTTGCCGAGCGGCGGCAGGCCGGAGGACGGCGCCATCACGCTCAAGGACCCCGGCACGGTCCCCTCGGCCAGGATCGTGACGGCGGTTCCCGCTTCGACGGCGGCCCGGATGACGCGCGAATCGTCGCTGCTCAGCACTTCGCGGTAGGCGATGCCCGCTTCCTTGAGCGCGGCGATGCCCGCCTCCCGCAGGAAGCAGTTCTCCCGATGCCAGGCGACGGGGACCGGCAGCAGCGAGTTAAGCGCGAACCCCGGAGCGGACACCCAGTGAAGCTGGGGCCGCTGCAGCTCCACGGCCGAGGGCGCTTCCTCCGGCAGCGTCACCACGGCGAGGTCCAGCGTGCGCGACTCGATCAGCTGCTGCAGGCGCCAGCTCGGCCGGCAGGTGATGTCCATTTCCGCGGCGGCGTAGCTCTTCTGCATGTACTTCAGGAGGCCCGGCAGCAGAGAGGCCTCGTAGCCCTCGGCAACGCCGAGCCTGACCTGGCCGACGAACCGGCTGGTCTGCAGGCGCTCGTACATCCGGTCCTGCATGTCCACGAGGTCCCGGATGTCGGGGAGCAGATCGCGCCCCTCGGGCGTCAGCTTCACTTCGTGAGGCCCGCGGTCGAACAGGCGCACGCCGAGCGCCTCCTCCAGCTTCTGGATGCGAACCGACATCGTGGCCTGGGAGCACCCGAGCTGCCGGGCCGCCTTGGAGAAGCTCCTCTCCACGGCAAGACAAAGAAACGAACGAAGCTGCCGGGTATCCAGATCGACCATTTGTATAGACTAAAGCAATATTACGTATAACTCAATATTACATTATGGTTATGAGAATGAGTATTTGGGTATAGCTTGGGAGTCCCTGATCCCGGCGCAGGACAGACACTCATTGCGGCGGCGAGCCCCTGTGCGCTCGCTTGACAGGTGCCGGGCCGCGTGGTCAGTAGCGGCCCGCGCGAACGGCCCAAGGAAGCGCGAGAGTCTCCCGCATGACGACGGCCATCATCTTCCCCGGACAAGGCTCGCAGACCGTCGGCATGGGCCGCGACCTGCACGATGCGTTTCCGGCGGCGCGCGCCGTGTTCGAGGAGGTGGACGAGGCGCTCGGCGAGAGCCTCTCCGGCCTCATGTTCGAGGGCGACGAAGACGAACTGACGCTGACGCGGAACGCGCAGCCGGCGCTCATGGCGGTCTCGCTCGCCGCGATCCGCGCGCTCGAGGCCGGGGGTGCCTGGACGCTGCAAGAGCGCGCAGCCTTCGTCGCGGGCCACTCGCTCGGCGAATACACGGCGCTGGCCGCGGCAGGGTGCCTCGCGCTGGCCGACGCGGCGCGCCTGCTTCGCCTCAGGGGCGAGGCCATGCAGGCGGCCGTGCCCGTGGGCGCGGGCGCGATGGCCGCGCTCATCGGCGCCGATCTGGCCCAGGTCGAGGAGATCGCGAAGTTGGCCGCAGGCGGCGAGGTCTGCGTGGTCGGCAACGACAATGCGCCGGGCCAGGTGGTTGTCAGCGGCGCTCGGTCCGCGGTGGAACGCGCGGTGGCGCAGGCGCCGGAGCACGGCATCAGGCGCGCCGTCATGCTGCCGGTGAGCGCGCCCTTCCACTCGCCGTTGCTCAAGCCCGCGGCGGAGACGATGGCGGCGGCCTTCGAGGACGTGACGTTCGCGCCGCTGGCCGTTCCCGTCGTCGCCAACGTGACGGCCCGCCCGGTGCACGAGGCGTCGGCGGTGCCGGCGCTGCTCGTCCGCCAGGTGACGGCGATGGTGCGCTGGCGGGAGAGCGTGCTTCACATGGCGGCCGAGGGCGTGGACACGCTGATCGAGGTCGGCGCCGGCAAGGTGCTCACCGGGCTCGCGCGGCGCATCGACCGCTCGCTTTCCGCCTCTTCCGTCGGCACGGCCGCAGACGTCGAGGGCCTGCTGGCGGAGGCGGGCTAGAGGCGGCGGGCGAAAACAGGGAGCGGCGAAGGATGTTCGATCTGTCGGGAAAGGTGGCGCTGGTGACGGGTGCCACGGGCGGCATCGGCGGCGCCATCGCTGAGGCCCTTCACGCCCAGGGGGCGGTGGTGGTGCTTTCCGGCCGGCGCGCGGATGCGCTGGCGGCGCTCGCCGCGCGCCTGGGGGACGGCGCCCACGCGGCGCCCTGCGATCTGGCCGACCGCGACGCCCTTGCAGGCCTGCCCGGGCGGGCGGCGGAGGCGGCGGGCGCGCCCGCCATCCTCGTCCACTGCGGCGGCATCACCCGCGACGGGCTCGCGCTCCGCATGAAGGACGAGGACTGGCAGGAGGTCCTGGAGGTCAATCTCAGCGCGGGCTTCGTGCTGGCCCGCGCCTGCCTGCGCGGCATGATCCGCCAGCGCTGGGGCCGGCTCATCTTCATCACCTCGGTGGTGGGCACGACCGGCAACGCGGGTCAGGCCAACTACGCCGCCTCCAAGGCCGGACTCGCAGGGATGGTGAAGGCGCTCGCCGCCGAGGCGGCGGCGCGGGGCGTCACTGCCAACTGCGTCGCCCCCGGCTTCATCGAGACGCCGATGACCGACGCGCTGGCGGACGCGCAGAGGGAGGCGCTGCTCGGCACGATCCCGGCCGGGCGCTTCGGCGAGGGAAGCGACGTCGCCGCCGCCTGCGTCTACCTGGCGAGCGAGGAGGCCCGCTACGTCACCGGGCAGACGCTCCACGTCAACGGCGGCATGGCGATGATCTGAGCCGGCCGGCGCCCGCCGGTCGCCGGTTGACGCCCTACGGCACCTGCGCGCGGCCGGGCCTGCCGGCGCGTATCGCGACCACGCCGGCTGCGACGATCAGCACCGCGCCGCCCGCCATGAGCCAATCCAGGCCTTCCTCCCAGAAGAGCCAGCCGAAGAGCGTGGCGAAGAGCACCGACGTGTAGATGAAGGTGCCCGCCCTGTCCGTCGGCGCGACGAGGCAGCCCTTCGCGAAGAGGACGTGGGCGGCGGTCGAGAAGACGCCCAGGATGATCAGCCCCGGCCAGGCCTCGGCCGGCGGCAGGGTCGGGTTCATCAGCACGGGCGTCAGCGTCACGAGGATGCCGAGCAGGGCGAAGTAGACGGCGATGCGGATCGCGTTCTCCTCGGTCGGCATCTTCCAGATGGCGACGGCGGAGAGCCCGCCGAGCAGGCCCGAGACCGCGCCGATCAGGGCTGCGGGCTGGAAGAACTCCGTTCCCGGCTTGAGGACCAGGGCGACGCCCGCGAAGCCGATCAGCACCGCCGCCAGCACCCTGCCGTCAAGCGCGAAGCGGAACAGCAGAAAGCCCAGGACGGGCACGAAGATGGGCGAGCTGAAGTTGAGCAGCACCGCCTCGGCAAGCGGCAGCACGCTCACCGCGTGGTAGTAGCAGAGCAGAGCCGCCACCAGCGCCACGGCCCTGAGCGCCATGAGGCCGCGATGAGCCGGACGCAGCGAGCCGGGCCAGCGCCAGACGACCCAGGGCGCGAGAATCGCGAGGCTCAGCACGTTGCGCCAGAAGAGCACCTCGAAGCTGGAGAGGCTCTCCTCCGCCATCTTGATGCCCATGCCGGCGAGCGCGAACATGAGGCCGGAGGCCGCGACGAGGGCCGCGCCCAGTATCACCCGCCGGCGGCCGGGGGCTGGGGCGGAGTCGCTCCGATTTCCGCTCATGATCGGGCGCCTGACGGCGGTTCCGGTGTCTCTCTCATGGCTCGCAGGCGGCCTTCGGTCCCGAATCGACGGGCACGCTGGCGCAGTCATCCGAGTGTATGGAGTATCGCCGGAAAATGTGTTACCTAGCGCCGCGTCCGTCCGTCCGCGCGGCACGGCCCGAATGGGGTGCGCGAGCCGCACGGGGCCGCTGTCCGCCGGTCGAGACCGGCGAAGCCGTTCACGCAGTCCGACGAGGGAAGGTTACATGAGCGATAACGATATCGCCGCGCGCGTCAAGAAGATCGTCGTCGATCACCTTGGCATCGAAGAGGAAAAGGTGACCGAGAATGCGAGCTTCATCGACGATCTCGGTGCGGACAGTCTCGATACGGTCGAGCTCGTGATGGCCTTCGAGGAGGAGTTCGGCTGCGAGATTCCCGATGATGCCGCCGAGAAGATCCTCACGGTGAAGGACGCCATCGACCACATCGAGCAGATCACCTGACGGGGCGGCCAGAGAGGCCGATGGCGCGGACGACGCCTGCGCGGGACCTCGACAGCCGGAGAGCAGGGAATGCGCACCGCTGACCGGGCGCGCAGGGTGGTGGTCACCGGCGTCGGCATGGTGTCGCCGCTGGCGAATGGCGTCCGTCCGAGCTGGGAACGGCTGCTCGCCGGGAAATCGGGCATCGCGCATATCCAGGCATTCGACCCTTCCGACCTGCCGGTCAAGATCGCGGGCGAGATTCCGAACGGCGACGGCGACGACGAAGCCGCCTTCCGCCCCGCCGACATCGTGCCGACCAAGGACCTGCGCAAGATGGACGACTTCATCGTCTATGCGCTCTGCGCCGCGGTCGAGGCGGTCGAGGATTCAGGCTGGAAGCCCGAGGACGACGAGAGCCTGGAGCGGACCGGCGTGATGATCGGCTCCGGCATCGGCGGGCTCAAGACCATCGAGGCGGCGACCGTCCTCGTGGCCGAGAAGGGGCCGAGGCGGCTCAGCCCGTTCTTCATCCCGTCGAGCCTGATCAACCTGGCCTCGGGCCACGTCTCCATCCGCTACGGCTTTCGCGGGCCCAATCACTCGGTGGTGACCGCGTGCTCGACCGGGGCGCACGCCATCGGCGACGCCTCGCACCTGATCCTGCGGGGCGATGCGGACGTCATGGTGGCGGGCGGCGCCGAGGCGGGCGTCTGCCACATCGGCGTCGCGGGCTTCGCCGCGGCCCGCGCGCTCTCCACCAACTTCAACGACGAGCCGGAGCGCGCGTCCCGCCCGTGGGACGAGGCGCGCGACGGGTTCGTGATGGGGGAAGGTGCGGGCGTGGTCGTGCTGGAGGAGTACGAGCACGCGAAGAAGCGGGGCGCCAACGTCTACGCCGAGATCATCGGCTACGGCATGAGCGGCGATGCCCACCACGTGACCGCACCGGCGCCGGACGGCTCGGGCGGCTACCGCTCCATGACGCACGCGCTCCGGACCGCGGAACTCAACACCGACGAGATCGACTACATCAACGCGCACGGCACGTCGACGCCGCTCGGCGACGAGATCGAGCTGGGCGCGGTCAAGCGCCTCTTCGGTGCCGATGCCGGGCGGCTCTCGATGTCGTCGACCAAGTCCTCCATCGGCCACCTGCTGGGCGCCGCCGGCAGCGTCGAGCTGATCTTTTCCATCCTCGCCATCAATCACGGCGTGGTCCCGCCGACGCTCAACCTCGACAATCCCTCGCCGGGCTGCGATCTCGATCTCGTGCCCCACGAGGCAAGGGAGCGCAAGGTGGAGCGGGCGCTCTCCAACTCCTTCGGGTTCGGCGGCACCAACGCCACGGTCATCGTAGGCAGGCCCTCCTAAGGAGGTGGCGATGAGGCGCGCCGTCCTGTGGCCGCTGACGGGGTTGGCGGTCCTGGTCGGCCTCGTCGTCGTCCTGGTGATCGCGGGCTGGCTCTACGTCCACGGCAGGCTCGACTCGCCGGGCCCTCTGCGCCTGGAGCACACCGTGGTCATGCCCCAGGGAGCGAGCGCCTTCGACATCGCCGACCTGCTCGAGGAGGCGGGCGTCATCGACGATCCGCTGCTCTTCGTGGCCGGCCTCTGGATCGAGGACAAGCAGCATTCGCTCAAGGCCGGCGAGTACATGTTCGAGGCGCTGGTCACGCCGCGCGGCGTGATGGAGAAGCTGGTCGCGGGCGAGACCGTCCTGCACCGCTTCACCGTCAAGGAGGGCATGACCAGCGCCGAGGTCGTGGCCCTGCTCAACGAGGCGCCGTGGCTGGTCGGCGAGATCGCGGCGGTGCCGGCGGAAGGCTCGCTCCTGCCCGAGACTTACCACTACGATCTCGGCGACACGCGGGCCAGGCTGATCGAGCGCATGGAGCACGCCATGACGCGCCTGCTCGACGAGCTGTGGCAGGCACGCGACCCGACGGTGGGGCTGGAGGATGCCGGTGAGGCGCTGGTGCTCGCCTCCATCGTCGAGAAGGAGACCGCCGTCGCCGAGGAGCGCCCGCTCATCGCCGGCGTCTTCCTCAACCGGCTGCGCGAGAACATGCGGCTTCAGGCCGACGTCACCGTGATCTACGCGGTGACGGGCGGCAAGCATCCCCTGGGGCGGGCGCTCTCGCGGGCTGACCTCCGGGTCGAGAGCCCCTACAACACCTATCGCAACGGCGGCCTGCCGCCGGGGCCCATCGCCAACCCGGGGCGGGCCTCGCTTGCCGCGGTCATGAACCCGGCGGAGACCGACGCGCTCTATTTCGTGGCCGACGGCTCCGGCGGGCACGTCTTCGCGGCGACGCTGGACGAGCACAACCGCAACGTCGCGCGCTGGCGCGCCAAGCGGGCCGGCGCGAAGAACTAGCCAAGACGGGGCGCCAAGATGAGCGACACGATCCGCATTTCCAGCATGACCGGGTTCGCCCGTGCGAGCGGCAGCAGCGCCGCAGCCGGCTGGAGCTGGGAGATCAAGAGCGTGAACGGGCGGTCGCTGGACATCCGCTGCCGCCTGCCGCAGGGGCTGGAGCGGCTCGACCCGGCGGTGCGCGGTGCCGTCTCCGCCCGGCTCAAGCGCGGCAACGTCACGGTGGGGCTCAGGCTCTCCCAAGCGTTGGAGGCCGCCGCCATGCGCGTCAACAGGGCCTGGCTCGACGAGCTGATCGAGCTTGCCGCGGCCTACCGCGCGAACGACGCTATCGCGCCGCCGCGCCTGGACGGCATGCTGGCGTTGCGCGGCGTGATCGAGGCCGCCGAGCGGCCGGAGGACGACGCGGCGTCCGCCCAGGACGACGCCGCCATGCTGGAGACGCTCGATACGGCGCTGGCGGAACTGGTGCGCGAGCGGCTGGCCGAAGGGGTCGAGATCGCGGCGGCGCTCGACAAGCGGATCGCGGAGATCGACGCCCTGACGCATCGGGCCGAGGCGCTCGCGCCCTCGCGGCAGGAGGCGCTCGGCGCCCGGCTGCGCGAGCAGGTGGCGGCGCTGGTGGACGCGGGCGCGCCGGTGGCCGAAGAGCGGCTCGCGGCGGAGCTCGCCATGCTCGCCGTCAAGATCGACGTGACCGAGGAGATCGACCGGCTGAAGTCCCACTGCCGGGCGGCGGCGCGCCACCTGCAGGAGGACGGCGCCGTCGGCCGCAAGCTCGATTTTCTCGCCCAGGAGTTCAACCGGGAGGCCAACACGCTCTGCTCCAAGGCCTCCCACGCCGCGCTCACGGACATCGGCCTCGCGCTCAAGGCCGCCATCGACCAGTTCCGCGAGCAGGTGCAGAACGTGGAGTAGAGGGTGAGCGCGTCTGACACCTCACCCACCCTGGAGCGCCGCGGCCTCCTGCTCGTGCTGTCGTCCCCCTCGGGCGCCGGCAAGACGACGATCACGCGGCGCCTGGTCGAGCTTGAAGGCGGCGGCGTCGAAATTTCGATCTCCCACACCACGCGGCCGAAGCGGCCGGACGAGATGGACGGCCGGGACTATCACTTTGTCGACCAGGCCGCCTTCGCCCGCCTGCGCGAGCGCGGGGAGTTCCTCGAGAGCGCTGAGGTGTTCGGCCACTGGTACGGCACCACCCGCGACCCGGTGGAACGCGCGCGGGGCGCCGGGCGCGACGTCGTCTTCGACATCGACTGGCAGGGCAGCCAGCAGCTTGCCGAGGCGGTGCGGGGCGACCTGGTCCGCGTCTTCATCCTACCGCCGTCGCTCCAGGCGCTGGAGCAGCGGCTCAACCGCCGCGCCCAGGACAGCCCTGCCGTGGTGGCTGAGCGGATGAGCCGTGCCGCCGACGAGATGAGCCACCACGGCGAGTACGACTACGTGGTGGTCAACACGGCGCTGGAGACGGCCGTGGACGACGTGCGCGCGATCCTCCGCGCCGAGCGGCTGCGCCGGCAGCGGCTGAAGGGGCTCGACGGCTTCGTGAGCCGGCTTACGGCGGGCTCTCGCCCGGCTCGGGGCTGAAACGCGCGATCGCGCCGCCCGCGCCATCGAGGGCGCCGGGGACGAGTTCACGCGCGAACAGCTTGCGCGGGTCGTCGAGGCCGGGGAGCGTGATCCCGAACCCCTCCGCGCCGGCGAAGCCGAAGCGACAGAGAAACGCGGGCGAGCCGACGAGGAAGGACGGCGTGCCCACCGCCACGACGACCTGGTGCCCGACCGCAGCAGCCTGATAGAGACCGGCCCGCATCAGCCGCCGGCCGATCCCCTGCCGCTCGCGCACGGGATCGACCGCGATGGGCCCGAGCAGCAGCGCGCTTCCCGTGGCACCGAGGCGGACGGGCCAGTGACGGATCGTGCCGACGATGCGGCCCTCGGCTTCGGCGACGAAGCAGAGGGTGCGCACGGGCTCGACGCCCTCGCGCAGGCGGTAGGAGGGGCGGGCGTGGCGCTCCGGGCCGAACGCCCTGTCCAGCAGGTCTTCGATTTGCGGGCCGTCCTGCGGCCGCTCGAAACGTATGGGAGTCATGGTTGCTCGCTCTCGACGACGGACGGGCACTGAGGGTGCAGCCGCCGCGCCGATGGCGCGGCGGAGTCAGGTGTCTCGTCGTCGCTGGCGAGCGTTCCCGGTCATGACGGCAGGATGACTAAAGGGCGCCGGCCCCGATGGCAAGCGGAATTGTCGCGCGGAATTATCGTGCTTCGGCGCCCCGCATGGCGGACCACGCCCGCGCCAGCGCGCAGAACTCGGCGACCGAGAGCGTCTCGGCCCGCGCCTCCGGTGATATGCCGGCGCTCCGGAGCAGGGCCTGCGGCTCCGGCGTGAGGCTGCGAAGGGCCCGGCGCAGCATCTTCCTGCGCTGGCCGAACGCGGCACGGGTCACGGCGTCGAGAGCGGCGGGGTCCGCCGGCGCGAGCGGTGCGGCCCGCGGCACCAGGCGGACCACCGACGAGACGACGGCGGGCGGCGGCACGAAGGCGCGGGGGCTCACGTCGAAGAGCCGCTCGCAGGCGCAGAGCCACTGTGCGCGCACCGAGAGGCCGCCGTAGTCGCGCCCCCCCGACGCAGTGATTCGCGCCGCGACCTCCTTCTGGAACATGAGGGTCATGCTCTCGATCCGCTCGACCCGCTCCAGCCAGCGCAGCAGGAGCCGCGTGCCGACGTTGTAGGGGAGGTTCGCCACGATCCCGATGCGGGCGGGGCCGAGGCGCGCGATGTCGAAGGCGAGCGCGTCGCCCTCGACGACCTCGAGGCGGCCGGGATAGCGCGCTGCCAGCTCGCCGAGCGCGGCCACGCAGCGGCGGTCCTTCTCCACGGCGACGACGCGGGCCGCGCCGGCTGCGAGCAACGCCCGGGTCAACCCGCCCGGACCGGGCCCCACCTCCAGGATAACGGCCGGCGCGCGGGCGCGGGCCGCCTGCGCAATCTTTCCGCAGAGCCCCGGATCGAGGAGGAAGTGCTGCCCGAGGGCGCGCCTCGGGCTCAGGTCGTGCCGGGCGATGACGGCGGAGAGCGGCGGGAGAGGAGCGTCCTGCCCGCCGCCCGCCGCATCGGGGGCGCCGGCTGCGGTCAAATGCGCACGTTGATGAATGCCGAACGGTGCAGGTCGCGCAGGTAGCGCCGCGCGAGCATTTCGAGCCTGCGCTGGCCGATCCCCCGCCGGACCACCTCCCGATCGGGGCCTGCGGCGGGCGCATCGGAGAGCACGGTGCGGCGGTCGATCAGCGCGACGATGGTGTAGCCGTCGAACGTGCGCACCGGCGGGGCGATCGACCCCGGTTCCATCCGCGCGAGCACGGCCTCGATCTCGCCCGGCAGCTCCCCTTCGAGAACCCAGCCGATGTCGCCGCCGACCGCGGCAGTGGCGCTCTGCGAGAACTGGCTCGCAATCTGGTCGAAGTTGGCGCCTCGGATGAGCTGCTCGTAGAGGCTCTCGGCGGCGGCGCGGACCGCGCTCTCCTGCTCGCTCGATTCGACCGCCAGGAAGATCTCGGCCGCGCGATACTCCGGGCGGCCCCGATTGGCTTCGAGCTGGGCGAGCGCCTCGTCGATCTCGCCCTCGCCCACCGAGACCGCAGCGCCCAGGCGGCCGCGCACCAGCTTGGACCACAGAATCTCCGCCCGAAGCTGATCGTCTACGGTCCCGACACTCAGCCCCTGGCCCTGCAGGAAGGCATCCAGTCCGCCGGGAGCGATCCCGTTGCGCTGCTCGACGTTTCGCCGCGCGTTCGCCATCTCGGCTTGGCTCACCGTCACGCCGAGCCGCTCGGCTTCCTGCACCTTCAGCCGTTCGTCGATGAGCGCGCGCAGCACCTGCGGCGCGAGCTGCCGGCGCAGGTCCTCGCTGGCCTGCAGACGGGACGCCACGATGGCGACGTCGATACGCGCCACCAGATCGGGGATCGAAATCGCCTCGTTGTTGACCACGGCGGCGATCCCGATGGCCTCCTGGCCGCTCGCCCGGCCCGCGGGCGCAAGGACGACCGGCAGCAACGCGAGCACCAGCAGGGCCGCCTTTGCAAACTGCAAAACCTTCATCGCTGCCTCAGCCTGTCTGCTTCAGAACGACGGTCAGGAGCCATACCGTATCCGGCTCGATGTCACGGTCACGGGTGAAGGAGCGCGACACGCCCGTGCCGATCAGAACACACTCGTCTTCATAGGTAAGACCGATCCTCCAGTTAATGGAAGTGTCGTCCTCGATGTCGCGGCGGATGCGGGACGAGAAGGTCCAGTTGTCGAAGGGCTTGGCCGTGAAGCCGAAAAGCGCCTGCCTGCCGCCGAGCCTGTCTCCCGTCTGGCTCTCCGGCTGATGATCGAGGTCGACGAAGCCGATCCTGCCCCTGAGCCAGCTCGGCCCGGCCGCGAGGTCGATCTCGTTGCGCCTGATGCTGGCGTGGCGATGGTCGAGCCGGAACCGGAGCGAGAGATCGACCCACGGCGACGGCTCGATGTAGATGTTGCCGACGAAATCCGACAACCGATGCTCGAGGCCGCTGCCGGTCTCGAACAGCGCGTTTTCCTCCTGCCGGATGCTCTGCCCGAACAATGCGGTCGCGCGGCCGCCCTCCGGCCCGTAGAAGCCGAGGCGCACGCCATAGTTGATGCGCCGGCCGGTCTCGACACGGTCGAGGCCGGTGAACCGGTTGGTGCTGAACAGATTGGTGTGATCGAACTCGAGGTCCAGGCTGTCCTCGTTGGGAATCTCGGCGGGATTGCCGCCGTCCGGGCTGACGATGCCCTGCACGATGGGCTCGATGAGCTGGCGGATCGAACCGAGGCGCGAAATGAGCGGATAGCGCCACTCGGCAGCCAGCTGCGGCACGAGGCGCGTGGCCGTGCCGCTCTCCATGCGCCCGGAAGGCAGCAATGGATCGGCCGGCGTGTAGAAGTGGTAAAAGTCGCCCCGCAGGCTCGCCTCGATGCGAATGAGGTGCCCGCCTGAGAGGATCATCGGACGGTGCCAGCCACCGGTGACGGAAATCCGCCGGCTGTCGGTTCCGTCGAAGCGCTCCAGGATCATGAGGTTGCCGTCGAGCGTGGCGTAGCCGCCGAAATGGTCGGGGGCCGTCACCAGGTTCGCGTCGAGCAGGGGCAGAACGATGGGGCTCCGGTCGCTCTCTTCTCCCGCCCGGAGGCTCTGGAACCAGTAGCTGCTGCCCGACATGAAGCTGCGGTGGCGGTACTGCTCCGCAAAGAGGCGCGTGACCAGCTCGTCCTCGGACGAGATGTCGTAGCGCTTCAGGTAGGTGTCGTCGAGAGCACGCTCCACGTCGAAGCCCCAGCGCCAGCTCTCGTCGATATCGAAGAGGCCGCGGCCGAAGACGTGCCCGCGCACCCGGCCGCCGTCCTCGGCCGGGGTGCTGGCCTGGGTGATGCTGGCGTCGAAGGCGTACTGGCCGTCTCGCGTGCGCTCACGGTACTCGCCGGCCAGCACGACCGCCTCGTCGGAGGTGAAGCGCGGCGAGAAGGTGAGGTCGCTATGGGGCGAGAACGACCAGTGGTAGGGGATCGTCACGTCCGCGCCGAGGGCCCTGGAGCTGCGGTAGATCGGGGACAGGAAGCCGCTCCGCCGCGTCACGCTGGGATCGGGATGGCGGAAGTAGGGCGTGTAGAGGACGGGCACGCCGAAGAACTCGAGCGAGGCATCGTAGTAGGTGAGGTCGCGGTCGGTCTGATCGTGGACCACGGTCCCGGCCTTGATCTGCCAGAGCGGCGGCCGGGCGGGCTCGTCGGGGCACAGCTCGCAGGGAGAGAACACCGCCTTGCGCATCACCGTGCGGTTGCCGTCGACGCGCCTCGCGCCGCCGGCGACAATCCGCGCGTTGTCGGCCATGAGGATGCCCAGGCGGTGGATGACGCCGTTTCTCAGGTCGCCAGTAAGCTCGACGGAATCGGCGAACAGCACCTCGCCCCCCGGCTCCCGCAGCGCGACGTCGCCGGAGGCGGTCACCACCCCGTCGCCCTGCCTGTAGTGGATGCGCGCAGCCCGCAGCACGCGCTCGCCCTGGGCGACCTCGACGTTGCCGGACGCGATGACCGTATCGGTGGCCTCGTCGTAGGTCAGCTGGTCGGCGGTCATCAGCAGATCGCCGGCGGGCAGCTTGCCAGCGGGCGGCAGGGGCACGGCCTCCTGCGCATGCACCTCGAACGCGGGAAACGCCAGCAGACATGCGAGGACGAGCGGCGCGAGGGCTCTGATCATGCAGACGCTATCCGTCCTCGAGGTGGAACAGGCCGGCGACGCCGAGCAAGGTGAATATCGCCGCCGGAGTCCAGGCCGCCAGCACCGGCGGCAGCTTGCCGGAAAGGCCGAGAGCGAGGACGAGGTCCGAGACGAAGTAGAGAAGGAAGCCCGTGAGCAGCCCGGCCAGCACCAGCACCCAGGTGCCGCGCCGCGTGAAGCGGAGCGAGAAGGTCGCCGCGATCAGGACCATCGCGCAGAGGAGGAGGGGCACGGCGAGAAGCGAGTGCCAGTAGAGCCGGTGCTTCACCGAAGAGAAGCCGGACTCCTCCAGCACCTCGATGAAGCTCGGCAGAGCCCAGAAGGAGAGCGTCTCCGGCGGGGAGAAGCTGTTCTGGATGCGCTCCAGGGTGAGGTCGGTTGGCACGCGGGCGCTCGCGCGGTGCCGGGCCGGCGCGCCCGGCTCGCTGAAGAGGGCGTCGGTCAGCGCCCAGTGACCGTCCTCGAGCCGGGCCTCTGCGGCGTCGATGCGGCCCACGAACTGATCCTCCTTCTCGTAGAGGAAGATGATCGTGTCGTGGAGCGTCATCGTCTCCTGATCGAGACTATCGGCGTGGATCACGGACTGGCCTTCCGCATCGCCCTGTCTCAGCCAGATCCCGGACTGCGAAAGCGCGAGCAGGCTGGACTGGCCGCGCAGGTGGGTCGCGTCGAGCTGCTCGAAGCGCGCGGTGGTGGCCGAAGCGAGCGGGTTCACAACCGTCATGAAGAGGCCGCCCAGCAGCGCGGCGATGACGAGCGCAGGCAGCAGGAACTGCCAGACCGAGACGCCCGCCGCCCGCGCGATCACCAGCTCGCGGCTCCGCGTCAGCTTCGCGAACGTCACGATGCCGCCGACGAGGACGACGAACGGCAACGCCTTCTGGGCCATGAAGGGAATGTGGAGCGATGCCATCTGGAGAACGGTCTCGAAGGTGGCCGTCTTGTTGGGCCCGGACGCGCGGCGCAGCAGCTCGATCGTATCGGCGATGAGAATGGTGAGGATGACGACCAGGAACACGAGCGCGACGCTCTGCAGGTACTGCCTGCCCATGTAGAGCGAGAGCGTGGACGAGAGGCGCATCGGCTCAGGCCCCCTGCCCCGGCACGCCGGGCTCCGGCGCCCTGCCGCGGCCCCCGAGCAGGCGCGGCAGCCGGCCGCGCAGCAGGGCGATGGCCGCGGCCGTCACCAGCACCGGGTTGAGGTACATGAGCGGGATGAGACTGCTGTTCTTGGCGGTCGCGTTGACCAGGAAGAGCGCTACGGCCTCGAACACGACCGCGGCCGCGATCGCGACGAGCATCCGGCGCCACTGCCCGCGCCGGTCGACGTTGCCGAGCAGCAGCGCCGCCAGGCCGATGGCGAGGAGGGTGTAGGCAAACAGCGGCGAGACGATGCGGTTGTGCGCCTCGGACAGGAACTTGCCGCGGAGCCGATCCGCACCCTCGCTCTCGGGGTCGAGAAGCTCGTCGAGGAAGCGCTCGCGCGGCTCGCGCCAGCGGTTGCCGCCGCGCTGGGCGAATTCGCCGAGGTCCATTGTGTAGCGTTCGAAATTGAGGAGCGAGAGCTGCGCCGAATCGCGATCGATCCGCTGCCGGTGGCCGTTGAAGAGGATGAAGCGGGGCCCCTCGGCGGTCTGAACCAGGCGGCCGCGCTCCGCCATCATCGTCACCGGCCTTTCCCTCTCGCGGGCGTCGTGCACGAGGATGCCGTTGAGGGTTCCGCCCTCGCGCCCGCGGATGTAGACCGTGACACCCTCGGTCAGGGAGTTGAACGAGCCTTCCTCCAGCAGCAGCGCCGAGTGATCGCTGCGGAGCACGAACTGCCGTTCCTTGAACTCCCGGTGGCTGATCGGCATGACGTACATCACGATCGCGTAGGACGCGACGACGATGATCGTGGCCATCACCAGCGCGGGCTTCGCAAGCGACCACTGGCTGATGCCGGCTGCCCGCAGGCACACCAGCTCGCTGTCGATGGTGAGCCGGTTGTAGACGAAGAGCAGCGAGCAGAAGAAGGCGATCGGCAGGATCGCGCCGAGGAAGGTCGGCAGCACCAGCATGCTCATCAGCAGGAAGGTGCTGAACGAGAGCCCCTTGTTGACGATCAGGTCGATGATGCGCAGCGACTGCGACAGCCAGACGACCGCCGTGAGGCCCAGAGCGACGAGCAGGAACGGACCGATGAGCTGGCGGAAGAGATAACGCTGGTAACGCGGCATGCCCCATTATAGCGGCTCGCGCCTGAGCGGGGAGCGCGCCGCCTCTCCGCCGTGACGCTTTTCTACAGAACGAACCTAGAGCGAGGGGCGATGGCGGCTCCAGCTGGTGGCCGCCTCGAAGGCCACCGCCGCGCGGAACACGCGCGTGTCGTCATAGGTGCGGCCGACGATCTGCAGGCCGGTGGGAACGCCGCTCTTGGCGAAGCCGGTCGGCACGCTCGCGACCGGGCACTGGTTCATCATGTTGAAGGGGTAGGTGAGAAGCCAGCCCAGGTGCGGCTCCACGGGCTTGCCGTTGATGGTGAAGCTCTGGTCCATGTTGGTGTGGTCCGCCTTGACCGCCGGCACGGCCAGCGTCGGGCAGATCATGACGTCGTAGCTCTCGAGGATCGGCGCGAGCTTCTGGTACATCGCGCCCCGCGTGCGGTTGACCCGCTCGAACTCGACCGCGCTGACCCGGCTCCCCCTCTCCACCAGCTCGACCACTCTCGGGTCCATCTCGTAGCGCCACTCGGGCAGATACTCCTGCAAACCGCTCGCGAAGAAGACCTCGAAGAGGCGCAGGTACTGGTTGAGAACGCCGGAGGTCCAGCCGAGGTCGACTTCTTCCACCTCGCAGCCGAGATCGCGGAAGACCTGCACGGCCTTCTCCGTGTTCTCCCGCACCTCCGGATCCACCTGGACGTAGCCGAGATCCGGCGTGTACGCGATGCGCCAGCCCGCGATGCCCTCGTAGGAGAGCGGCAGGCGGATGCGGGTCCTCAGCGATTCGATGTCCGCCCTGTGGGGGCCGGAGACGACGTTCTGCAGCAGGGCCGATTCCGCCACCGTGCGGGTCAGCACGCCGATCTGGACCAGGAACATGTGGGGGGCGTCGGTGTCGTTGGGGTTGCGCCCGTAGGGCGGCTTGAAGCCGAAGAGGCCGTTGACCGAGGCGGGAATGCGGATCGACCCGCCGCCGTCGCCGCCGTCGGCGATCGTCGTCATGCCGGCGGCGACGGCGCCACCGCTGCCGCCTGACGACCCGCCCGGCGTGTAGGCGGCGTTCCAGGGATTGCGGCTCACGCCCCAGAGCGGGCTGTGTGTGGTCCCGGCGTAGCCGAACTCCGGCGTCGTGGTGCGGATATGCAGGATCGCGCCGGCCCGCATCAGGCGCTCGGTGACCGGGTAGGTGTGATCGGGGCGATTGTGCTCCATGATCCTGGAGCCGATCGTGGTGATCTCGCCCTTGATGGAGTGGTAGTCCTTGCTCGCGAGCGGCAGCCCTTCCAGCGCCCTGAGCCGGCCGTCGGTCTTGGCGTAGCGGGTCTCCGCCGCCTTCGCCTGCTCCAGCGCGCGGTCGAAATAGCTGTAGGTCACGAGGTTGAGCGCCGGGTTGACCGCCTCGCAGCGGGCGATCACCGCCTTCATCAGTTCGACGGGCGAGAGCGTCCGCGCCTTGAACGCGGCGAGCGCCTCGATCGCGCTCATGTAGCAGAGGTCGAGGTCCTGGGCCGCCATGTCGGGCGCTCCTATTCGTTGCTGAAGGCTTCCAGGTCGCCCAGATAGCCGAGGACGCGCTCCACCGGCTCGACATCGCCGAACTTGGCGTCGATGTCGAACAGGTTCCATTCGACGACGCCCGGCACCCGGTCGCCCACGCCCTCGCGGACGACGATGGGGCGGAAGCCCTCGGCGATCGCGTCCTCGGCGGAGTGGCGGACGCAGCCGGCCATGGTCACGCCGGTGATGATCACCGTGTCCACCCGCTGGGCGCGGAGATAGCCCGCGAGATAGGTGCCGTGGAACGCGCTCGCGCGCTTCTTCACGATCACCTGCTCGCCGCGATCGGGCATCGGCGCGATGCGCTCGTCGATCGCCGCCTCGGGCGAGCCCTCGCGGAGCGTCTCGACCGGGATCTTCATGTGCCAGAGCCCGGTGTCGGCGCGCGGCCCGGTCGGGTCCTGGTAGGCCGTCGTGGTGTAGATCACGGGGATGTTCTTCTCCCGCGCAGCAGCCAGAAGCTGCTGATTCGCGGGGATGATCACCTCCATGTTGTCGCAGGTGAAGTTGTGGCCCGGCCTGGTCCACGCGTTGGCAAGGTCGATGATCAGCAGCGCCGGCCTGGTTCCGAAGCCGATGCGGCGCTGGAAGCCCCGCGTCTGGTAAATCTCGGAATCGGCGGCGAAGATGGTCTCGAGCGCCCGCCTGATTTCCTCGTCGCGTGAAAGCTCCGCCGTCATCCTCGATCCTCCTGCGCTGGATGGCCGCCGAGTGTAGCCGCGGGCCCGGCCGACTGCCAGCGGTGCGCCCCGCCGCGCGCGAGCGGAATCAAGACGGTTGACCCTGCCGCCGGCCGACGCCTAATTGAGTTGCGGACGCTGGTACGCGCGCCTGGGGCCGGGTGGCAGAGTGGCTATGCAGCGGACTGCAAATCCGTGTACGCCGGTTCGATTCCGGCCTCGGCCTCCAACACCTTCCCTCCGCTGGGAAAGTCTGCTTGCGGCGCCCGTCCCGTTTGTGCTGCGGCACGCGCGCGCCTCGTGGTAAGAAGGGCGCGTATGCACGGTCAAGAGGGGGCAGCCGGAATGAGGCGCTCGCACATCGTCAAGGGGATGCTCGCCTGCGTCCTCCTCCTGGCTCTGGCGGGAGCCGGCTGTGAGAACGCGGGACCGACGGCGCCGCCGCCGGACACCTACGATCCCCGCTGGCGCGGCGCGCAGCAGGAAGGAAACAGCATCTTCGGCTCCGGCGTCTCGCTGTTCGGCGACGAGGAAGGCGGGCCGGCCGTCGGAATCGGGGTCAACGCCTTCCTCTGGCGGGCGACGCTGGACACGATCTCGTTCATGCCGCTGCTCTCGGCCGATCCCTTCGGCGGCGTGATCATCACCGACTGGTACACGCCGCCCGAGACCCCCGACGAGCGCTTCAAGATGACCGTCTACATCCTGACGAGGGCGCTGCGCTCGGACGGCGTGCAGGTCACCGTCTTCCGCCAGGAACGCGGCGACGACGGCGTGTGGCAGGACCGCGCGACCAACCCGGCCACCGCCGTCAGCCTGGAAGACAAGATTCTCGACCGCGCCCGGCAGATACGCACCGCCTCGCTCCAGTAGCCGGAGATCCAGCGCCCGGCGGCCGTCCGCGCCGCGCGGCTGCGCTGCCCGGCCCGTCATGCTATAGGGACGCCGCTCTCCGGCAACGACCGGAACGACGGAGCGGGCGCAGCTTATGAGTGAGCGTTACGACGCGCAGGCGGTCGAGGCCAAGTGGCAGGCCGCCTGGGAGGACGCGGGTCTCTTCCGGGCGGAGCTGAGCGACGGGCGGCTGAGCTACTACGTGCTCGAGATGTTTCCCTACCCGTCCGGCCGCATCCACATGGGCCACGTGCGCAACTACACGATGGGCGACGTCGTGGCGCGCTACAAGCGGGCGCGGGGCTTCGACGTGCTGCACCCCATGGGCTGGGACGCCTTCGGCCTGCCGGCGGAGAACGCGGCCTTCGAGCGCGGCGTCCACCCCGCCGAGTGGACGTACGCGAACATCGCGACCATGCGCGGGCAGCTCCAGCTCATGGGGCTCTCGATCGACTGGGAGCGCGAGTTCGCCACCTGCCACCCGGGCTACTACGAGCACCAGCAGGCGCTCTTCCTCGACTTTCACGAGGCCGGGCTGGTCGAGAAGAAGGAGGCCTGGGTCAACTGGGACCCCGTCGACCGCACGGTGCTCGCCAACGAGCAGGTGGTGGACGGGCGCGGCTGGCGCTCGGGCGCGCTGATCGAGAAGCGCAGGCTTGCGCAGTGGTTCTTCCGCATCACCCGCTTCGCCGATGAGCTGCTGGAGGCGCTGGAGGCGCTGCCGCGCTGGCCGGACAAGGTGCGGCTCATGCAGCGCAACTGGATCGGGCGCTCCGAAGGGGCGCGCATCCTCTTCCCCATCGAGGGACGCGACGGGGCGCTGGAGGTGTTCACCACGCGCCCGGACACGCTGTTCGGCGCGTCGTTCTGCGCGCTCTCGCCCAACCACCCGCTGGCGACGGCGCTGGCCGAATCCGATCCGGCGCTCGGCGAGTTCATCGCCGAGTGCAACCTCGCCGGCGTCGGCGAGCGCGACATCGAGGCCGCGGGCAAGCGCGGCTACGACACGGGGGTCCGGGTCCGGCATCCCTTCGACACGGAGCGCACGCTGCCGCTCTTTGTCGCGAACTTCGTGTTGATGGACTACGGCACCGGCGCGATCTTCGGCTGCCCCGCCCACGACCAGCGCGACCTCGATTTCGCCCGAAGCCAGGGCCTGCCCGTCATCCCCGTGGTGTGCCCGCCGGGCGCGGATGCGGCGTCGGTCGAGATCGGCGACGAGGCCTACGTCGGCGACGGGACGGCGATCAACTCCGACTTCCTCGACGGGCTCCCGGTGGCGGACGCCAAGGCGCGCGCCGTGGAGGCGCTGGCCGAACGTGGCGCCGGCGGCGCTGCGGTCAGCTACCGCCTGCGCGACTGGCTGATCTCGCGCCAGCGCTACTGGGGCTGCCCCATCCCGATGGTCCACTGCCCGTCCTGCGGCGTGGTGCCGGTGCCGCGGGACGAGTTGCCCGTGCGCCTGCCGGAGGACGTGACCTTCGATACGCCGGGCAACCCGCTCGACCGCCACCCTGCGTGGAAGAACACCACATGCCCGCGCTGCGGCGGCCCCGCCGAGCGGGACACCGACACGATGGATACCTTCGTCGATTCCTCGTGGTACTTCGCGCGCTTCTGCGCGGCCCGCGCCGACGAGCCGCTACCGGCAGGCGACGTGGCGCCGTGGCTGCCGGTGGACCAGTACATCGGCGGCATCGAGCACGCGGTGCTGCACCTGCTCTACTCCCGCTTCTTCACCAAGGCGCTCAAGCTCTGCGGCCACCTCGACATCGAGGAGCCCTTCGCCGGCCTCTTCACCCAGGGCATGGTCTGCCACGAGACCTACCGCGACGACGACGGGCGCTGGTACTACCCCGACGAGGTGGAGACCCGCGCAGGCAGGCTCGTGGCGCGCGAGGACGGGCGCCCCGTCGCCGCCGGGCGCTCCGAGGCGATGAGCAAGTCCAAGCGCAACACGGTCGACCCCGAGGCGATCATCGAGGCCTACGGCGCCGACACGGCCCGGCTCTTCATGCTCTCCGACAGCCCGCCGGAGCGCGACCTGGAGTGGACGGACACCGGCGTCAAGGGCGCGTGGCGCTACGTCGCCCAGCTCTGGCGCCTGGTCACCGCGCCCCCGGTCGCGCTGCCGCCGGCCGGCGGGACGGCCCCGGCCCGGGGCGCGCTGGCCCCCCCGCTGCGCGGGCTGCGCCGGACCATCCACAAGACCGTCGCCGGCGTGACAGACGACCTGGAGCGCTTTCGCTTCAACCGCGCGGTCGCGCGCGTGCGCGAGCTGACGAACGCGCTCGCGGCCATCGACGATGCGCCCGGCGCCGGCCACGTGATGCGGGAGGGGCTGGAGACGGCCATCCGCCTGCTGGGCCCGGTCGTGCCGCATCTCGCCGAAGAAGCCTGGCGCCATCTCGGCCATGACGGCTGGCTGGCCCGCGAGCCCTGGCCGGAAGCCGACCCGGCGCTGCTCGCCGACGACGTCGTGGTCATCGCGGTGCAGGTGGACGGCAAGAAGCGGGCGACGATCTCGCTCCCGGCCGATCACGACAAGGCGGCGGCGGAGAGCGCCGCGATGGCGGACGGCGGCGTGCGCCGGGCCCTTGCCGGCAAGGACGTGCGCAAGGTGATCGTCGTGCCCGGGCGGATCGTGAATGTGGTCACCTGACCGGCCGCGATCCCGCCTCGCGGCGCGCCCGTGGCGCCGGCCGACAGCCGCTCTCGCCCTCGCCCTCGCTCTCGTCCTTCTCGCCGCCTGCGCCGTCGAGCCGCTCTATGGCTCCCGCGCCGGCAAGGCGCGGGGCGGTGGGGCGGCGGCGATCGAGATCGCGCCGGTCAGGGACCGTGTCGGCCATATCGTGCGCAACTATCTGATCGACAGCCTCACGCCGAGAGGACAACCCGCGCAGCCCGACTACCGGCTCACGCTCTCGGTCGAGCAGAGCAAGAGGGCGCTGCTGATCCAGCACGACGACAGGGTGACCCGGTACAACCTGACGCTCCGCGCCACGTTCTCGCTCCGGGATCGTGACGGCCGTGAGGTCTACAGGGATCGCGCGCGAGCGACCGGAAGCTTCAACGTGGTGGAGTCCGGCTTCGCCACCGCGACCGCCGAGCAGGACGCCGCCGAGGAGGCCGCACGGGTGCTGAGCGAGGACATCCTCACGCTGATACTCCTGCACCTCCGCCAATGAGGCGCCCGCGACCCTCCAGCCCGCCCGCTGGCAGGCCGTGAAGATTGCGCCGGCCCGCGCCGAGCGGTTCTGCGCCGCGCCGGACGCGGGCATCCGGCTGGTGCTGATCTACGGGCCCAACGAAGGGCTGGTGCGGGCCCGGGCCGAAGCGTGCGTGCGCGCGGTGGCGGAGGATGCGGACGACCCCTTCCGCGTCACCAGCCTCGATCCGGCGCTGCTCCGGGACGAGCCGGGCAGGCTCGCCGACGAGGCGGCGGCGATGGCCCTCACCGGCGGCCGCCGCGCCGTGCGCCTGCGCGGCGTCACCGAGGCGGTGGTACCGGCGGTCCGCTCGTGCCTTGCCCTGCCCGACGTGGAGAGCCTGGTGGTGGCCGAAGCCGGCCCGCTCACGCCGCGCTCCGGGCTCAGGAAGCTGTGCGAGCAGGAGCAGAGCCTCGCCGCCATCCCCTGCTACGACGAGAGCGCCGAGGGCGCCCGGGCGCTGATCGAGGGCTTCTGTGCCGAGTGGCGGATCGCGGCGGCGCCCGAGACCGTCGCCTGGCTCGCCGAGCGCCTCGGCAGCGACCGCCGCCAGATCGAGAACGGGGTCGAGACGCTCGCGGTCTTTCTCGGCGAACCGGGGCCCGAAGGCAGTACGCTCACGATGGAGGTCGCGGAGGCTTGCGTCGGCGATGCGGCCGAGGCGTCGGCGGATGCGGTCGCGCGCTTCGCCGTCGCGGGCGACCTCGAGGGGCTCGACCGCGCCATGTCGCGCGCGCTCTATGGCGGCGTGCAGCCGATCACCATCCTGCGCGCTGCGGCCCGGCGGCTCGCGCGCCTTCATCGCGTGGGCGGCGCGGTGGAGAGCGGCGCCAGCCGGGCGGACGCGATGGCTGCTCTCAGGCCGCCGGTCTTCCCGCGAGAGCGCGCCGCCTTCGCGCAGGAGCTGGCGCGCTGGCCGAGCGCGCGCGCGGCCGGCGGCCTCGGCCTGCTGACCCGCGCCGAGCGCGACTGCAAGGTCTCCGGCGGTGCGCCGGCGGCAATCTGCTCCGACGCCCTCCTCCGTATCGCGCGCGCGGCCCGCAGGGGGCAGCGCCGAAACGGCAACGAAACGGAGTGATACGTGCCGAGACGGACACCCTGACCTCTTCCGATCCGGTGCGGCATCGGCTGAACGGATTCCGGGGAGCCGGCGACTTCAGGGATGATGTTCTGATCGCCCGACCCGATGACCGGGTCCGCACCCTTGCGCTCACCACGCCTGGATTGTAGATCACCAAGGCATCGAGAAGTCGAACAAATGCTTCATCAAAGTTGAGAACCGCGGAGCAGCTTTACGGATTGGAAGCGCCTCCAGGGGTCAACTTGAGGGAACGATGTGCTTGTCCGGGTCCGACCAAGGATATCGCGCGAAACTGGCAGCTTTGGATGGGGCGACCGCAGGACGCTCGTCCGGTACTGAGCAGAAAGTGGCGGATTCCAAGGCTTTCGCGGCGCGCCGACCACGCCTGACGAAGCCATGAACTCGGGAAGCCTGAACCTCTCCCGGTCCATGCGGAGGGCCTACCGGGACTGGAACGTCAACAGCCGCGTGGCGCGCCTGAACAATTGGGTGGACAGGAGTCGAGAGGGCCAACCCGGCAGCCGTTCGTATGACCACACCGAGACGGTGAACGATTACTATGATTTGTGTAACGAACTCATGCAATTCGGGTGGAACGAGTCCCTGCATTTTGCGCCATTGACGCCGGAAGAGACGCTCGAAGAGGCGATCGTCAGGCACCAGCGCCTGATGATCGAACGGTTGAGACTGCAAGAGGGGATGAGGATCGTTGACATCGGCTGTGGCGTGGGCGGTCCCATGCGACGGGTCGCCAGAGAGTCCGGCGCGAACGTTGTCTGCCTCAACAACAACAGACAGCAGCTCGACGAGGCCAGGCGGAGGAATCTCGAGGCGGGGCTCGACCACAAGGCGGAGTACATTCGATGCAGCTTCATGGATATGAGCGCCATCGAAGCCGACTCGTTCGATGCGGGTTATGCGATCGAGTCCACCTGCCACGCGCCTGACAAGGAACGCGCCTTTGCAGAGATCTTTCGCGTGCTGAAGCCGGGAGCGCTGTTCTGGGGCCAGGAGATGTGCATGACGGAAACGTTCGACCCGGACGACAGCCGTCACCGCGCAATCAAGGACGCGTTGATGCTGGGAATAGCGCTGAACGACATCGCAACGTTCTCGGAGGTGAATCGGGCGCTCGAGTCCGTCGGATTCGACGTCATCGAAGCGATGAACAGGGACGTCAAGGACGGTCCGAGTACGCCTTGGTACCAGCCCATGGAAGGACAGAGCGGCACGTTGCGCAATGCGTTTCGCAGGACACCATTGGGTCGCAAGGCGATAATGGCAGGCCTGCGCCTGGCCGAGACTGTCAAACTCTTTCCCCAGGGTTCGGCAGCCGTTGTCCGCTTCATGGATAGAACGGCCGAGGCATATGTCGCGGGGGGAAAGACGGGAATATTTTCACCGCTTTACTGCTTCCTGGCCCGCAAGCCCGGTTGAGCCGGGGAACTGCACGGTCAATCCGAATATCGGGTGCGGAAAAGAGACCCCACTGTGCAGCGCGTTGTTTATGAACGCGTATATGAAACTTGCTTGAACTTGTTTGTCGTTGCGAGAGGGTCCTTGGCCGCAACGCACAGTGGCCGACAAGCGGCGTGAGCCGGATTGCGTCCCGGGCACACACGCATATCGGGACGACAGGCGCTTCGTCGGCTCGGGCAGCGAGGCCGAATTCACGATCGCGCCGGGGAGTCGGCGCCCTGGTCTTGGCCAAGGGGGGAGCCCATCGCCCGGAGGCATGAGAATGTCGGTCGCACCAAGCGCCGGAGTCGTGATTGCCGACGTCACGTGCCGATGGCTCGCTCGAGCACGCCGATCTCGGCCGACACCGCCTTGTTGCCCAGCCCGTGGGCGAAGCGTAGACTCATGCTGCAGAGATCGGACTTGGAGCGCGCCGCACGGTGAGGATCGACCAGACCCTCCGTAAACGACCGTTGCTAATCCCCTGAAACCACGGTTGCCAGCGGACAGCCAGTACCGCGTGCCGTCGAAAAGTCCTTCAAAGTCCGACTCGGAGGACTACATTACAATGAACCTTGCTTCAGCGACGGATAACGGCTTGCCGCGCGTGTCTGCCCGTCGGCAAACCCTCATTCGACGCCGATGCCGCAGGATGACCGTTCGGACGTGCCGGGTGACCTGGGCGCAAGGAGGCCATGGTTGACATGACTGTGACGGCCGCGCAGCTGTCGTTGCCCGAAGAGCTTGTCCTCATGCTCCTCAACGAGGAAACCGGGTACTTTCATCAGGTCCAGGGCTGGGAGCTGAACTGCGCCTTCGTCGGCGCAGTGCTTGCGGAGCTCTCTCTCCTCGAGCGCATCGACACGGACATGGACTCGCTGCTCGTTGTGGACCGGACGGAAACGGGCAACCCCATTCTCGATCCCATCTTGACGCAAATCGCGGACGAACCGGAGCAGCGAAACGCGCAATTCTGGATTGAACGGCTCGCCGGACAGGCGGAGTCCGTCATCGATTCGACTCTGGATCACCTGGTCCATCTGAAAATCCTGAGGCACCACGACGGTGACTTCTGGACGCTGGCTCCTGTTCAATACGACGGCTCCACGGAGGAGACTCCGCATGAGTTCATCAAAGCACGTATCAGCAAGTTCATCTATTCCAGCGTAATTCCTGATCCGCGGGACATGATCATCATTTGCCTCGTCAACACGTGCGACGTCTGGCGCTTCATATTCGAGCTGGATGACGAGGCCGAAGAACGCATCAAGTTTATCTGCAAAATGGACTTGATAGGACGTTCGATAGCTGCAGCGGTCGAGCACACCGTCGCCAGCCCATTGCTTCGGCGATCCTCCTTGAACAAACAGATACCGACGGTCTCGCTAGGTCGGCTGCTGCTCAATCCACACTTGCGCAAGGGCAACATTCCGGCGGTCTTTGCGGACCTGGCAAAGCAATATGGTCCGGTGTTCCAGATCTGCCCGCCGTTCAAGAGACCCATGATCTTCCTCGCCAGCTCACAGACGAACCACTGGGTGCAGAGGCACGGGCGGCTGCACCTGAGAGCCAGTGACTATTTTTCCGGCTTCGAAAAAATCTATGGTGCCCATGGCGTACTGCCTTCCCTGGACGGCGGCGACCATTTCCGGCTACGGAAGGCCATGTCTCCAGCGTTTTCTCGCGACAGGCTGGAAGGGCAGATGGACCAAGTCTACCACCAGGTCCGAAAGAATCTGTCGAGTTGGAAGGTTGAGGATTCCTATTCTGCAAGGCGATTGTGCCGGCTCATGGTCAATGCGCAACTTTCGTCGCTGTTCTTGGGCGTTGATTCGCAAGATATCATAGACGATCTCATCGCCTTCAAGGAACGAGCGCTCATCACGCACATTATGGAGGCCCTGCCCAAGTTCATGCTGAATACCCCGGGCATGAAGCGGCGGTCAAAAGTCGTCGATACATTGTTGCAACGGGTGCAGAGTTCCCACACGCCTGCCCAGCGGGCCGGTTGCCCGCGGGACCTGGCCGATGACTGGTTGAGCCTGCACGCAAGCGATCCACAGTTGGTGCCGGAGGCGAACCTGCGTTTTGCTCTGTCTGCGGCGCTGGTGGCCAGTGTATACCTCGGCGATGCGCTGAACTTCGCGATTTACGCCATGGCCTCGCAGCCCTCGCTCTACGAGAAACTTAGGAGTGAGGCCGATGCCCTCTTCGACAACGGCGATCCCCTTGGTGCCGACTTCACCCCGGACGCGATCGACGTCACGCATCGCTTCCTGATGGAGTGCCTGCGCCTGTACCCGATCGTCCCGATGTCCATGCGGGACGTGATGAACACGTGCGTGGTCGAGGGCCACGAACTGCCGGTCGGGTCGCGGCTCCACATTGCCCAGACGGCCGCGCATTACATGGAGGAAGACTTCCCCGATCCCTACACGTTCGATATCGACCGCTATCTGCCTCCCCGTAACGAGCACCGCAGTCATGGCTACGCGCCGTACGGGTTGGGCACGCACAGGTGCCTCGGTTCCAACTGGTTGAATCTGCAGTTGGCCGTCAACATACTGATGATCGCGCACCACTTCACGATCGAGGTGCATCCCACCAATTATAAGTTACGGTTCAGCCCGCTTCCGTCGATGAAGCCGAGCAAGAAGCTGAAGTACCGCATCGCCGAGCAGAGACACGAACTGCCCGTCCACTAGGCTAGGGGCTCCTGATCCGCGTCGCGGTATCGTGGAGAGTATCGTCGCTCTCTGGCCGGGCTGCCCCAGGCACGTGGCCGGGCCGCCCGATCGCAGGAAGCCCCAGGCGCTGCCGCTATCGCGTGCGTTTCAGCGCCGTCTTGGTGAAGTCGCCCTCGTCGAGGTCGGTTCCGAACTCGTAGTCCGTCCAGTTCAGCACGGTGCTCTTTCCCGTGAGATGGTTCGTCATCTCCACCGTGCCTGCCCGCCAGAAGCGGTCGAGATATTGCGCGAACTCGTCGACCACCATCGTCTTGAGATGCTCGTCCCTGCGGTCGAAGTACTGGACCTGAATGGTGCGAAGCTCCTCCTGGTCGAGCCAGACCAGCTGTCGCGAGTACCCTGAATCCTCGCTGAGGGGCACGCGTTCCAGAACCGTGCACTGGAAATCGCCGCAGGCCTCGTCGCGCAGGTAGCGGTGCGTGTATTTCTCGACTTCGACGGCGCTCAGGTCCTCGTACGAGAACTCGCTGCCCATGAAGGACCCGGACTGCTTCGACGAGCTGATGCGCTTGACCCGCTTCAGGGCGGGCAGGTAGAGCCACTGGTCGTCCGGCTCGTTCTTGTGGGCGTGGACGAGAAAGGCGGTGCCCTTGACGTCGCGCGGGCGGTCGAACACGAACATGGTGCGATCGCCGTCTCCCTCGACTTCGATGACCTTGAGGCGGACTTCGCGCGTGCTCTCCTGCCCCCGCTTGTTGCGCAGGGTCATCTTGAGGTTTGCGGTGAGGTTGCCGTAGCCCTTCTGGCGTTCGCGGGCGTCCGTCGCGATCCTGAGCCCGGCCTCCTCGGCGCTCTCCGCGAGGACGGCCGACGGCCCGCCGGCCCAGACGAGAGCGGCAAGAACGATCGCGGACACTGCAAGCATTGGGTGGGGGAGAGCGACGCGCATCAGCGTTTCCTCCTGTCGGCGGCCGATCTGCGGGCAATCATCCGCTGGCCCGCTTCAGAAGTTGTAGTCCAGGTTCACCCCGATGAAACTGTCGCGCCGCACATCATACATGGCATCGTCCTCATCGATCCCGACATAGGCGTAGCTCTGCACATGCAGGGACCAGCTATCCGAAAGGCGGCGCTTGAATTCGGCGTTCAGCACGCGGCTGCTGTAGTCCAGGGATTCCAGAACGCTGAGCGTGAATTCGGTGCTCTGTTCGTCGTTCAGCCCCAGACGCGCGGCAAGCAGCACGTCGTTCTCGAACGCGTTGGTCGCCCATCGGCCGCGCCCGTCGCGGGCCCATTCGCCGATCAGGCTGAGATCGGCGTCCGAATCCCACACGGCGTAGATTGTGTATTCGGCGCCTGCGACGAAGGCCGCGTAGTCTTCCTCTTCGTACTGCAGGAACCGGTCGAGCCGGCGGTTCTGCGCGCCGGCGCGGTGAATGGCTTCCAGCTTGAGAAGCCAAGGGCCCGTGGTGAGCTGGGTATCCAGGCCGAGCTGGGTGATCTGCTCGTAGTAGGGCGCCAGAACGAGTTCGGTGCCGGCCAGGGTCGGCAGAAGGGTGGGCTCGCGGCTCGTGCCGTCGAACACGCTGAGCCCGATGTCGACCGGCCCGAAGCTGCCGGTGTAACGGGCGGCAAGATCGAGATGCCACTCTCCCGCCGAGGACTCGTACGAGGTCAGGTCGCGGTCCACGACAGGCCCGGGACGCAGGCGGCCGTGGCGGCCCGGAAAGGTGCGCTCCCGGTGCCCGGTCAGCCCGAACAGCTCAAGCGCCCCCCAGTCCCCCGACCACGTGAGGTGGACCATCGGCTGGCCCATCTTGGTCTTCTCGTCCGGGTCTTCCACGAGGTCCGTCTGGTTGACGATATCGACCAGGGGGCGCGATTCGACGACCCCCCAGAACACGCGATCGACGCCCAGGCGCAGCTCCCATTCGTCGTCGCCGATATCGCCGTAGAGGAGAAGGAAAGCCTCACGGAGGTCGGCGTGGGTGCGGTCCGGATCCCCGGCGTCGTATCGGAGGAAGGGCGTTATCGTGATGCTCCTGCCCTCATTGTCCTCCATGTAGACCGTCGCCTCCGCAGCGAAGCCGCTCGCGTGGGAGCGCTGGTCGGGATGCGCGGCCGTCTCGGGATAGACCCGCGTTTCGGAGGAAAGACGGCCAGTAACCTCCACGAATTCCACGAACCCGTCGTCGGCACGCGCGCCGGTCGCCATCGGTACCGAAATCAGCAGAGACAAGAGCGCCGCGAGAAGGGTGAGACGCGCCGCACCGATTTGCCCGAGGAGCTTCACGAGACCTGGCTCAGGGGAGTGGCCCGGCCCGGACGCCTTCAAGTCGCCTCCCCGCCCCGTCTCCTGAGCCGCTCGATACTGAACCGCTCGAGCACCATGAGCAGCGGCGGCAGGAACAGGAAATCCGCCAGCAGGGCGATGATGACCGTAATGCCCACGAGCAGCCCGAGCGCCTGGTTGGTCGCCATCCCCGACGCCCCGAACACCAGGAAGCCCAGCGCGAACACCGCGGTCGTCGCCAGCAGCGCCTTGCCCACGGTGCGGAACGCGGTCTGAACGGAGTCCGCCGCCGACTGCCCGCTCTTTCGGGCCCTGATGTACTTGGTCATGAAGTGGATCGTGTCGTCCACGACGATGCCGAAGGCGATGGCGGTGACCACGGCCGCGGCGTTTCCGACCGCTCCCACGGCATAGCCCCACAGGCCCAGCGCCATGGCGGCCGGGATGAAGTTGGGAATCAGGCTGATGAGCCCGAGACGCAGGCTCCTGAAGATGAACACCAGCAGCAGGGAGACGATGCCCATCGCCGTGATGGTGCCGATCAGCATGTTCTTGATGTTCTTCTGAATCGAATGGGCGCCGACGATCGAGACGCCGGCGGCCGCGGTTTCGAGACCCGGGGCATTCTGGCGCAGCCAGGCCTGCGCGCGGTCGTCGAGCGCGATCTTCTCGTTGGTGGACAGGCTCGACAGCACGACCGTCATGCGCGTGGACGAGCGTTCCACGTCGATGAGATTGTTCAGGTCGAGCCCAACCGGCAAAGAGAACTCGTAGAGCAGCAGATACTGCGCCGCCAGATCGGAGTTGTCGGGGATACTGTAGAACGCCGGATCGTCGCCGTTCAGGTTCTTGTTCAGGCGCTTCATGATGTCGGAGATGGCGAAGACGTGAGCGACCTCCGGCTGCGCCCGATACCACTCCGCGAACGCGTCCACCCGGCTCAGGTACTCGACATCGGTGACGCCGCCCTCCTGCCCCGCGTCGAGAGAGTACTCGAAGGCTTCGACGCCGGTGAAGTTCTCGCTGATGAAATCCGTCGATTGCCGGAACTGGTAGCTCTCGCCGAGAAGCTCGAGCCAGTTTTCCTTGAGCTCGATCCGCGCAATGCCGGCCATGAGCGCGACGGTCAGAACGCCGAAGGAGCACAGAAGGAGCATGCGGCGGGAGACGACGAACCGCCCGAGACGGTCGAAATAATCCACCTTCCCTTCGCGCGCAGGCCGGACGCGCATGGGCAGGTAGGAGAGGACCGCCGGCAGGAACGTTACCGCGAAGAAGAACGCGAACAGCGAGCCGAAGGCCACCATGTTGCCCATGACCTGGAACGGCGGCATCTCCGAGAAGTTCAGGCTGAGGAACCCGATTGCCGTCGTGATCGACGTGAGGAAAACAGGCCATATGTTCAGCTCCAGGGAATGAATCGCCGCCTGTTTGCGGTCCATTCCCTCGCGCAAGCCCGCCAGCATCGCTTCTATGATGTGGACGGAATGCGCGACAGCGATCGCCATCAAGACGAATATGGCGGCAGCGCTCTCGCCGAACAGCGTCATGCCGGTCCAGCCCACGAAGCCGGCCGAAGCGATGATGACACCAACGATCATCAGGACGATCGCAACGGTTCCCCAGATGGAGCGCAGCATCAGCACGGCAACCAGCAGCATGACCCCGAGCGCGATGGGTCCGAGGAGTTCGAACTCCTCGTTCATTGCGTCGCCCATGGCACGATCCAGGGGAAGCTCGCCGGTTATGTGGTAGTCGATGGTCGAATACTTCTCCCCCGCCTCGGCTGCGGTGCCGTAGAGGTAGTCGACGACCTCCATCTTGGCCGCCTGTCGGACGTCCCGGCCCTCGGGAAGCGCGATGCTGACCACCAGCCCGGCCACGCGGCCATCCCGGGAAACGAAGCGCCCGTCAACCTCTTCCGTCGCGTGCGCGATCGTCTCGATGCGTGCGATGTCGTCGTCGGAGAGAGAGGCGGCGTCGTCGATGAGCGGCTCGACGATCAGCTCGTCCTCGAAGGCCTCGCTGTGCGAGTAATTCGCGATGGAATCGACGCGGGTAACGTAGGGCGTCAGCCAGAGCTGCTCGGTCAACTCCTCGATGGCAATGAGCGCTTCCTGCGTGAAGATGGTGCCGCTCTGGGGTGCCACCGCAATAAGCGCGGTGTCGGAGATCGCGTAGGTCTCTTCCAGGTGGTCGAGCGCGACAATGCGCGGATCATCCTTCTCGAAGTGATTACGAACATCGACGTCAACAGATACCAGGTTCTGGGCGCCCGCGGCGAGGGCCAGCATGACAAGCAGAGAGAGCAAAATCGTCAGCCATCGGCGCCTCATGATGTGGGCGATGCAGGTTTCTAAATTCATGGCGGCACGCCGTCTCGTGAATAGACTTCGGGCGACGAAGTCCGGTTTCGGGAGCGACTCGCCATTTAAGTATCCCAATCCGCCTCCCACTCGTCCATCACTCTTTGGGCCGTGTACGCAAGGGTTGCTGCATGGCCAGGGCAAGTGCCAGGTGGCGCTGACACGGAGCGACGAAGAGAGTCCTCCATGCGCTACAGCTTATGCGGCTCGCAGCCGGAGGGGGTGGGCTATTTCGAGAAGGGCGGCTGCTACGCGAAGGACGACGGGGCGCACGACAAGGCGGTGAGCGCGACCCTCGGCTGGATCAAGGCCAACGCCATTTTAGAGACCCGGACGCGCGATCCCGCGACCGGGGCGATGGTCCGCGCCGGTGACCAGAAAATGATCGCCGCAATCTTCCGCCACGACACCTCCCGCAATCTCGACCCTCAGCTCCACGCTCACGCCGTGGTCGCGAACATGGTCCAGGGCTGTCGGCCGGAGAGCGCCGCGCAGACCATGACCCTAGTGAGAAGTGCGGGCTGAGTCCTTGAGGCAGGGCGCGCGGCGGAGGTGCCAGTCCGTCGCCTGCTGATAGGCGTGGCCCACCCTGAGGAGCAGCGGCTCGGCGCCCCAGGCGGCCTCCAGCATCATGCCGATGGGCATGCCGTCCGAAGAGAAGCCGCAGGGAACCGAGAGACCCGGTATCGACGCCAGCGCGCCGCCATAGGTGAAGCGCGTCGCGTCCTGGGTGGCGCGGTGGAGGCTGCGATCGTCGGCGATGGGCGGCGCCGGCCGGGGCGTGGTCGGCGCGAGCAGGACGTCCACTGTCTCGAACACCTGCGCCAGCGCGCGGCGCCAGGCCTCGCGCCCGCGCATGGCCTCGGCATAGTCCACCGCGCTGAACTCGCGGCCCATCATCATGCGCTCGTAGACCGGCCGGGAGAGCGCGCCAGGCCCCGCGTCGAGCCGCTCCCTGTGGTAGGCGCAGGCGTCGGCGTAGGCCATGATCGTGGTCCAGCGCTGGGCGGTCTCGGCACCGGGCAGCGTGACATCGACCAGCCGCGCCCCGAGCGATTCCAGGGTGCCGGCAGCAGCCTGCACCGCGGCCTCGACGTCCGCGTCCAGTCCTTCGAAGAAGAAGTTGCGCGCGAGGCCTATGCGCACGCCCTCGATTCCGTCATCCAGCCGGGGCAGGAAGTTTTCCAGCGGCAGGTCGCGCGAGACGGGGTCGAGCGGGTCGTAGGCGGCGAGCACGGCGAAGAGGCGCGCGACATCCGCCACGGTGCGCGCCATGGGCCCCACGGTGTCGTGCGCGACGCTGACGGGCGTGATGCCGCGGATCGAGATGCGCCCGTGCGTAGGCCGCAGGCCCGCGATGCCGGTCATCGAGGCCGGAATGCGGACCGAGCCGCCGGTGTCGGTGCCGAGCGCGGCGGCGGCCATCTCCGCCGCCACCACGGCGCCGGAGCCGCCGCTGGAGCCCCCCGGAATGCGCTCCGGGTTCCACGGGTTCCGGCACTGGCCCGCCACCGGGTTGGTCGAGACCACGCCCCACGCCAGCTCCTGCATGTTGGCCTTGCCGATCAGCACGGCGCCTTGCGCCTTCAGCCGGCCCACCACGGGCGCATCGCTGTTGGGGATGTGGTCGGCGAGGTAGGCGGCGCCGCTGGTGGTGCGCACGCCCGCCGTCTCGATGTTGTCCTTCAGCGCCACGGGCATGCCGTGCAGGAGGCCGAGCCAGCGGCCCTCGGCGGCGGCCGCATCGCAGGCATCGGCCTCTTCGCGCGCCCGCTCCGCCGTGGTCGTCACCATGGCGTTGTACGTGGGATCGAGCTGCTCGATCCGCGCGAGGCAGCGCTCCACCGCCGCCCGCGCGGCACCGGGCCGCGGCAGCCCGGATGCCCCTCCGCTCATGCCCCTGGGGTGCCTTCCGCCCGGACGCACCGGCGCGCACTACTGCTCGCCATAGACCGCGACGCTGCGGATGGCATAGTCGCCGCCGCCGTTGACGAGGGAGAGGCCGTCGAAGGGATCCTCCAGCGCGCTGCTCTTCGCCCGGATGAGCTCGGTGCCATCGACCGTCGCCGTCATCGTCCCGTCACCCTCGCGCACGAGGGCGAGTGTGTGGCTCTGGCCGTCCTCGAGAGCGAGCGCGTCGTCGTGCTCGCCGATCACCTCCGCGCCGCGCCGGCCGAAGCGCGAGAGGGAGAGGGCGGGATCGTCGCCCGCCATGTAGGAGAGGCGATAGCCGGACGCCCCGCCCCGGCCCTGGAACAGGTCGATCTCGAACTGCGCGTCCCTGTGCGCGACGCCCGACATCATCTCCACTTCGAGGGCGAAGGCGTTGGGGATGTCCGCCTCGAGCACGATCATCGCAGGCTCGGGCCCGGCAGGCCCGGTGTCCTCCGTCGCCTCCTCGTCGTCGTCGCCGCCCAGGAGGTCGCCGAAGGTCTTCTCGCCGCTCAAGAGGTCGGTGACCGTGTCCTTCCCCTTGTCGAGCAGCGCCTCGCCCTTGTCGAGCAGCTCGTCCTTCGTCTCCATGATCGTGTCGAGGGATATTCTCATCGTCTCCGTGTCGGCGCCACTCAGCGGGATCGTGGTGCGCAAGCCCAGCCTGCTCTCGACCGAGAATTCGCCGCTCACCACCTCCCAGCCGGGATCGTCCGTGTAGTCGCCGTCCGAGAAATCGTCGCGGATCAGGGCTTCGCGCGGCTCGGCCTCGGCGACATGGGCTGCGATCATGTCGCGCAGATCCTGGAGGAAGCGCGGATCCGCCGCCCGCGCCTTCTCGGCGTCGTCGATCAAAGCCTCAAGCTCGCGCGCCAGCGCATCGAGCGCTTCCCCGCCCTCGGCCTCTGCGCCGTCCTGGCGCCATTCGGAGTAGCGCGATTCCTCCTCGGCGGCGGCCGGCACGGCCAGCGCACTGGCGAGAAGGGCGGGAACGAGGAGCCTCTGCAGCATGGCGCGCCTCCGGTCTGGTTGCGTTGCTGTGGTCGCCCGTGATCTAGGCGGAAAAGCGGAAGTTGTCGAGCGGTGGCGATCCCGTCCGCCTCAAAATGCCCAAATTCGTCCTTCATCGTGCTTTATGCGGTACGGTGGATCGCGCTATAGTCAAAGTGACAGCACGGGAGGCAGCGAATGAAAATGTTCAAGGGAACCAAGGTCTCATCGACCGGGCTTCGCCTCGCCGCGGTCGCAGGCATCGCGGCAATGCTCGGGGCGTGCGCCGGTCTCGAGCTCGAAGGCGTTCAGGGCCTCGATCCTCAGGGATCGGAATTCAACCAGCAGCTCTACGCGGGCTACATCGAGCTCTCGTCGAACGAGCTGGCGGAGAACGACTATCGGGATTCCGACTACTTCGCGCTGAAGGCTGCGGTCGCAGCCAGGGGCGACGACGTGCGGCCGACCGCGCTCGAGGAGCGCCGGATTCCGGCCGACAAGGTGGAAGAGCTCGCGAAGGCGAGAAACAGGCTCATGGCGATGCTGGTGGGGAGCGGCAAGGGCAAGGCGCCCATCGTCGCCGCCCGCGCGCAGTTGAGCTTCGACTGCTGGATGCAGGAGCAGGAGGAGGGCCACCAGCCGAGCAACATTGCCGAATGCCGCAACGCATTCTACGGCTCCGTGGTCGCCGCCGAGGTGGCGATGCGGCCTCCGCCGCCCGAGCCGGAGCCCGAGCCGGAGCCCGAGCCCAGCTACGTGACCTACTACGTGGTGTTCTTCGAGTTCGACAGCTCCGATCTCTCGGGCGCCGCGATGCAGACGCTGGACGAGGCAGCGGCTACCGCGACGGAGATGAGGCCCTACAAGATCCTCATCCGCGGCCATACCGACCGCGCGGGTCCGGATGCGTACAATCTCAAGCTCTCCGAGCAGCGTGCGCTTTCGGTGGCGAGCTACCTCATCGAGAACGGGGCCGGCCGCTTCGTGATCCACGCGGAGGGTCTCGGCGAATCCGAGCCGATCGCCAAGACCAGCGACAACGTGGCCGACGGCCGCAACCGGCGGGCGGAGATCTCGTTGATCGACGCCGAGTAGGGAGCGGCTGACTCCCTATTCGTCGTAGTGGTAGGTGCGGGCGACCATTCTCTCCGAGTGGTCGCCCGCCTTTATTGATTCATAGCGCCAGGGGTTGCCCGGACCGACGCAGCCGGGGATCGCCTCGACCTCCACGTCGTAGTCGACACCGAAGAACTGCACGAGCGAGTAGCGCTTGTGGCCCGAGGTGTTGATGACCCGGTGCATGGTCGAGACGAACAGGTCGTTCGTCCACTGCTGCATGAGGTCGCCGAGGTTGACGGCGAAGCTGCCGTCCACCGGCGGCAGGATGAGCCACTCACCGTCACGGCTCAGCATCTGCAGCCCTTCCCGGTCCTGCCAGACGGTGGTGAAGCACTCGTAGTCGGTGTGCGCGCCGAGCCCGATGTGGGCGATGTCGAGAGGCTCCGGCTGTGGCTCGTAGTAGCAGACGCGCAGGCGGGCCAGCGGTTTCGTGTACTTGGCGGTGAAGTACCCCTCCTCCAGATCGAGGGCATACTCGAAGGCGCGGAAGATCTGGCGCCCCAGCTCGAGCTGGCAATCGAAGTAGGTTCCGAGCGCCCAGCGAAAGTCGGCGGGCTCCTCGGGCCAGTTGTTGGGGCCGTAGAAGCGGACGCCACGCACGTGGTCGGGATCGTCCGCCGGCAGATCGTGCGCCATCTCGATGGCTTCCGA
Organism: Rhodospirillales bacterium; assembly: GCA_028818855.1. Classification (GTDB taxonomy): domain Bacteria; phylum Pseudomonadota; class Alphaproteobacteria; order UBA828; family UBA828; genus WTGU01. Next base: position 40,111 of record JAPPMY010000149.1, read on the forward strand.
GATGTCGCTGGAGCCTTCCAGGCTGTGGTCGGCCGTGATCCCGCCCGACGGCACGTAGCCCCGGTGATTGGGCCAGTCGAGATAGTGGTTGCGCATCTTCTGGGCGACGGGGAGGGCGAAGAACCGCTGCATGGCGGCTTGCGAGCGCGCGATCACCGCCTGCGGGAACTGATGGTTGACGATGTAGAAGAAACCGGGTCCTGCGCAGGCCGCGCGGATCGCCCGTGCCACGGCCTTGCGCTCCGCCAGGCTCGGCGAATAGAGCGCGCCGAAGTCGACGGTCGGCACCTCGGCGGGCGTCACGCGGCGGACCGCCGGCGCGTGCATGCCTTCTCTCACTTGAAACGGTGTTCCTGTCGCCATCGCGGCTCCCCCGTCGGCTCTCATCCCTGGCATCATTCCGCGAAGCGGATCATCATGACCGCGAACCGATAGCGCAACTCGCCTGTTCGTTCCCCGTTCAGCGGCGAGCCGGCCCACCGGCCGGAGCCCACGTGCAGCATCGCAGGGAGACCGGAATGGAGACGTCTCTTCAGGGCCGCCGCGCCCTGGTTACCGGAGCGGCAAGCGGCATCGGCGCCGCCATCGCCGAGGCCTTCGCGCGCGAGGGCGCGCATGTCGCCGTTCACGCGCGGAGCGACGAGCGTGCCGGCCCGACCGTGGCTGCGATCGAGGCGGCGGGCGGGCGGGCCTTCGCCGCCGCCGCCGACCTCCGCGATCGCGCCGCCATCGGGGCGATGTGCGCCGCCGCCATCGAACGCCTCGGCGGCCTCGACATCCTGGTCAACAACGCCGGGACCTTCATCCGCAAGCCGGTGGCCGAGATGGACCTCGCCGACTGGGACAGCATGGTCGAGACCAACCTCACCGCCGCCTTCCTCGCGACCCGGGCATCGCTACCGGCGATCCGCGCCTCGGGCGGCGGCGCCTCCGTCATTTTCGTCTCCTCGATCGCAGCCGGCGCCTACTCGGCCGGCTGGGGCACCTACGCGATGACCAAGAACGGCCTCAACGCCTTCATGCACTGCCTGGCCGACGAACTCGGCGGCTCGGGTGTGCGCGTCAACGCCATCTGCCCCGGCTGGGTCGAGACCAAGATGGCGCAGGACGCCCACCGGGGGCTGGCGGCCGATCTCGGCCTCGACTACAAAACCCACTACGCGCAGAACATGCGCGCCAACATGCTGGGCGCGCTGGTCACCACCGATTCGGTCGCCGACATCGCGGTGTTCCTGGCGAGCGAGCGCGGGCGCCACATCACGGCACAGGAGCTCACCGTCTGCGGCGGCTGTCTGCCCGGCGCCAGCGCCCAGCCGGAGGAGGCCGCGGAGGCCCCGTAGGGCGCATCCGCCCTCGCCGAGTCGGGCGCCGCCGCGCGGTCAGGCGGCGAACGGGTAGCGCCGCCTGAGCAGGAAGGGGGCGTCGCGCGCCGCCTGCTCGAACAATGCGATACCGCCGATCTCGAGTTGCCGGGTGCAGAGGGGCGCCGTGAGCGGCCCGAGCGCCGTCTGCAATGCCTGCAGCTCGGGCGCATCGAGTTCGCACGAGAGCGTCATGTGGAAGCGGAACTCGTCCAGCACGTACGGATAGCCCCACGCACGGAACAGCACCTCTTGGCGCGGCGTGAGCCCCTCGTCCTCGCGCCTTGCAAGCTCGGCGGCGGTCGGCGGCGCGCGGAACCGCTCGAAGGTGCGGATCGTATCGTCTTCCAGCGCCTGCATGGCGTCGCTCCCGGTCGAGAGCATCAGGGCGAGGAACCCCATCATGTGCGTGAGCTGGAGCGGCGGCGCCATGAACGGCGCGCGCCCGGCGGCGAACGCGGCGAGGGCGTCGTCGAGCATGCCTAGCGAGCAGCCCTCGGCGAGCCGCATGGGCGGTGCCAGCGTCGCGTGAAAGCCGTAGCCGCGCGGCGTCTCGGTAATCTGCTCCAGGCGTTCCGCGCTGAAGCCCGCGAGCGCGGGCCGCGCCACACGCGCGCCCGTCTCGGCATCGCGCCCGAGCCAGGCGGCGCCGAATCGGGCGAGGGGCGAGCCCGAATCGGGCGCGACATAGATGGCGTAGCGCGCGGTCAAGGCGGCAGGCAGGGCTCTCGCACGCTCATCGGTCTGCGCCGTCCGGAAGGCGGCTATTTGTCGATGTCGCCCATGCACATGTACTTGACCTCGAGGAACTCATCGAGGCCGTAGTGTGAGCCCTCGCGGCCGATGCCGGATTCCTTCATGCCGCCGAAGGGCGCCACCTCGGTCGAGATGATGCCGGTGTTGATGCCGACGATGCCGTATTCGAGCTGCTCCGCCACCCGCCAGATGCGCCCGATGTCGCGGCTGTAGAAGTAGGCCGCCAGCCCGAACTCGGTGTCGTTGGCGAGCTGCACCGCCTCGTCGTCTGTCTCGAAGCGGAAGATCGGCGCGAGCGGGCCGAAGGTCTCCTCGCGGGCGACCTTCATCTGGGTGTTCACGTTGGCGATCACGGTGGGCTCGAAGAAGTTGCCGCCGAGCGGATGGCGCTTGCCGCCCTGGATCACCTCGGCCCCCTTGTCGACCGCGTCCTGGATGTGCTCCTCGACCTTGGCGACGGCGTCGGCGTCGATCAGCGGCCCCTGCTGGGTCTCGCCTTCGAGGCCGGGGCCGACGACGAGCTTGGAGGACGCCTCGGCCAGCCGCTCGGCGAAGGTGTCGTAGACGCCGCCCTGCACCAGGAAGCGGTTGGCGCAGACGCAGGTCTGGCCCGTGTTGCGATACTTCGACTGGATCGCCCCGCTCACGGCGGAATCCATGTCGGCGTCGTCGAAGACGATGAAGGGCGCGTTGCCGCCGAGCTCCATGGAGACCTTCTTCACCGTGTGCGCGCACTGCTCCAGCAGGATTTTCCCCACCTCGGTTGACCCGGTGAAGGAGAGCTTGCGCACGATGGGGTTCGCGGTCATCTCGCCGCCGACATCGCCCGACGGGCCGGTGATCACGTTGAAGACGCCGGGCGGGATGCCGGCCCGCTCGCCCAGCTCGCAGAGCGCCAGCGCGGAGAACGGCGTCGCCGTCGCCGGCCGCGAGACCACGGTGCAGCCGGCGGCGAGCGCGGGCCCGGCCTTGCGCGTGATCATGGCGTTGGGGAAGTTCCACGGCGTGATCATGCCGACGACGCCGACCGGCTCCTTGGTCACCACGATCCGGCGGTCGTTGAGGTGCTGCGGGATCACGTCGCCGTAGGCGCGCTTGCCCTCCTCGGCGAACCACTCGATGAAGGAGCCGCCGTAGCCGATCTCGCCCCGCGATTCCGCCATCGGCTTGCCCTGCTCGGCGGTCATGATGATGGCGAGGTCCTCCTGGTTCGCCATCATCAGGTCGTACCACTTGCGCAGGATTGCCGCGCGCTCCTTGGCGGTCTTGGCGCGCCACGCGGGGAAGGCCCGGTTGGCGGCCTCGATGGCGGCGCGCGTCTCGCTGGCGGAGAACGCCGGCACGGTGCCGATCACGTTGCCGTCCGCCGGGTTCACCACGTCGGTGGTCCGCCCCGACTTGGCATCGAGCCACTTGCCGTCCACGTAGCATTGCTGGCGGAACAGCGACTCGTCCTGGAGGAAGACGCCCTTCACGATCTCGGCGGCGGCAGTGCTCATGGTGCGGTGTCCCTTCGGTCGGCGGATTGGGGGTGCTGAGGAAGGCCGGCAGTATCGCCGATGCGGCGCCGGGCCGGCAAGGCACGGCCTGCTTTGCGCTCAAGGGTCGACGCCGTGCTAGGCTGCGCCATGCGCGACCGGGGAGGGGCGCGGGGCAGGCGCCTCGCCCGCCGAGACTTCTGCGTGAGTGGAGCAGCGGCCCTTGTCGGCCTTGCGGCCTCGCCCGGCATGGCGGGCGCTCGGTCCTTCCTGGAAGACACCGAGCGCCGGGTGCCGATCCGCAACCTGTGGACCGGCGAGCGGCGCGATCTCGTCTACTGGCGCGAGGGCGATTACGACCGGCACGCGCTGGACGCCTACAGCTACCTGTTCCGCGACCGGCGCAACGGCGAGGTCGAGCCGATCTTCTACGGCGTGCTCGACCAGCTCTTCTTCCTGTGGAAGGCGCTGGAGCGGCCGGCGCGGATCGACCTCGTCTCGGGCTACCGCTCGGCCCGGACCAACGCGTGGCTCCGCGCCTCCGGACGAGGCGTCGCCCGCAACTCGCTGCACACCGTCGGCATGGCGGCCGACATCAGGGTGCCCGGCATCGCCTCCGAGGCGGTCTGGCGCCAGGCGGTCGACCTGCGGCGGGGCGGCGTCGGCCTCTATCGCGCGTCCGACTTCGTCCACATTGACGTGGGGCCCGTGCGAAGCTGGGGGTTCGGGGAACGAGCGTCGTCGCCCTCCCGGCAGACGGCTTCGGCAGACGTGGCGCTGCCGCCCGAGCGTCCCGGCCGCCCGCCGGCCTCAGGCGAGGTCCTGCTTCCGCCTGAGCGTCCCGATCATCTCCGCCGTCATGGCGGCTAGGTCGTAGCGGGGCTGCCAGCCCCACTCGGCGCGGGCGGCGCTGTCGTCCATCCAGTCCGGCCACGAATCGGCGATGGCCTGCTTCAGCGGGTCGACCTCGTAGTCGATCTCGAAGCCGGGGACGTGCTTGCGGATCTCGGCGGCAAGCTCGTCCGGCGTGAAGCTCATGGCCGACACGTTGAAGGCGTTGCGGTGTTCGAGGCGCGCGGGGTCGGCGTCCATCAGGTCGAGGATCGCGGCCACGGCGTCGGGCATGTACATCATGTCGAGGCGGGAATCCGGGCGCAGGAAGCAGGTGTAGCGCCCCTCCTTTAGCGCCTCGTAGAAGATGTGGACGGCGTAGTCGGTGGTGCCGCCCCCCGGCAGCGCCACGTGCGAGATCAGGCCGGGCAGCCGGAGCCCCCGCGTGTCGAGCCCGAAGCGCGCGTGGTAGTAATCGCCCAACAGCTCGCCCGCGACCTTGGAGACGCCGTAGATGGTGTTGGGCCGCTGGATCGTGTCCTGCGGCGTGTTCTGCAGCGGCGTGCCCGGCCCGAAGGCGCCGATGGAGCTCGGGAAGAACACCGCGCATTCGTGCCGCCGCGCCACCTCCAGCGCGTTGGCGTAGCCGCCGAGATTGAGCGCCCAGGCTTCCTCCGGCTTCTCCTCGCCCAGCACCGAGAGGAACGCCGGCATGTGGTAGATGGTGCCGATCCCGTGTTTCTCGACGACTGCGGCGATGTCCCCCGGCCTGGTGCAGTCGACGATCTCGAACGGCCCGCCATCGACAACCGTTCCCACATCCCGCCGCCGCCAGCCGGACGCGATGACGTTGTCGGCGCCGTGTCGCCGTCGCAGCTCCGGCACCAGCTCGGCGCCGATCTGCCCGAGCGCGCCGGTGACGAGGATCTTCCGCATGGCGAGAAGCTAGCCCGGATTTCCCGCCGCTGTCACGGCCCCCGTCAGCCGCCCCGCAGGCGGAAGAGCAGGAGCAGCGTGCGCTGGAAGAAGTTGAAGTTGTCGTCGGACAGGATGTAGACGAGCGTCGCGCCGTCCTCGCCCTGCACCGTCGCCACGCCCTCGAAGTTGTCCACCGTGAGCGGATGCTGGAAGCGCGCCACGAGCGTGCCCTCCAGATCGGCGCCGGCCACGATCGCCCCGGCGTGGACCCGCTCCAGACGCGCCCTGGCGCCGCCGAGCATGGTGAAATGGCGGTTCAGCACGAGGACGTCGCCATTCGGCAGCGCCGCAGCATCGGTCGGCAGGAACTTGGGCGCGGTGCGGTAGCCAAGAGCCTCGCTCCCTCCGTCGCCCACGAGCCAGCCGGCGCGGGCGCCGCCCTCGTGCTTCAGGCCCTGCGCCAGCATCAGGATGCGCCCGTCGGGAAGCGGCGCGAGCGCCTCGACCCCGCCGTTGGCCGGCGCGCGCGCGATGCCCTCGGGCGCCTGGAAGGGGACGGCCCGGCCATGCAGGCCGCCGGTCTCCGCCGGGTAGCGCCAGACGCGGTGCGCGCGCTCGAAGCTCACCAGCCAGTCGCCGTCGGGCAGCCGCTCCAGCGCCTCGGCATCGCGCCACGCCTCCTCCACCGGCCGGCCCTGCTCGTCCCTGAGCGGCCCCATCTCGCCCTCGGCCAGGCCCACGAGGCGGCCGGCATCGTTTCGCACGATGCGGGCGGTGAACCAATGGCCGCGATCGCTGACGGCGGCAAGCTCTCCGGCGGCCGTGACGCTGAGGCCGGAGAGCCCGCCGAACGTCGGCGCATCGCTCCGCAGGGCCAGTCCCCCCAAAAACTCCAGGTCGCCGACATGCTGGCGGGAACGGTCTTCGGGATCGAGAGCGACCGGCCGCGCGGATAGCTGAATCGGATCGCCCAAGGCCGCGTCCGACGCGAGCGACGCCGCGCCCGCGACGAGGACGGCAACGGCCACGCGGGCCAGCGAGCCGCCGCGCATCACGCTGCAGCCGCCAGGCGCGCGAGGCGCGCATCGGCCCGCCACACGCCGGCCGCCACCGCCAGCCCGAGCGAGGACCAGACCAGCATCGTCCACCACGCCGCCTCCCAGCCGCCCAGCGCCTCGGTCACGGCGGCGAGCAGCGGCGGGCCGAGCACCGCGCCGAGCGCCGCCCCCTGGGCCACGAAGCCGCCGGCCATGGCGACCTGCCCGGGGCTCGGCGCGTGCGCGACGCCCCCTTCGAAGCAGACGGCAGGCAGCGGCCCGCTGGCCAGCGCGAAGCAGAGGGCGAGCGGCAGCTTGGCGTCGTCGGGCGTAAACGGCGCGAACAGCGCCGCCGCGCTGACTCCCATCCCTGCGAAGGTGATCGCCAGCAGCGGCCAGCGGGCAACGCCCCGCTGCAGGAGCCTGGCGCAGGCAATCGAGACGGCGGCGGTGACGAGGACGAAGAGCGCTGTGAAGAGCGCGGCGCCCGTGAGCGCGCGCGCCTGCGTCTCGATCAGGAAGGTCGGCAGCCACGCCATCAGAGCCTGCCACTCGACGGCGAAGATCGCGAAGCTCAGGCCGAACAGCCAGGGCCCCGGCCGGGCGAGAATCGCGCGCACGCCGGCAGCGTCGAACCCACCGCCGCTCACCGCCGGCGCGCGCCAGCGCTTACGGGCCGCGCCCCAAAGGAAGACCGCCACGAAGAGCAGGATGAGCCCCGCGTTCACGAGCCAGAGACCGCGCCAGCCGATCGCCTCCAGCGATGCCGTCGCGATCACGAGCGAGAGCGCGATGCCGATCGGCATGTATGTGCCCCAGACGCCGAGCAGGAAGCGGCGCACGCCGGCATCCGCGGCGGTGACCAGCATCTTCGGCCCGGCAACCGTGAGTGTGACGAAGCCGAAGCCCTCGACGATGCGGGCGGCGAGCAGCGGCCCCCCGCTGTCGGCAAACCCGCCCGCAGCGCTCGCGAGCGCCATCGCGGCCCCGCCCACGACGACCATCCGCCTGATGCCGAGGCGGTCGACGAGCAGCCCGCCGGCGACGCCGAGGACGGCGCCGATGGCGTAGTAGGACGACGCGATCAGCCCGGCGACGACGCGGGAAAGCTCGAGCTCGGCCTGCAGCATGGGCAGCGCCGGCGGCACCTTGCCGACCTGCATACCGACCATGAAGCCGGCCGCAAACGCGATAGCGACGATGTCCCAGCGGGTGCGCACGGGCGCCACGGTCAGCGCCGCCGCCGCGGCCTCCCGCGCCGCCGACCGTCGCGCTCCGCCGCTGCCCAGGCTTCCCCGTCCACGGCAACGAGCGAGAAGGTGAGGCCGCCGGCGAGCGGGTCGGCCTCCTCCAGCGTCACCACGACCGGAGCGCCTAGCGAGAGCGTGCGGCCGCCTGCATCGAGGGTCTGGCGCCTGGCATCGAAGCGCGGCCTGCCCGCGCCGAAAGTCCGCGCTGGCACAAGCCCCTCGGCTCCGGTCTCGTCGAGCGAGACGAAGACGCCGAAGCGGGTCACGCCTGCGATCCGGCCCTCGAACGCGGCGCCGGTGCGATCGGCCAGGTAGGCAGCGCAGTAGCGGTCCAGCGCATCGCGCTCGGCCGCCTGCGCGCGCCGTTCGGTTGACGAAATATGCGTACCCACTTGCTCCAGCGCCGCCGCCTCAGCGCGGCCGGAGCCGCCCGGCCCGAGATCGTACGCGTCGATCAGGGCACGGTGCACCAGCAGGTCGGCGTAGCGGCGGATCGGCGAGGTGAAGTGGGCGTAGCGCACGAGGCCGAGGCCGAAGTGGCCGATGTTGCGGGGGCTGTACTCGGCCTGCGCCTGGGCGCGCAGGATCATCAGGCTGGCGACGCCCACGTCTCGCGGGTCATCGAGCAGGGCGAGGAACCGGTTGAAGGTATCGGGGCGGACAGCGCCGCCGCGCGGGAGCGCGATCCCGCGGCTGCGCATGAACTCGCGCAAGCTGTCGAGCTTCGCCGTGTCGGGCCGGTCGTGGACGCGGTACATGCAGGGCATGCCCTTCGCTTCGAGCGCGCCGGCGGCGGCCACGTTCGCCGCGATCATCAGCTCCTCGATCAGGCGGTGGCTGTCGAAGCGGCGGGCGAAGCCGATATTCGCCACCGCGCCGTCGCCCGCGAGGGTAACGACGCGCTCCGGCAACTCCAGGTCGAGCGCGCCGCGCCGCTCCCGCGCCGCCCTGAGCGCGCCGTAGACGCCGTAGAGCGCGGGGATCGCGGCGCGCGCCGGCGCAGGCAGACCGTCGCCACCCCCATCGGCCGCCTCCTGCGCGGCCTCGTACGTGAGCCGCGCGGCCGAGCACATCAGCGCGCGCTCGAAGCGCCAGTCGAGCAGCGTGCCGTCCGCGTCGATCCTGAGGTGCGCGGCGAGGCAGGTGCGGTCCTCGCCGGGCTTCAGCGAGCAGAGGCCGGCCGACAGCGCCTCCGGCAGCATCGGCACCACGCGGTCGGGGAAGTAGGCGGAGTTGCCACGCTCCCGCGCCGCACTGTCGAGGGCGCTGCCCGGCCGCACGAAGTGCGCCACGTCGGCGATGGCGACGACGGCGCGCCAGCCGCCCGCATTGTCCGGCGCGGGATCGGCCTCGGCCCAGACCGCGTCGTCGAAATCGCGGGCGTCCGCGCCGTCGATGGTCACGAGCGGGAGCGTGCGCAGGTCCGACCGCCCGTCGAGACCCGGCGCGGCCGATTGCGCCGCCTCCGCCAGCGCCTCGTCGGGGAAGGGGACCGGCAGGCCGTGGCTGTGGATCGCGGCCAGGCTGATCGCGCCGGGCGAACCCGCATCGCCCAGCCGCTCGACCACCCTGGCATCGGGCAGGCCAAGGCGCCCGCCCTCCGTGGTCTCGGCGACGACCATCTCGCCCGGCCGGGCGCCTGCAGTCTCCTCCGCGCTTACCGCGACGTGGCGGCGCGCGCGCCGGTCGGCCGGCTCGATCGTCCCGCCGCCCTGCCCGTCGGCGCGAAAGACCCCGACCACCCGGCGGGGGCGGCCGTCGAGCACGCGCATGGGCCGCGCCAGGTAGCCGCCTTCGGGCGCGGGCCTCAGCCGGGCCAGCACGCGGTCGCCTTCCCCCGGCTCCCGCACGCCCCGGGGCGCAGCGTCGAGGGTGATCGGCGGCGGCGGGTCGGGCTCCTCCCACCGCGTGGGCCGGGCCGTGAGCGCGCCGTCCTCGTCGAGGCCGTCCACCTCCAGCACGGTGACCGACGGCAACGCGCCTGCGGGGCGCCGCCGCCCGCGCCGGCCTTCGAGCGCGCCTTCCTCCTCCAGCGCGCGCAGAAGCTCCGTCAGCGCGGCGCGGTCGTTGCCGCTGATGCCGAAGGCGCGCGCGATTTCGCGCCGGCCGACCTTGCCCGGGCTCTCCCGGACAAAGCGCAGCACCTCGTCCTTGCTGGGAAAGGGAGCCGGCTTGCCCGCCAAGGCGCACGCGCGCCGCTAGGGCGCGCCGCCGGCAGGCGCGTCCGGCTGCCGGCTCGGAGCGCGCTTCGTCTTCCTCCGCGCCCCGCCGGCCTTCGCCGCCGCCGGCTTCCGCCGTCCTCCGGCGCTCTTCTTCGCGCCGTCCTTCTTCGCCTTGGCGGCCAGCAGCGTGACGGCCTGCTCGAGGGTCAACTCGTCGTCGGATGTGCCCTTGGGCAGCGACGCGCGCAGCCGGCGATGCTGGACATAAGGCCCGTAGCGGCCGGTGTGCAGCGTTACCGCCTCGCCGCTCTCGGGATGCGCGCCCAGCTCCCGCAGGAGCTTCGTGCCCCCCTTCTTCTCGGCAATCAGCACAACGGCGCGGTTGAGGCCCACCGTCAGCACGTTGTCGCCGCGCGGCAGCGAGCGATAGGCGCCGTCGTGCTTGACGTAGGCGCCGAAGCGGCCGATCCCGGCGGTGATCGGCTTGCCGGTCTCGGGATGCGCCCCCACCTCCCGCGGCAGCCCGAGCAGGCCCACCGCCGTCTCCAGATCGACCATGTCCGGCGCCAGGTCCTGCGGGAGCGAGACCCGCTTGGGCTTCTCCTCGGCGCCTGCCGCGACGCCCCGCTCGACATAGAGGCCGTAGGGGCCGCGCTTCAACGCGACCGGCAGGCCGGTCTCCGGGTCGTTGCCGAGCGTGCGGGGCTCCGCCGCCTCGTCGCCGCCGTCGGCGAGCGGGCGGGTGAAGCGGCACTCCGGATAGTTGGAGCAGCCGACGAAGGGGCCGTAGCGCCCGAGCTTGAGCCCGAGCCTGCCGTCCGCGCACTTGGGGCAGCGGCGATCCTCGCCGCCCTCCTCGGCCGGGAACAGGTGGCGGCCCAGCGTCTCGTCGAGGGCGTCCAAAACCTGCTTCACTCGGAGCCCCTTGGTCTCCTCCACCGCGCCGGCGAAGTCCCGCCAGAAGTCGCTCAGCACCGCCCGCCAGTCGATCTCGCCGGCGGAGATGGTATCGAGCTGGCCTTCCAGCGAGGCCGTGAAGTCGTACTCGACGTAACGGCTGAAGAAGCTCTCCAGGAACACCGTGACGATGCGCCCCCGGTCCTCCGGCACGAAGCGGCGCTTCTCCAGGCGCACGTAGCTGCGGTCCTGCAGGACCGAGATGATCGAAGCGTAGGTGGAGGGCCGGCCGATGCCGAGCTCCTCGAGCCGGCGCACGAGGCTCGCCTCGGAGTAGCGGGGCGGCGGCTCGGTGAAGTGCTGGGCGGGCTTGACCTCCTCCACGGCCATCGGCTCGCCCTCTTTCACCGTCGGCAGCGTGCGCTCGTCGTCCGCGTCGTCGCCGTTGTCGCGCCGCGCGTCGTCCCGGCCCTCCTGATAGACGCGGAGGAAGCCGTCGAAGGCGATCGTGGCGCCGGTGGCGCGCAAGCCCACGCGCCCGTCGTCGGAGGCGATATCCACGCCCACCCGGTCGATCTCGGCGCTCGCCATCTGGCTCGCGAGCGCGCGCTTCCAGATCAGCTCGTAGAGCCGCGCCTGATCCTTGTTGAGCGCGCCTGCAAGCGAGCGCGGCTCGCGGCCGAGGTCGGTGGGGCGGATCGCCTCGTGCGCCTCCTGCGCGTTCTTCGCCCTGGTGCGGTAGCGGCGGGGCTTCTCTGGCACATAGTTCGCGCCGTAGCGCCGCCCGATCACGTCTCTCGCCTGACTGAGCGCCTGCTCTGCGATCTGCACGCCGTCGGTCCGCATGTAGGTGATGAGGCCCACCTGCTCGCCGCCTACGGCGATGCCCTCGTAGAGCTGCTGGGCCACCTGCATGGTGCGCCGCGCGGCGAACCCCAGCTTGCGCGAGGCCTCCTGCTGCAGCGTCGACGTGGTGAAAGGCGGCGCCGGATTGCGCTTGACCCGCTTGGTCTCGACCGAGGCGACGTGGTAGCGGCCTTCCCGCACCAGCGCGGCAGCGCGCTCCGCCGCCGCCCGGTCGCCGAGCCCGTACTTGCCGAGCTTCTCGCCCTCCAGGCTCGCGAGGCGGGCGACCACGCGCTCGCCCCGGGGCGTGTCGAGATCGACCTCGATGGACCAGTACTCGCGCGGCTTGAAGGCCTCGATCTCGACCTCGCGCGCGCAGATCAGCCGGAGCGCGACCGATTGCACGCGGCCCGCCGAGCGCGAGCCGGGGAGCTTGCGCCAGAGCACCGGGGAGAGCGTGAAGCCCACCAGGTAGTCGAGCGCGCGACGCGCCTTGTAGGCGTCGATCAGGTTGTCGTCGAGCTCGCGGGGGTCGGCCATCGCGTCGAGCACGGCCGACTTGGTGACCTCGGAGAAGACCACGCGCTGCACGGCGACGCCGTCGAGCAGCCCGCGCCGGCCCAGCTCGTCCCGCACGTGCCAGGAGATCGCCTCGCCTTCCCGGTCCGGGTCGGTGGCGAGGTAGAGGGTCCGGGCGCCCCGGAGCGCCCTGCCGATGGCGCCGATGTGCTTCTCGGCGCCGTCGGAGACGGTCCAGTCCATGGCGAAGGCATCGTCCGGCCGCACCGAGCCGTCCTTGGGCAGGAGGTCGCGGACATGGCCGTAGGAGGCCACGACCGTGAAGTCCGGGCCCAGGTACCTGCCGATGGTTGACGCCTTGGTAGGCGATTCGACGACGACGACGTTCATCCTGAAACGACTTGCTGGTAGCGCCTGTGGGCGGCGCTACGCCGCCGGCTGGGAGTGCGAAACGCGGTTGCCCGGATGCCGTTCCAGGCGTCCCGCCAACTCAAGCTCCAGCAAAATGGTCGCCACCATCGCGGGAGTCAACCGGCTCTGCCGCACCAGCAGGTCCACCGGCATCGGGCTGGGGCCCAGCAGTTGGGCCACGGATTCGCGCGCGTCGGCCGGCGCCTCGTCCTCCTCCGACGGGGTGTACGCATCGTCCGACGGCCAGCGCTGCCGGGGTTCGCCCAGCACAGGGCGGCCCCCTTCGGCCAGCGCATCGAGCACGTCGTTCGCGTTCTCCACCAGCGTCGCCCCCTGCCGGATCAGGCGGTTGGGGCCGCTCGCGCGGGGGTCGAGCGGCGAGCCGGGGACCGCCATCACCTCGCGCCCCTGCTCCAGCGCGAGCCTGGCCGTGATCAGCGAGCCCGAGCGGGCCGCGCCTTCCACCACCACGACGCCGCGGGAGAGCCCTGCGATGATCCGGTTGCGGCGCGGGAAGTGCCGCCCCATGGGCACGGTGCCGAGCGGAGCCTCCGCGATCACCGCGCCCTCCGCCAACAGCCGCTCGTGGAGCGAGCTGTTCTCCTTGGGATAGACCACGTCGACACCGCCGCCCATGACCGCGACCGTGCCGGTCTCGATGGCACCGGCGTGGGCGCGGGCGTCGATCCCCCGCGCCAGGCCCGAGACCACGGTGAGCCCGGCCGCGCCGAGCTCCGCCGCCAGCCGCTCGGCGAAGTGAAGCCCGTTGGCCGACGCGTTGCGCGCCCCCACTAGGGCGACGGAATCGGTCGGCAGCAGGTCCGCGCGCCCCCGCACGGCGAGCACCGGCGGCGGGTCGGCGATGGCGGCAAGCGGCTCGGGGTATGCGGGCTCCACCATCGCGATCAGGCGCCCGCCGAGCGCGGCCAGGCCCGCGATTTCGCGCTCGGCCGCGGCGCGCGAGCAGACCTTGATCGGGCGCCGCCGCCCGCCGCGCCGCGCGAGCGCCGGCAGCGCGTCGAGCACGGCGGCGGGCGCGCCGAAGCGGTCCAGCAGGGCGAGGAAGGTGACGGGGCCCACGTTCTCGCAGCGGGCGAGGCGCAGCCAGTCGAGACGTTCTGCGTCCGAGAGCGTGCGGCGCTCGTTCAACCCGGCGGCGTTCATCGGCCCGCCGGGGGGTCCGCCTCGGGCGCGGCCGGGGTGCTCCGGCCGATGCGGGGCTCGCGACCGCGCGCAAGCCGCACGATGTTCCCGGCATGGCGCAGCGTCACGATGACGGCGAGGAAGCCCGCGAGCCACGCGATCTGCGGCATGTCGAAGAGGATCGCGAACCCCGGCGATGCGCAGATCGCGACGAGCGCCGCGAGGGACGAATAGCGGAAGAGCCCGGCGACGGCGAGCCAGAGCCCGCAGGCGATCAGCCCCACCGGCCACGCGATGGCGAGCAGGACGCCGAGCGTCGTCGCCACGCCCTTGCCGCCCCTGAACAGCAGCCAGACCGGCGCGACGTGGCCGACGACGACCGCACCGGCGGCGATCACCGCCATGTCGGGGCCGAAGCGCTGGGCGATGACCACGGCCACGGCCCCCTTGCCGCCGTCGAGCAGCAGGGTGAGCGCCGCCGCCGCCTTGTTGCCGGTGCGCAGCACGTTGGTGGCGCCGATATTGCCCGAGCCGATCCGCCGCAGATCGCCGAGCCGGAAGACGCGCGCGACGATCAGGCCCATGGGCAGCGCGCCGATCAGGTAAGCGATGACCCCGCCCGCGTAGAACGGCCAGGTGAACGCAAAGTTTCCGAGCGGATCGGGCACCGCCGCCGGCCCCGCTCAGGGCCGCATGATCATGCGGCCGAAGAAGTTGCGGCTCTCCATCAGCTCGTGTGCCGCCGATGCCTCGCTGAGAGCGAAGGTCCGGTGAATCACCGGCTTGAGGTGGCCCTCGGCCATCAGGCGGAGCACCTGCTCGACATGGGTCTTGGTGGATCGCCCGCAGCCGTGCACCGCGATGTGCTTGCGGAAGAACTCGATGAAGTCGATCTCCACCCGCTCGCCGCCGTGCGCACCGATGGTGGCGAGCCGGGCTCCCGGCGCGAGCGCGTCGATGGCGCCCACCAGGATCGCGCCGCCGGTCATCTCCAGCGCGGCATCGACGCCACGGCCGTCGGTAAGCCGCCGGGCCGCGTCGCCCAGATCCTCGCGGGTGTAGTCGATGGCCGCGTCGGCGCCGAGGGCGAGGGCCTTCTCCAGCTTCTCCGCGGAGCCCGCAGCCGCGATCACCCGGGCGCCGGCGAGCTTCGCGATCTGCACCGCGGCCGAGCCCACACCGCCGCCCGCCGCCGTGATCAGCACCGTCTCACCGGTGCGCAGGACGATCTCCTCGATCAGCGCCTCCCAGGCCGTCGCGAAGGGAATCTGGCCCGCCACGGCATCCTCATAGGAGAGCGAGTCCGGAATGCGCACCACGTGGTCGGGGCGCACCTTCACGTATTCGGCGTAGCCACCCCAGTGAGTGACGCCCAGCACGCCGGCGTGCATGCAGAGGTTCTCCCGGCCGTCGCGGCAGTCGCCGCAGGCGCCGCAGCTCAGCATGAAGTGGGGCGCGACCCGGTCGCCCTCGCCGAACCCCGTCACGCCCGCGCCGACGTCGGCGACGGCGCCCGCCGCATCGACCCCCATGACGTGCGGCATCGGGCTCTCCACGCCGAAAAGGCCCTTGCGCAGGTCCGTATCGCAGTGGTTCACGCCGGAGGCATGAACCTCGACGAGCAGCTCGCCGGGGCCGGCCGCAGGCGTCTGCACGTCCTCGTAGACGATGGTGTCGAACGCCTCGCCGTAGCCGTGGATCACTGCAGCCTTCATCGCCTTCCTCCCGCAACCCGGACCGCCACCCGCCCGGCCTCGGCAGCCGCCACCGCCGCCGCGGCGCGATGCACGCTCGTATGCCGGCGCGCCAAGCGGTCCAGATCGTCGGCGTAGCCGCCGCCCACGACGCAAGCACACGCCACGCCTGCCGCGCGGCAGGTCTCGATCACGTAGCGGTCGCGCCGGGCAAGCCCCTCGTCGCCGAGGGCGAGCCGGCCGAGCTTGTCCTCGGCGTGGGGGTCGACGCCGGCATTGTAGAACACGATGTCCGGCCGGTGACGGGCAACGAGTCCCGGCAGGTGGGTCGCCAGCACGGAGTGATAGACCGCATCGCCGGTGCCAGGGGGCACGCCGATGTCCAGATCGCTCGTCTCCTTGGCCGGCGGGTAGTTGGCCTCGCAGTGGAGCGAGAAGGTGAAGGTCTCCGGCTCGCCACGGAAGATCGCGGCCGTGCCGTCGCCCTGGTGGACGTCGAGATCGACAACCAGGGCCCGCTCGATCAGCCCCTCTCGGCGCAGCACGCGGATCGCGACGGCGACATCGTTGAAGAGACAGAAGCCCGCGCCGTGATCGGCGAAGGCGTGGTGGCTGCCACCCGCCGTGTTGCAGGCGAGCCCGTGCTCCAGCGCGAGGCGGCCGGTGAGCACGGTCCCGCCGACGGCGGCGCAGCCGCGGCGCACGAGCGCGCCGGAGAGCGGCAGGCCCAAGCGCCGCACCGCCCGGCGGTCGAGCGCGAGCGCCATCACCGCGTCCACGTACGCCTCGTGGTGGGCCAGCGTCAGCCACGCGCGGGACGCTGGCACAGGCCGAGCGAGGTCTGCCGGTGAAATTACGCCGTCCTCCAGCAGCACATCCTTGATCCGGCCGAACTTCCCGATCGGGAAGCGGTGGCCGGGCGGGAGCGGGACGGTGTAGTCCGGGTGGAAGACGACCGGCAGGGCCACGGGCACCTAGAGGACCGAGAGCACGTTCTCGGGCGGGCGGCCGAGGGCCGCGCGGCTGCCGTTCACCACGATCGGCCGCTCGATCACGATGGGATTGGCGGCCATGAGGTCGATCAGCGCGTTGCGCGACAGGCTCTCGTCGCCCATGCCGGCCTCGCGGTAGGCGGCCTCCTTCGCGCGCATGACCGCGCGCGGCTCCAGGCCGAGCTTGGCGAGCACCACGTCGATCTCGTCGGCAGAGGGCGGTGTCTTCAGATATTCCACGATCTCCGGCTCGATGCCGCGCTCCCGCAACAATTGCAATGCTTGACGGGACTTGGAGCAGCGCGGGTTGTGGTAAATAGTCACCGCCATGTCGTCCCTCCCGGTGCATCGCATGGCGGCGGCACTCTGGCACGCGTTTCGGCCGGGTGTCCAGAGGCCGCGCCTTGGCCCCTCGTGCGCGCGCTTCGCGAGGGTGGCGGCGCTGTTCCTGACGGCGCTCTGGCTCGCCGCGAGCGTGCCGGCGCTCGCGCAGGAGAGCGCGCCCGGCTCGGGCGCGGCCGACGCCCAGGCCCTCGAAAACCTGGTCGAGACCCTCGAATCGCCGGAGAACCGCGAGCGCTTCCTCGCCGACCTGAAGGCCGCGCTCGAGGCCCGGCAGGCGCAGGAGGAGAGCGAGGACGCCGAGGGCGCGTCCGCCATGCGCGCAATCTCCGACGGGGTCGCCGTGCTCGGCAGGCACATCGTCGAGCTCGCGCGCGAGATCGCCGGGATCCCGGATGCCATCGCCTGGCTCATCGAGCACTGGGGCGAGCCCGACGAGCGCGACGCCTGGCTGATCGCCTTCGGCAAGCTGGTCGCGGTCATCGCCGCAGGCATCGCGGGCGGGCTGATCGCCTTCTACGCGCTCACCAGGCTCAGGCGCCGGGTGGAGCGGCGGGAGGCCCCCTCTCCCTGGCTGCGGCCTCCACTGCTGCTCTACCACGCCGTGCTAAGGGCCGCGCCCAACCTCATCGCCGCCGGCGTCGCCTACGGCGTTCTCACCGTCATCTCGCCGGCCGAGGCCGCGCGGGTGATCGCGCTTGCGATCATCAACGCCCACCTGATCGTGAGCGTGGTCAAGGCAGCCGGCACGCTGGTGCTGGCGCCTTATGCCCCCCAGCTTCGCCTGGCGCCGATCACCGACGAGAACGCCGCCTATTGCTCGGTCTGGTGGCGCCGCCTGGTGAACATCGGCGCCTACGGCTACGTCTTCTGCCAGGCGGCCCTGCTGCTCGGCCTGCCGGAGAGCGGCTTCGAGGCACTGATCCGCCTGCTCGGCATCCTCTTGGTCGGCCTCCTCATCACCTTCATCCTGCAGAACCGCATAGCGTTCGCGCGCTGGCTGCACGAGACCGGGCAGGCGAGCGGCACACGGGCGCACCTGCGGGTCTTCGCCTTCCTAGGCAAGCTCGCGGACTTCTGGCACATCCCGGCGATCCTCTACGTCGTCGCCGGCGGCCTGCTGGCGGCGGCGGAGGGCCTGGACGGCTTCCTCTTCCTGATCAAGGGGAGCGCGGCCACGATCGCCATCGCCTGGGCCACGGGCTTCGGCTTCGCAGGGGTCAGGCGCGCGTTCGAGCGGGGCTTCCGCGTCCGGGCCGAGCTGCACGAGCGCTATCCGGGGCTTCAGGCGCGGGTCAACCGCTACCTGCCGGTCGCGCGCCGGGCGGCGCAGGCGGTGATCCTGCTGCTGGGGATCTGCCTGATCCTCGAAGCCTGGAACGCCGACATCTTCACCTGGCTCGCGAGCGAGACGGGCCGCGCCGTGATCGCGACGCTGGCCTCCATCGTCGCCATCGCCCTCATCGCCACGATCGTGCTGGAGGTGGCGTCCACCCTCGTCGATCGCTACCTCACCCAGGCTGACGAGGCGGGCGAGCTGTTGGAGCGCAGCCAGCGCGCGCGGACGCTCCTGCCGCTCGCGCGCAATGCGCTCCGCGTCGTCGTCGGCATCATCGCGGCGCTGATGATCCTCTCCGAGATCGGCATCGACATCGCGCCCGTGCTGGCGGGCGTCGGCGTCGCCGGCCTCGCCATCGGCTTCGGCGCACAGACCCTGGTGAAGGACATCATCACCGGGCTCTTCATCCTGCTGGAGGACAGCGTCGCCGTCGGCGACGTGGTGACCGCCGGCGGCCATACCGGCACGGTCGAGGCGATCACCATCCGCACGATCCGGATGCGGGACCTGCAGGGCCAGGTGCACACCGTTCCCTACAGCTCCGTCGACACGATCTCCAACATGACCAAGGAGTTCTCCTACTACCTCATCGACATGGGCGTGGCCTACCGCGAGGACTACGACGAGGTGGTGGCCGTCATGCGCGAGGTCGGCGCGGCGCTGCAACAGGACCCGGAATACGGCCCCAACATGCTGGAGCCGCTGGAGATCATGGGCCTCAACAGCTTCGGCGATTCGGCCGTCATCGTCCGCGCCCGCCTCAAGACCAAGCCGCTCACGCAGTGGGCGACCGGGCGAGAGTACAACCGCAGGTTGAAAGCCGCCTTCGACGACCGCGGCATCGAGATTCCCTTCCCCCACACGCAGATCTACTTCGGCGAGGACAAGCAGGGCCGCGTGCCCGCCGCCCGTGTGGTCATCGAGGACGCGCGGGCGGACGCGGACACCCCGGCTTCGCCGCCCGTCTCACCCGGCGCAGGCCAGGAGCGCGAGCAGCGAGCGCGGCAGCCCGCCCGCACGCCCCGCGAGCGGACTGCCGACGGGCCGGAAGACGCGGGCAGCAGCTCGGGCGACGACGCGCCGGGTTAGGCTCCCGCCCTTCAGGCTGGGGCTCCGCACAACTATTCAACAGTTCAAACAGGGTCGTGATGTGCCCTCCGGGTGCGTTGACTTGAGCGGGCCTCAGCCCCATCGTGCGCCGCGCACTTAGGCGGGCGAGACCGCGCCCTGGAAGGAAGCTCCATGAAAGCGTCCGATCTTCTGGTCAAGTGCCTCGAAACCGAGGGCGTGACCCACATCTTCGGCATTCCCGGCGAGGAGAACGCCGACGTGATGATGTCGCTGATGGAGAGCGACATCGACTTCGTCCTCTGCCGCCACGAGCAGGCAGCCGCCTTCATGGCCGACGTCTACGGCCGGCTCACGGGCAAGGCCGGCGTCTGCCTCGGCACACTGGGCCCGGGCGCCACCAACCTCGTGACCGGCGTCGCCGACGCCAACATGGACCGCGCGCCGCTGGTCTGCCTCATCGGCCAGGCCGGCACCCAGCGCCTCCACAAGGAGAGCCACCAGAACATGGACTCGGTCTCCATGTTCCGCCCCATCACCAAGTGGGCGCAAACCGTGCACCAGCCCGACAACATCCCCGAGATCGTGCGCAAGGCCTTCAAGGTGGCCGAGGCCGAGAAGCCGGGCGCGGTGCTGATCGAGCTGCCGGAGGACATCGCCGAGCACGAGGCCACGGGCACGCCCATCGCGCCCGTCAAGACCCGCCGTCCCGGCGCCGACTACAAGGCGATCGCCCGCGCCGTGGATGCGATCGTGAGCGCGAAGAATCCGTTGATCCTCGCCGGCAACGGCGCCATCCGCAAGCGCGCCTCGACCCAGCTCCGCCGCCTCGCCCAGCTTACCGGCATCGGCGTCGTCAACACCTTCATGGGCAAGGGCGCCGTGCCGAGGAGCGACGAGCACTGCCTCTACACCGTGGGCCTCCAGGGCAAGGACCACATCATCGCCGCGCTCCGCGAGGCCGACGTGATCGTCTCCGTGGGCTACGACCTTGTGGAGTACTCGCCGGCCTTCTGGAACCGCGGGGTGGAGAAGACCATCGTCCACGTCGACTTCTGGCCGGCCGAGGTGGACGGCGACTACGACGTGGCGGTCGACGTCCAGGGCGACATCGCCGATGCGCTCTGGCAGATCAACGAGGAGATCGAACGGAGGAGCACCCAAGGCGGTGCCAGCCTGCCGCTCTTCGATATCGGCGAACGCCAGGCGCTCCGCCACACCATCCACGACGATCTCACCGCCGAGCGCGGCAGCAGCCACTTCCCCATGCGCCCGCAGAAGGTGCTCCACGACGTGCGCGCGTTCATGGGGCCGGGGGACGTCCTACTCTCCGACGTCGGCGCCCACAAGATGTGGATTGCCCGCTACTACCAGTGCGACGAGCCGAACACCTGCCTCATCTCCAACGGCTTCTGCACCATGGGCTTCGCCTTCCCCGGCTCGCTCGGCGCCAAGATCGCCATGCCAGACCGCCGCGTCCTCTCGATCAACGGCGACGCCGGGTTCTTCATGAACGCGCAGGACATGGAGACCGCCGTCAGGCGCAAGCTCAACGTCGTCGCCATGATCTGGATGGACGGCGCCTACGGCCTCATCGAGTGGAAGCAGCGGAACGCCTTCGACGGCCGCCACTTCGACCTCTCGTTCACCAACCCGGACCTGGCGCTCTGGGCGCAATCCTACGGCGCCTGGGGGCGGACCATCGAGAAGGCGAGCGATCTCACGCCCACGCTGGAGGAGGCCTTCGCGCAACCGGGGCCTGCGGCGATCGGCGTGCCCATCGACTACGGCGAAAACATGAAGCTCTCGGCCCGCCTCGGCAAGATCGAATACCCGATCTGATCGCGCGCCGAGCGCGCACTCGCGTTGACTTGGGGGGCCGGCGAACGGATAGTGCGCGCTTCCCAAATCCAAGGAGGCGCTGCCGTGTCCACCTCATTGATGGCCAACTATGGCCGCTTCGACCTGACCTTCGAGCGGGGCGAGGGCTCCTACCTCTACACGGCCGACGGCGAGCGCTACCTGGATTTCGGCTGCGGCATCGGCGTGACCAGCCTGGGGCACGCGCATCCGCACGTGGTCGCCGCGCTGGAAGGACAGGCCAAGCAGCTCTGGCACGTCTCGAACCTCTACCATATCCCGCCGCAGGCCCGCCTCGCCGAGCAGCTGACCGCGGCATCGTTTGCCGACCGCGTCCTCTTCTGCAATTCCGGCGCGGAGGCCGTGGAGGCCTCGCTCAAGCTCGCGCGCATCTACCAGACGAGCCGTGGCGCGGCCGGGCGTTACCGCGTGATCACCTTCCGCAACGCCTTCCACGGGCGGACGCTGGCGACCATCGCCGCAGGCGGCCAGGCCAAGCACCTCAAGGGTTTCGAGCCCGCCGTCGATGCCTTCGACCAGGTGGAGCTCGGCGATCTGGATGCGACCCGGGCCGCCATCGGCGACGAGACGGCGGCCATCATGGTCGAGCCGGTGCAGGGCGAGGGCGGCGTCTATCCGGCGAGCAACGCGTTCCTGCAGGGCCTGCGCGCGCTCTGTGACGAAGCCGGCCTCGTGCTCATCTTCGACGAGGTCCAGTGCGGCGTCGGGCGCACCGGCCGGCTTTTCGCCCACGAATGGGCGGACGTGGCGCCGGACGTCATGGCCGTCGCCAAGGCGCTGGGGAACGGCTTCCCCATCGGCGCCTGCCTCGCGCGGGAGGACGTCGCGGCCGCGATGGTCCCCGGCAGCCACGGCACCACGTTCGGCGGCAACCCGCTGGCGTGCGCGGTCGGCAACGCCGTGCTCGACGTAGTGCTGGGCGATGGCTTCCTCGACACGGTTCAGACGAACGGGGCGCTGCTCAGCGAGCGGCTGACCGCGCTCGCCGGCAACAAGAGCGTCTACACCGGCGTGCGCGGCCGCGGCCTGATGCTGGCGCTCGAGTGCGTGATCCCCAACATGGAGCTTCTCGGCGCGCTCCGCGAGAACAAGATGCTGGCGCTGCCGGCTGACGGCAACGTGCTGCGGATGCTGCCTCCGCTGACCATCGGCGAAGCAGAGATCGACGAGGCCTGCGGTGCGCTGGAGCGGGCTCTGGGCCAGGTGGCTACGTGACCGGGCCACGCCACTTCCTCGACTTCGACGCGATCGACGCGGCCACGCTGCGCCGGACGATCGATCGTGCGCGCACGCTGAAGGGGTGGAACGGCACAGCACCGCTCGCCGGCAAGACCCTTGCCGCGATCTTCGAGAGCCCGTCGACGCGCACGCGGGTCTCTTTCGAACTCGCCATGAACGAGCTCGGCGGCAAGACGATCACCATGACGGCGGCCGATATGCAGCTCGGCCGCGGCGAGACCATCGAGGACACCGCGCGGGTGCTCTCGCGCTACGTCGATGCGATCGCGCTGCGCACCCGCTCGCACGAGACTCTGATGGCGCTGGCGGACGGCGCGAGCGTGCCGGTCATCAATGCGCTCTCCGACCGCAGCCACCCCTGCCAGCTCGTGGCGGACCTGATGACCTTCGAGGAGCATCGCGGCCCGATCACCGGCCGCACGGTCGCCTGGCTCGGTGACGGCAACAACATGGCGGCGACCTGGGTGCAGACGGCGGCGCTCTGCGACTTCAGCCTGCGCCTCGCCTGCCCGGCAGCCTACCCGCCGGAGCCCGAGATCGTCGCCTGGGCCAGGGAGCGGGGCGCCGACATCGAGGTGGGCACCGATGTCGAGCCAGCCGTCTCGGGCGCGGACTGCGTGGTCACCGACAGCTGGGTATCGATGCACGACGAGCCTGCGCGCAAGGGCAATGTCGCGTTCGAGCCCTACCGGGTGGACGAGGCGGTGATGGCGATGGCGGCGCCCGATGCCATCTTCATGCACTGCCTGCCGGCGAAGCGCGGCTGCGAGGTGACCGACGCGGTGCTCGACGGCCCGCAGTCCGTGGTGCTCGACGAGGCGGCCAACCGCGTGCCCGCGCAGAAGGCGATCCTGCTCTGGTGCCTCGGCGACGGTTGAGCCCTTCCGTCCTGCTGCTTCCGCCTATCGTCCAACGTCCCAATTGTCATCAGGAGCGGCCAGGTCCCAAGCAATTGCATTGACACGTTGATACTATTGTTGCAATGTGTCAATGCAATTAAGTTGAGTTATCTCCAATAGGGAATGAAGCCGTGCCCACAATCCGAATTTCGGACGAATCCATGCAACGCCTCAAGGCGTGGGCGGAGCCGCTCGTGGACTCGGCGGACTCGGCCCTTGCAAAGGCCCTGGACGCCGCCGAACGCTATCGTGAGATGCAGATGCACACCACAACGGCCACGGGCTCCGCCCCACGAAGCGGCGATCATGCTCCGGGGCTACCGGAGGAGACCGTTAGAGAGCCCCTCATGGATGTCATCTATGAGCGAGGCGGCAGCGCGAGCGGGCGGGATGTCTACCCGGCCCTGAGAGAACGCATGAAGCACTACATGACGCCCGGCGATTTCGACCGAATTAGCTCGGGCGACGATAGATGGAGAAGGACCGTGAAGTCGGCACGCGAAGACCTGGTTCAAGAGGGATATCTCCGCAACGATTCGCCACGCGGTGTCTGGGCGCTGTCCGACGCAGGCGTCGCGTTGGTCGAGAGCCGTCGTGTGTCGTCCGCAGGGAGCTTCGTCGACCACCTGCTCGCGTTTCCGGACGTAGGCGAAGATTCCGACTTCGATCAGCCGCGCTCGGGCCCGCGGCCGGTGGACCTGTGAGCTATCTCCTCGACACCAATGTGGTGTCCGAACTGCGCAAGCGGGAGCGCGCCGATCAAGGCGTCGTGACCTGGTTCCGGGCACGCGAGCCCGAGGAGTTGTATCTCAGCGTGCTGGTGATCGGAGAGCTTCGGCGTGGTGCAGTGCGCATCCGCCGCCGCGACCCTGCGTTCGGCGCCGTGCTCGATAGATGGGTGGCAGAAATCGGCGAGCGGTTCGGCGACCGCATACTCCCGGTCGATCACGCTATCGCCGAACGCTGGGGGGAAGTCAGCGCGCATCCGACCTTGCCGGATGTCGACTCCCTCCTCGCCGCCACAGCGCTCGTTCACGATCTCACTGTCGTGACCGGAAACGTGCGGCACATCGCGCCCTCCGGCGCCCGCTGCCTCGATCCGTTCGGCGCAGGCGCCGGGATTTGCTAGTCTTGGGTGCGCGCTGGCCGAGAGAGAGCGCAAGGACGGGCCGGGGGAGGCAGCGATGTCGCTGATCGTGAGAGGTGGCACAGTCGTCACCGCCGACGAGACGAAGCGGGCGGACGTCTACTGCGAAGGCGGCAAGATCAAGGCCGTGGGCGAAGGGCTGGAGGCGCCGGCGGACGCCAGGGTCGTGGATGCCGGCGGCGCGCTGGTGATGCCGGGCGGGATCGACCCGCACACGCACATGGAACTCCCCTTCATGGGGACCGTCACCACCGACGACTTCTTCACCGGGCCTGCGGCAGCGATTGCCGGCGGCACCACCATGATCATCGACTTCGTTATCCCCGATCCCGAGAGCAGGCCCATGGAGGCCTGGCGGGACTGGACGCAGCGCGCCGCCAAGGCGCCGTCCGACTATTCCTTCCACGTCGCCATCACCAACTGGAACGAGAAGATCGAAGAGGACATGGGCGTGCTCGCGCAGGAGCACGGCGTCAACAGCTTCAAGCACTTCATGGCCTACAAGGGCGCCATCATGCTCGATGACGAGAAGCTGCTGGCGAGCTTCGCGCGCTGTCAGGAGCTGGGCGCGCTCTGCACGGTGCATGCCGAGAACGGCGAGCTGGTCTGGCACCTGCAGCAGCAACTGCTGGCCCAGGGCATCACCGGGCCCGAGGGGCATCCGCAGTCGCGCCCACCCGAGGTGGAGGGCGAGGCGGCGAACCGGGCGATCCGCATCGCCCAGGTTCTGAACGCCCCCATCTACGTCGTCCACGTCTCCTGCAAGGAGGCGCTGGAAGCCGTGACCCGCGCAAGGCTCGAGGGCCAGCGGGTCTATGGCGAGTGCCTCGTGCAGCATCTCGTGATCGACGAGTCGGTTTACTACCAGGCCGACGTGGAGGCGGCGCGGGCTTACGTGATGAGCCCGCCCTTCCGCCCCAAGGAGCATCAGGAGGCGCTCTGGCACGGGCTCCAGGCCGGTAACTTGCAGACCACGGCGACCGATCACTGCGCCTTCTGCGCGCCGCAGAAGGACATGGGGAAGGACGACTTCACAAAGATCCCGAACGGCACCAGCGGTGTCGAGGACCGCATGTCGGTGCTCTGGCACCACGGCGTCGGCGGCGGGCGGATCACCGCCAACGAGTTCGTGGCGCTGTCTTCCACCAACGCCGCGCGCATCTTCAACATCTACCCGCGCAAGGGCTCGCTCCAGCCCGGCGCCGACGCCGACATTGTGGTCTGGGATCCAGAAGCCACGCGGACGATCTCGGCGTCGACCCACCACCAGAACGTGGACTTCAACATCTTCGAGGGCATGGAGGTCTCAGGCGTTGCGGCGACCACCATCAGCCGCGGGCGCGTGCTGTGGGACGGTAGCAACCTCAACGTCGAGGAAGGCACGGGCCAGTACGTCGACCGCCCGACCTTCCCGCCGGTGTTCGACGCGGTGGCGCGGATGCAGGCGATCAAGACGGCGCGCAAGGTCAAGCGTGCCCACACATGAGAACGGCTACGGGAGGCAGGGCAATGAGCGATGACATCATCACGGTGGACGAATTCGAGAAGACGCGGGTCGCGCGCTTCCACAAGCTGGAGGGCAGCAAGCTGCCCATGCTGGATGCGGTGATCCCCGGCTGCGAGCGCGAGATCTACCAGATCATCGGCAAGGGCGTCGGCGAGGATGCGACGCAGAAGGCCGCGATTACCGACAACCGCGACTTCAACGTCGCCGTCGTGCGCTGCGCGCCGGGCAAGGGCACGCTGCACCACGATCACGAGACCAACGAGGTCTTCATGCCGCTCAAGGGCAGGTGGAAGGTTTTTTGGGGCGACGACGAGGAGAGCCGCCACGTCGTGCTCGATCCCTGGGACGTGGCCTCGTGCCCGCCCCACGTGATGCGCGGCTTCCGTAACGTCGGCGACGAAGAGGGTCTGCTCTTCGTCATCGTCGGCGCCACCGACCCCGGCCGCGTGCAATGGCGCGACGACGTGCTGGAAGAGGCCGAGCGCCGCGGTCACAAGCTGACCGAGCACGGCATCGAGAAGGTACCGGCGGCGGCCGAGTAGCGCCGCCGCCTCGGGGGCAATACCGGGTTACGAGACGAGCGCCGGCCAGCGGTCGCGCCAGGGGCGCGCGGCCTCGAAGGCCGCCGCCGCCCGCAGCACCAACGCATCGTCCAGGTGGCGGCCCACGATCTGGAGGCCGACCGGGAGCCCTTCCGCGGTCCAACCGGCCGGCACGCTTGCCGCCGGCTGGCCCGTCATGTTCATGGGGAAGGTGAAGGCGAGCCAGGCGAAGGGCGGCACGATGCGCCCCTCGATGATCTCGGGCCCCTGCATGTAGAGGCCGAAGGGCGGGCATGCCAGCGTCGGCGTGAGCAGCAGGTCGTAGTTCCGCATGAAGCGCCACATCCTGTTGACCAGCGCCTTCCGCCCGACGACGGCGTTGGTGAGGTCCTCGGCCGTCCACGGCCGGGTGATGAAGTCCACCAGGTGGGGCGTCATGCGCGCGCCGTGCTCCGCCACCAGCCGGCGCATCCCGGCAAGATCGGTCTCCGCCGCCACC
>JAPPMY010000221.1 GCA_028818855.1 Rhodospirillales bacterium
CGCTGACGATATCGTCCCGGGGCTCGCGCTGCCGCGCCTCCACGATGGTCTCGAAGTAGGCGAAAAGCTCCTCCGTCGCCCGCCGCACCCTCTCGACCTGCGCGGGCGTGAGAATGGGCTCGACGATGAGCGCGATGTCGTTGGACCAGCCTTCGAAGCGGTCCATGTCGTCTGGCGGAACCCCCAGCATCTCGGCGATCACGGTCACCGGCAGGGGGTAGCCGAGGGCGGCGATCAGGTCGAAGCGATCCTGGCCCGCGACCGCATCAAGAAGCCGGTCGGAAATCGCCTGCACGCGGCCGTGCCAGCTCCTCACCGAGCGCGGCGTGAACGCCCGGGCAACCAGCGCGCGCAGCCGTGTGTGGTCCGGCGGGTCGATGTCCAACAGGGTGGTGAGCCCGGTATCGTGGAAGCGGCGACCCTCGTTGGAGAAGCGCGCGTGGTCGCGGAGCATGGCATCCGCGTCCTCGTAGCGGGTCAACACCCAGGCATCGACCAGCCTCATGCGGTGGACAGGATCGTTGTCCCTGATCCTGCGATAGACCGCGTAGGGGTCTCTCCTGGCCTCCTCGGAGACGGGATTGTAGGCGACGCCGGATTCGAGCCGCTCGTAGGCGAGCAGCGCCTGCATGGCGACCGGCTTGACGAGACCGGCGACAGCTCCCAACGCATCGATCATCGCCCGACCTCCGCCCGATTACGGCTGCAGACCTCCATACTATCCCAGGCACAAGCTAGCTCGGCCAGCGCCGCGTGGTTGTCACCCCCGCCCCGCTTTGCGATGATCGGGGCGAGCGAGGCGGATCGGACGACATGGACACGAGCGGCGAATCAGGCGCAGGCCCTTACCTCGAAGGGCAGTTGCTCGTCGCCATGCCGACGATGGCGGACCCCCGCTTCGCGCACAGCGTCATCTACATGTGCGCCCACTCGGACGAGGGCGCGATGGGTCTCGTCGTCAACAAGCTCCTCGATTCGCTCAGCTTCACGGACCTTCTCGAGCAGCTCGAAATCGAGGCGGAGAGCGTGGACGCGCGCATCCGCGTGCATTTCGGCGGCCCCGTCGAGTCCGCGCGGGGCTTCGTCCTCCACTCCACCGACTACACCCACGAAGCGACGATGCGGGTCGACGACGACTTCGCGCTCACGGCCACGGTCGACGTGCTGAAGGCCATGGCGGAGGGCAGCGGCCCGCGCCTCAGCATGCTGGCGCTCGGCTATGCGGGCTGGGCACCGGGCCAGCTCGACCGCGAGATGCAGGAGAATGGCTGGCTCACCGTGCCGGCGGACGAGGAACTCGTCTTCGACGAGGCGCAGGACGGCAAGTGGGAGCGCGCCGTCGGCCGGCTCGGGTTCGACCCCGGCAACCTCTCCGGCTTTGCCGGACGCGCCTGATCGACCCCGTTCAGCGCCGGTCGCGCGGCGAGATCGTTGCGTAGAGCAGGTGGTCGCGCCACGCGCCCGCGATCTTGAGGTACGCGCGGGCCTCTCCCTCGCAAGTAAACCCGGTCTTCTCCAGGAGCTTCTGGCTGGCGACGTTGTTCGGCATGCACGCGGCCTCGACCCGGTGCAAGCCGAGGGGACCGAAGCAATGGCCGAGCAGCCCACCCAGCGCCTCGCTCATGTGCCCGCGCCGGGCGTGGGGCCGGCCGATCCAGTAGCCGACGCTGCACGACTGCGCCGCGCCCCGCTGCACGTTACCGAGCGTCATGCCGCCGAGCAGCGCGTCGTCCTCCTTGCGGAACAGGAAGAAGGCGTAGCCGACATCGTCCTGCCCGTCCCTCTGCTGGCGGCGGATGCGCCGGCGGAAGGCGCTGCGGGTGAGCGCATCGGAGGGCCAGATCGGCTCCCAGGGCGCGAGAAACTCCCGCGAGAGCGCGCGCAGCTCGGCCCAGGCCCGCCAGTCGCGCATCTGCGGCGGCCTGAGATAGAGCGCGCGCGTCTCCAGCGTCGCCTCGCGCGCGGGATCGCCGGCCGGCCGCAGGAACGCCATCAGCCGGGCGTCCTGATCCTGAAGGCGTAGACGCCCGCGTCCTCCCGCCAGTCCACCAGCTCGAAAGGCGCGGTCTCGCAGAAGTGCTTGAAGTCGATGACCGAGGCGGGATCGGTCGCGAGCACCCGAAGCGTCACGCCGGGGCCGAGGCGCTTCAGCGCCTTCCGCGCCTTCAGCACGGGCAGCGGACACATCAGGCCCTGCACGTCGAGGGTCTCGTCCGCAGCCGGCGGAACATCCGGCGGCGCCCCGGCACCGGGCTCAGGCGAAGCGGGCGGCGATGGCGTCATGGCTCTCCAGCGTGTCGATGGGACCGAGCGCCGCGACCGTGGGCCTGGCCCCCTGCAGGATGCGGCAGGCGGTCCGCCGCACCGCCTCGCAGTCGATGGCGTCCACCCGTTCGATCAGCTCCGCGATCGAAAGCGGCCGGCCGAACAGCAGGATGTGGCGGCCCAGCCGCTCGGCTCTCGCCTGCGTGCTCTCCAGCGACATCAGCAGCCCGGCCTTGAGCTGGGCGCGGGCGCGCGCGACCTCGTCGTCGCCCACGGTGGCGCACGCGTTCACCAGCTCGTCCGCCATCACCGGGATGAGCTCGGCAAGCTCGCCCTCCCCTGCGCCTGCATAG
Source organism: Rhodospirillales bacterium (assembly GCA_028818855.1). GTDB lineage: Bacteria > Pseudomonadota > Alphaproteobacteria > UBA828 > UBA828 > WTGU01. Next base: position 2,619 of record JAPPMY010000221.1, read on the forward strand.
ACGCCGAAGATGCCGCCGTCGGCGTAGCTCGACGAGAAGGTGAAGACCGAATAGGCCAGTCCCCTCTTCTCCCTGATCTCCTGGAAGAGCCGGGAGGACATGCCGCCGCCCAGCAGCGTGGACATCACCTGCAGCGCGTAGAAGTCGTCGTCGTCGTAGGCGAGGCCGTCGAAGCCCACGATCAGGTGCGCCTGCTCCAGCTCGCGCGCGAGCCGGCAGTCCCCGCCGCCGTAGACCGCGGCCGCAGGCGGCGCCGTCGGCCCCTCGGGCAGCGCGGTGAAGGCCTCTTCCGCCGCAGCCAGGAGGGCGTCGTGCTCGATCCTCCCTGAGCCCACCAGCACCATGCGCGCCGCCCGGTACTCCGCCGCCATGTAGGCCGCGAGCGCATCGCGCGAGTAGCTCTTCACCTGCTCGCTGGGTCCCAGGATGGTGCGGCCGAGCGGCTGGTCGGGATACGCGGTCTCCTGAAAGCGGTCGAACACGAGGTCGTCCGGCGCATCGTTGACCGCCGCGATCTCCTGCATGACCACCGCGCGCTCGCGCTCCAGCTCCTCCGGATCGAAGGTCGAGTGCTGCAGGATGTCGGCCAGCAGGTCGAGCGCGAGCGGCACGTCCTCCTTCATCACCTTGGCGTAGTAGGCCGTGGTCTCGCGCGAGGTGTAGGCATTGAGGTGGCCGCCCACCGCCTCGATCTCCTCGGCGATGTCGCGGGCGCTGCGCCTCCGGGTGCCCTTGAAGGCCATGTGCTCCAGCAGGTGCGAGAGCCCGTTGGTCTCTTCCGTCTCGCAGCGCGCGCCGACATCGACCCAGAGGCCGACGGACGCCGTCTCCACGTGGTCGACGGGATCGCTCACCACCCGGAGCCCGTTGGCGAGCCGCGTGGTCTGCACGTTCACGCCACGCGCTCCCGCCGGGGCGCGTTCACCCGCTCGCGGATGAAGCGCGTGAGCAGCGCCGCGTCGGCGGGCAGCTCCATCACCCGCTCCGGTCTCGCCGCAAGCGCCGCCAGCCGGGGCGGCATCGCGGGCCGGACGCCGATGGCCCGCTCGATGGCGTCGGGGAACTTCGCGGCGTGCGCGGTGGCGAGGCTCACCACCGGCGCCCCGCCGGACCTGAGCCTGCGGGCCGCGTGGACGCCCGCGGCGCTGTGCGGGTCGATCATGCGCCCGCTCTCCCGCCACACGTCCGCGATGGCGGCGATGCAGGCGTCGTCGTCGGCCCGGGCGGCGGCGAAGGCGGCCTGCGCCTGGCCGAGCCGCCTGCCCTTCAGCGTGAACCGGCCGTGCTTCGCCAGCTCCGCCATCAGCGCGCGCACGGCCGCGCCGTCGCGCCCGGAGAGGTCCGCCAGCAGGCGCTCGAAGTTGCTCGCAACCTGGATGTCCATGCTGGGGCTCAGCGTCCGGTGCACCTCGCCCTTGGCATAGAGGCCGCTCTCGAAGAAGCAGGCGAGGATGTCGTTCCGGTTCGTCGCCACCACGAGTCGCTCGATGGGCACGCCCATCTGCCGCGCCGCGTAGCCCGCGTAGACGTTGCCGAAGTTGCCCGTCGGCACGACGAAGGAGACAGAACGGCCCGGCGCGCCCAACGCCAGCGCCGCATAGACGTAGTAGGCCGTCTGCGCCGCGACGCGCGCCCAGTTGATGGAGTTGACGGCCGCGAGCCCGACCTCGTCGCGGAGTGCGGCGTCCGCGAAGAGCGCCTTCACCAGCGCCTGGCAGTCGTCGAAGGTGCCAGCGATGGCGACGTTGTGGACGTTGGGCTCGGGCGCGCACGTCATCTGGCGGCGCTGCATCTCGGAGACCCGGCCCGCCGGGTGCAGCACGACGATGGAGACCGCCTCGCGCCCGCGGAACGCCTCGATCGCCGCAGCCCCCGTATCGCCCGAGGTCGCGGCGAGGATCGTCGCCGTCCGCCCGCGCCTTGCCAACACCGCGTCCAGCATCCGCGCCACCATCTGCAGCGCGAAGTCCTTGAAGGCCAATGTGGGCCCGTGGAAGAGTTCCAGCAGCCACCGGTCGGGACCCAGCTGGATCAGCGGCGCGGTGGCGGGATGGTCGAAGCCGGCGTAGCTCTCCGCCGCGATGCGGGCAAGCTGGCCCTGCGAGAAAGCCCGGCCGGTGAAGAGCGCCGCGACGGCGGCGGCCACCTCGGCGTAAGGGCGGCCGCGCAGGGCTTCGAGCGCGGCGGCGTCGAGCGCCGGCCAGCGCTCCGGCAGGTAGAGTCCGCCGTCCGGCGCGGGGCCCTGGAGCAGGGCGCGTTCGAACGAGACCGCGCGCCCTGACGTCTGCCGCGTGCTGATGTAGCGCAAGCCGCGCTCTCCGTGCTCTCGAGCCCCCTTCCGGCCGCGGCCAGACTATACGCCCCCGCCTTCGGCCGGCAAGGAGTCGCTCGCGCCCGAAGGGTCGCGAGCGCGACATAAAGAGTCACGCGCCCGAAGGGTCGCGAGCGCGACACAAAGAATCACGCGCCCGAAGGGTCGCGAGCGCGACACAAAGAATCACGCGCCCGCAGGGTCGCGAGCGCAACATAAAGAGTCACCCGCGCCCGAAGGGTCGCGAGCGTGACATAGAGAGTCACGCGGGCCCGTCGCGCCCCTAAGCCACGAACGACACTCTTGGCGGCCTATGCCGGTCCATGGCGGCCTATAGTGGTCCATAATGGCACATAATGGCACATAGTGGTCCATCGTAATGGTCCAACGTGGCCCAAAATGGCCCGAACTGGCTCACGGGCGACTGCCGTTCCGGACAGCGCTGCCGGCAGGGGCGCGGCTCGTGACCCCCGCGGTCGGCAGAGACCGGCGGCTCACTTCCTGCTTCGCCTCCCATTCGATTCGGCACGTCATCGCGCGAGTCTGCCGCGCGCCCGCCTGCGCTCTCCACCGCACCATGGTGCGGGTCGCTCGCGCCCGAGTCGCGCAAGCCCGAAAGGTCTCGCGCGCAAGGAACTGACATCGCGCGCCGTTAGCCCCAAACGGCGCAACCCTACCGCCGACTGGCATCTCTCGCACTCGGTGCTATATCAACACAGACGTTCGGAGGTATCCGATGCCCAAGCAGTACAAGAGCGAAGCGCTCGCCGCGGTGCACGAGACCGCCCAGGGTCTCGCCGACGCGGGTGTCATGGCGAAGCGCACCATGCGAGCCTTCGACGAGATGTGCCTGACGCCCGTCGAGGACATGCCGCCCGAGAGAATCCGGGCGCTCCGCCTGCGCGAGAACGCGAGCCAAGCGGTATTCGCCCGCCACCTGAACGTGACCGCCGGCCTGGTGAGCCAGTGGGAGCGCGGCGAAAAACGCCCCCGCGGCGCATCCCTCAAGCTCCTGACCCTGGTAGCGAAGAACGGCCTTGGGGCGGTAGCGTGATTTCCGGCACTTCGCAACGCGGATCCGCCGTCTACCTCTCAGACAGATCGAGTTCCCCGTCGGGGTGACATCATCGAGCAGGTCATGCTCGAACGAGACTGTTCGACCTTCGCTATGGTTCCCTAGGGCTCCTGCTTCCTTCTTGGAACAGAACGACGACATGGGCAAGTTAACAGGCTATTGCAATCTAAACACCAGATCACGCTATCAAGACCGTATCTTCAAATGTCAGTGATTGCTTGACATGTGTGAGACATAGGCTGGGTTCAGGGTCAAGGGAAGAAAGGAGGAATGTCGTAATGCGCTCCAAACAAGTGCAGCCAGACAATCACTTGCAGTCGGCAGGCGAGTGTTTCATGTTTTTGGGTTGGGTGGAAAGCACGATGCGTGATTTGTTAGTGTTGCAGGAAGGTGGCGAGCAAATGCGGGAGAAATACAATTCGGCATACGGAAAAGAGAGTCATCCGAGTGACTTTGCGCGAAGGAGACTAGAATTAGGACGACTAAGCTTTAGTCAAATCAAAAATCGTTTCTTTTGCCAATGGCCGCAGTGGAAAAATGAGAGACACATACACGAAGCTGTAGAGCGAGTGGTGATTTACCGCAACGGGTTTGCACATGCACAAATTCAACCCTTTAGAAACTACCTTCTCTACACACCCAACGAAGGTTCTCTCAAAGCAATTCGGGAATATACAAAGTGTATCCATTGTAACCATTACCTGAAAGATTGTAGCTGCCAGCATATTGACAGAGTTGAACCGCTGACACTAAAGTTTCCGTGTCTCGAAAAGCAGTTTGTTGACCAGCTATATAGAGACATATCTACCGTTGATCTAAGGTGCTTACTGCCGTCAGCAATACAACTGAACGTAGCATATAATGGAATCGCTTGGCCGACCAAAAACGGGCATGTTCAGGGAGAACACGTACCCAAATGACCGATGCTCCAAGTCGCTGCAATGCTGGCGATCGTTCTGCACTGATGCTCTAATCGCCAAGGCGCTGCCCGAGATATCCCTACTCCCTGTACCCCGCCCCCATCTGATCCAGCATCCGCATGTAGGCTTGGAACTCCAGGGCGCCTATGTCGCTCACGTGGGTGGAGAAGTCGTCGATCTGGCGGGCGGATTGCGCGCTGATCTCGTCGGGCACATAAGACAGCGCGCTGTTCATGGCGAGGGCGTCCACCTGCGTCTTGCAGGCGGTCTCCAGCCGGTGGAGGTAAAGGAAGGCCTCCGCGATGGTGCGGCCCACGGTCACCAGTCCGTGGTTGCGGAGGATGAGCGCGCGGTTCCGCCCGAGGTCCCGCACCAGCCGCTCCTTCTCGTCCTCGCTCACGATCGCGCCTTCGTACGCGTGATAGCCCACGGTGCCGTGGAAGAGCGTCGCGTCCAGGCTGATGGGGAGCAGCCCGCATTCCAGCGCCGCCACCGCCATGCCCGCCGGCGAGTGCGTGTGCATGACGCAGTGCGCGTCCGGCGCCGCCTTGTGGATCGCGCCGTGGATGGCGTAGCCGGCTGCGTTCACCGACCACTCGCTCTCGCCCACGATCTCGCCCTCAAGCGTGATCTTGACCAGGTTCGACGCCGTCACCTCGCCGTAGCGCAGCCCGTAGGGGTTGATGAGGAAGTGCCGCTCCGGCCCCGGCACGCGCACGGTGAGGTGGCCGTAGATCGACTCGTTCCAGCCGAAGTGCTCGACCAGCCGGTAGGCGGCGGCGAGCTGCACCCGAAGCTCGGCCTCGCTCGGCACAAGCTCGATGGTCCTGACCGCTGCGGTTCCTGTGCTCATCGCTCTCTCCTCCTCCCGCCGGGCGGCAATGGTGGCGGCGTTGCTGGCGCCAGGCAAGCGCGCCGCGCTATACCCCGCTCCAGGCGCGGAGCAGGCGGGTCCTCTCCTCGTCCACGCGCACATCGATGCCGTTGGCGGCGCGCACCAGCGCCACTCTGTAGACGCCGAGCGCGCGTTCTGCGCTGAGCCAGCCGCGCGCCACGTCTTCGGCGACCGCCGCCGGGTCCCTCGCGCGGGGGTCGCCGTAGCCGCCGCCAGCCACGGTGCGGTAGTGGATCGCCTCGCCGGGCGCGAGACGCTCCTCGTGGAACGAGGGCAAGGTGCGGAGGGCGCCCCCCGCCTCGCGCTTGCGGTTGAGCGAGGGCGCGCCCGCGCCGCCGCCGAGCACGCCCTGCGCCGGGTTGAGATCGCCGTCGCTGCAGTAGAAGACCGAGACGGGCCCCGCGAGCGAGCGGTAGGCGCCCTGCGTCGCCGGCGCGCCGTTCCAGCGCCCTGCGCCCATGGTGTCGCGGGCGATGCGGCGCTCCTCCATCAGGATCGGGTACTGCGCCTCGTCGATCTCGATCGAATCGATCACCAGCACGCCGCCGCCGTCCG
>JAPPMY010000123.1 GCA_028818855.1 Rhodospirillales bacterium
AAAGCCGGATTGTCGCAAGTGCTGAAGTCGGGCTCGTAGCCCTCGACGTTGCTGATTTCGAGCTTCCCTTCGAACTTGGGATGACTCGGGTCTACCCCGCTGTCAACAATACCGAGCGTGACCCCTTCGCCGGTCGCGCCGCGTGCGTAGGCATAGTGTGCCTTGACCTGGCTCAACCCGTACTGATTGCGGAACTCGGGGTGCGCGGCATATTCGCGTCGACGCTGTTCTTCGGACGCGGAGTCGGGGGGACTGGGGGAAGTCGAGGGGAGCCGGGAGCCATCTTGCCCATGGATGCAGCCCGCCAATACCAGCACCAGAGACGACACCAGCACCGAGTGCCTCATGAACCCTACCTTCCGAGATCGATTCGAGTCGCCGAAATGGTACAAGTGGCCGCACTCGCCCCACAACAATGCAAGCCAAAGAGAACTTTGCTGCCTGTGCCGGGACGTACCCCGGGAACATTAGACCGGCGGCAAGCACTGGAAACGCCTCACCCGAAGGGGCTACAAGACTCAGCGCGCCACCCTCGTCGAGTACGCACATTGCGCGGTCCGAACCATGGGGCGCGAGTTCGAACCAGACCATCACGTTCTCGCCGCGCCGCGCGGCTACAAGCACGCCATGGTCGCCGCCGCACACGCAGTATTGTGCATCAACTATGTGCTGCTCATGACCAGGCGCAGTACGACAGTACCGCGCACCAAGAGGTTCTCCGCGACTTCAGCGAGCATCGCCGCGCCGATCGAGTGAGCGTGGTATGCGCGGACGAGTACCGAGGCCACCGGCACCATCGTTGCCGCTACCGCCGACAACGGCACTGGGCTCTCGCTACTGGCGGCAGGGATGGTTCTTGACCCATGCGCTGCTGTGGTTCGGGGGCAAGGCTCGGGCGATGGCGATGCGCTCGCACCCGGCGCGACACCTCTTCAACGGACGAGGCCCATGGAGTCGACGCCGTGCCTGCCTGCCCGGCACGATCGTCATCGCTCGCGGTGACGGACGCCATCGACACTGTGGCGGCGGCGAGCGGGTCGGCGTCTGGCTGCTGTCGCGCCGGATCGGTTCACCGTCGTTCACGTGGTTCACGACCTTGATTGCGCTCGAGTCGCCACATAGGGTCCCTTCGAGATTCACTGAGGCAGGTCGATGGCGAGCATCACGATCCACAATCTCGACGACAAGGTGGAGACGAGGTTGAGGCTGCGGGCGGTCGCGCACGGCCGCTCCATGGAGGAGGAAGTGCGGGTCATACTGCGCCGGGCGGTCGAGGCCGACGCTGGGCCGGACAACCTGGACGAGGCCATTCGCGCTCGCTTCGGGCCCGTGCGCAGCGTGGAGCCGGTGACGGCGCGCGGGACGCCGGTGCAAGGGCGGCTCAAGCTCGACTGATCAATAGCAATGTCCGTTCTCTGCTCCAGCGTCGCGCTTTCCGAGGGGATGTGCGCAACACCGACCGCCGCGCTGTCCGGCGGAACGCTGTCTTGCGCCTCCGCCTCTCCTCGGTGAGAGCGATCAAGAACATTGGGAGGTGGTGATGTCGAGAGTTTCAGACCCCAATGGGATCTACCGCCTGTGCCGGCGCACCTTCCTGGCCTCAGGCTTCGCCACTGCATTTTGCAGCCGGGATCGCTGTCCAGCGGGTGGCCGCGTCCGACGGTCCCGCGATAGAATGTGTTTGGGGTCTCGGTGAGGACGTCATGGCCGTCCTGGGCGACAAGGCCAAGGGCACCTTCGCGGAGCGCGAGGCCGCGTTCCGCGACGTGATGGCCAGAGGCTTCGACGTTCCACTCGTCGCCCGTTTCGTGCTCGGGCGCCATTGGAAAGCGGCGACGAAGGAGCAGCGTGCGGCGTTTACATCGATCCTTCTCGACTTCCTCGCACGTATTTACACGCTGCGCTTCGATTCCTATTCCTACGGTGGCGAGCGGTTCACGGTGCGCTCGGCCATCGCCGACGAGAGCGGCGGCGCCGTCGTGCGCGCGCAAGTTATCCGATCATCCGGTGCCGAACCCGTCGGGCTCGATTTCCGGGTCCGCTGGGAGAACGGGACGCCCAGGGTCATCGACCTCCATGTCGAGGGCATCAGCATGCTGCACACGCATCGGGTCGAGTTCGGCTCGGTCATCGACCGCAAGGGCATCGGCGGGCTCCTGAGCGACATCCGGGCGCCCATTGAGACGCCGATCGAGGACGCGGCGGCACGGCGGCGGAGCACGCGAAACGTCCCTCGCCGTCGCTCCGCTGACTTCGCCACTGCGGCGGTGAGGTCGGGCGCATGCAGCTGACGCGATACAGCGACTACGCGTTGCGGGTTCTCATGTATCTGGCGCTCAGCGGCCACCGGCGCTGTACCACCCGAGAGATCGCCGAGGCCTACGGCATCTCCGAGAGTCACCTCACGAAAGTGATCCATCATTTGGGCCGAAGCGGCTTTGTCACGACGATCAGAGGCGAAGGTGGCGGGCTGGAACTGGCCGGACCGGCGAGCATGATCAACCTCGGTGCCGTTTACCGCGAGTTCGAGCCCGACTTCGAGTTGGCCGAGTGCTTCGGGAACAGAGAGAGGTGCAGCTGTCCGATCGCAGGTTACTGTGAGCTGACGCGTGTGCTGGAGTTGGCCCTGCAGGCGTTCTTCGAGGTCCTGGATCGGCATACGCTTGAGGACTTGATGACGCCGACTCCCGCGCTAAGGCGCGTGCTGATCACCGGCGAGTAGGGGGACACAGGCCCGGTCGCATCAGCGTTTGAGATACACCAGCGCCTGGACCGAGTTTCGATGGATCGGGACGATCCTGCCAATGCCGCAGACGCACAACGCCGCCCTCAAGGCGTTGGACGGCGCGCACAGCAGGAAAGCGGTGTACAGCTGCATAAGACGCTTCGTGGTCATGAACATGGCTCGAATGCCGTCCGGTTGCCGACATCAGGGCATGCGCCCGCGGCCCAGGACCACCGCCCGGTCGAGCTTGTCGATCGTGGCCGCGGTCGTCTCCACGAACTTCATGGCGTCGCCGCCAGCGAAGCGGCAGCTCACGCGAATCCAAAGCACGCCGTCCTGCCTGCCGATGATCGGCTCCATTGCCATGGTCGAACTTTGGGGACGCCGGGCGCTCAACACCACCCGAATCGTTCTGGCGACAGCGACGGCCCAGCAGACTACGGTTGAAACGGTGCAACCATCGGATCTGGGGACAGCGCGCTGTCGCCGCGCCTCGCAGACACGTGAGCCACTGGGTAGAATAACCACGAGGCACCCGCACACTTTGGAACCGGAGGAAGACGCAGTTGAACAGGGTCGGTTTGGAGGAATCGCTGCTCGGGACGATTGGCGAGTTGTTCTCTACCTGGTGGTGGCTGATTGCGCTGGTTGTCGCTCTGGCGATTCTGCGAGAAGTCGTTTTCGGGCGCCGGTCTCGCCGAAATCAGAAGTATCGCGGAGGTCAAATTCGCTCCTTTGAAAGACGTCGGAGAAGCGACGAACGATGGCAGGCAGAAGCTTCCACATTCGATGCATCGCGCCTCGGTGATCCAAAAGCTCAAATGGAGTTCATATCCGGAGTCGATTTCGAGGCGCGTCGGCTGCTCAACAAGTCGGAATTCGGGATTCTCCGGCTTCTTGAGAAGGTGACCGGCGAGATGGGCCATGGGTATCGCGTCATGGCTCAGACAAGTTTGGGAGAGGTAATCGCTCCACACTCCGAATCGGCATCCGACGAACTGCGCGAGCTCGCGTTTCGCTCGATAAACAGCAAGCGTCTGGACTTCTTGGTCATCGACCGTACGGGAATGCCAGCGCTCGCAGTGGAGTATCAGGGGCATGGCCACTACCAGAACAGGGCATTCATGCGCGATGCCGTGAAGCGGGAAGCGGTCAGGAAAGCCGGAATACGGCTCTTGGAGATTCAAGCCGAATACGACGTCACGGTCTTGGAAAGCCAGGTCCGCTCAGAGTTGCAGCCCAGCCAGGCGCAGGAAGGCCGAAGACCGGTCGTGTCCTCGGTTGCGCCGAATGCGCGCCGGCCCGTCAGACCTATGTCGCCGAACGCACGGTGAGTTGACGAGCCAACTGCCAAAGCAGAGATAGGCTGACCGCCGGCACCGGCAGGAGGCGGTGCCGGCGGCGAAGGGGCGGGAGCGACGGACAGGGAGGGATCCGTACCCGCCCCGGTGCGGCCATGTCCGCCAGCAATTTAAGCGTTGCCATTGCGATGAACGCCAATACCGATTTCTTAGATTGTCGATAAACAGAGCTTATGGCCTGGCGATGGCCAGCAAGTCGTAGCCCATTGACGCCAGGGCGACGCGGCAGGCCGCGGCGTCCAGCCATCCGACCAGCGGATCTCTGACCACGGCCCTCTCGGACAGCAGGCTCTCGGCCCGGACGCTCGTGACCCGGAAGCCGGCTTCTGCGAGATCGCCGCGCACCTCCGGGAGCGTGTAGAGATGGTAGAAGAGCCGGATCTCTCCGTTGTCCTGGCCGCGCTTGTAGAGGATGTCGCCGGGCTCGAGCGTGCCCGCGTGTACCAGCGGGGCCGAGGTGCGCTGCTCTGCGCGAAAGCGACGCCGGGCGTTCGGCACGCTGAGGATCAGGGTTCCGTCCGCCTTCAGCATCGAGCGGATCGCCCGCAGGAGGTGCAGCCGCTCCTTTCGCCTGGCGATGTGCGCGAGCACCCCGAATGCCAGGAGCCCGAGGTCGAACGCCCGGGGATGATCGGCTGCCAGAGCGTCCATATCGTCTCCCCGAATGACAAGCCGTTCGTCGCCCACGAACTTGCCGAGTCGCTCCGCCAGCGTCTTGCGGGCGACGGGACATATGTCGTGTGCCACGGCGCGCGTCCCTTTCACTTGCAGAAGCGGCAAGGTGTAGCGCCCGGTGCCGGCGCCGACATCGAGAAAGCGGCCCCCGGCGGGCAGGCACCGCTTCATCTTCCCCAGAGTGCGCCGGTTGGGGTGCGGGTAGCGCCGGTCGTAGAGCCCCGAGGCGATATAGCGGTCGTAGCTGCCGGAAATATCAGGCAGCTTCGGCATTTGCGGGGCTGCTTGCGGCGCGGAATCGGCCACAGTCCGCTCCGCGGGCTCCCGAGGCGCCGTCATTCTTCCGTCAAGCATCCCGCGTCCTTGTACCAGGATGCACCGTTCGCCTTAGCTTCCATGCTGCCAGTACAGAGGGGCAGGATCCCGCTCCTTCGGCTCTCCCGCCGTCGCCCAGGCCGTTCCCTCTTCTGGACCGACGCGGCTTTGATCATGGAGGTCGGACGTGTGCCGTCGCGAGCAATGGTAGCCTTGCTCCCTGACACACATAAACAGTTCGTGCTCGTGCTGGAGAGAGTGCTGCTCGACGCAGTGCCTCGCGAGCGCCTGGAAGCAAGAGTGGCTCGGGCCGTTATGGACCTGCGCGGTGGGCGCCAACAGGGCGAGAGCGAACACCTTTCCAATGCCTGCGACCCCGTCTTGTCGAGCGCGTCGCGGAGCTGCCTGAACTCGCGCTCGACCTCGTCCAATGGTCCTTGCGGCGCTTTCCCGGAGTCCCGTGCCCGAGCCGGCGCGGGCAAAATACGACTTGTAGAAGCAACTGGCGCACAGGATAGTGCGCGCAATCTGCCAATGCGTCCAAGGTGAAAGGCGCTCGCCCGATCTGCCAGGATTTCAGCCAGTTTTGGGCAGCACCGCGCGCCGGACCGGAGACGCGTTGAAGGCGACCGGCTCTCCCGCGGTGGACGCCCGCAAGATGACCACGACCCGCTCAGGAACGCCCGAGAGCCGATGCCGAACTGCCCATCCGGCGGCTGAGCGGCAAGTGTCGGCCGCGCGACTCGTCGATATCGCCGTTGCCGATGGTGCCGCTTGTAAGGCCGAGACCCACCGGAGCACTTCGGAGAAACGAGAGTCCCCGCCGCCGAGTCTCCACACGGTAATCGCGCGGGGCGAGCCCCGAGACCCATGCATCCGTTAACCCGACGTCGGGAACCGGGCAATCTTTTGGTCGACGACGATCCGCGAGATCGCCTGTTGGTTGCACTCATCAGGTGAGTGGGTTCGACATGCACCGGCCGGCCGGCGTGGCGGCTGGGCGCTCGCCTCACTGCACATCGGGTACAGGCTGCCGCAGATCGCCGAGGCGTAGCCATCACCGTCCCTCCGGCTCCAGCCGTTTCCAGGTCTGCGTCTTGCAAATGAACCATACACAGCCGCTCACCTTGACCGTGTCGGCATCGATCACTTCCATCTCGGAGTCGTAAGTCTCCCCATCCTCAGGGTTGTAGATTTCTCGGTCGTCCCACACTCCTCCGTCCTCGTGTTTCAGAGCCCAGACTACGTCGATGTCCACGAGGTCGAGGTCGCGCAGCGATTCGTCATCGTTCTTGACGTCTTTCCGAGGCTTGCGGAGCCAGACGATCTTGCTGCACAGCCGATTCTCGTTGCGCTTGCAGGGGCCGAGCTCGACATGAGACTTGCCGCTTCAGGTCAGCCAGAGCCCATGAGCATCGGCAAAGGCATCGCCTGCCGAGCCGCAGGCGAAGAGTGCAGTGATCTCTGCGTAGTATGCGATGGTGCGTGCTCTCATGGTTCTTGCTTCCGCTCGATCGGCGCCGGCCGGGCGGACGCGCGCCTGAGCGCCGCGATGAAAATCAGCGCTGACCCGAACATGATCAGACTGTAAGTGGCCGCAGGCACGGCGACGAGGCCCCCGCCGAACAGCAGCGTCGCCACGGCAATCGCCAGAGTGCCGTTCTGCAGCCCGCACTCGATGGCGATGGAGATGCGCTGCGGCGGACCGCTCGCCAGGAACCGTCCCAGCAGGTAGCCGAGGCTCATCATCGTCACGTTCAGCACGGCCGTCACGGGCCCCGCCTGTCCCATGTAATCAAGCGCGTTCTCGCGCTCCTGGTAGATGGCGGCGGCGACGATGAGCACGAAGAGCCCTGCCGAGGCCCGGCGCGCGGCGGGCTGCACGCGGACAGCGAAGCTCCCGGCCCATCGTCGAATCGCGAGGCCGATCAGCGCGGGCAGGGTGACGATGAGAAAGATTCCAAGCGCAGTCTCGGCCACGGAGACGTCGCCAGCGTCGCCGCCCACAAGTTGGCCGTGGGCGAACACGACGATGAACGGGACCGTGACCACGCTGAGCAAGCTGGTCACGGCGGTCAGGGAGATGGACAGCGCCACGTCGCCGCGCCCGAACGCTGTCAGCAGATTGGAGGTCACTCCGCCGGGTGCCGCAGCGATGACCACGACGCCGAGGGCGATCTCGGGCGGAAGCGGCCAGATGCCGACCAGGATGAAGGCAACCACGGGAAGAAGAACGATCTGGGTGCCTGCGCCGACGAGGAAGTCGCGCGGCCGCTTCGCGACCCGGGCGAATTCGCCCACCGTCAGCCCAAGTCCGAGCACGAGCATGATGAATGCCAGCGCGATCGGCAGCACGACGTCGATCACAATCCCCATGGTCCTGCTTCCTCCCATGGCCGCAGTGTCGTCACGGGCCGTGCCGACCCCTTGCTCTTACGACGGCTGCAGACTGTCGGACATGACCAATGCGGGGACCGACTCTATCCGCGGTGCTCGCGCCGCTTCAATGTGAGAAGCAGACCAACCGGCTCGCCGAGACCACGGTTTCTCGGTTTCCACGGCATGCTCGGACCGGCTGGGCCGGGTAGCTGGGTAGCTGGGCTGCTCCTTGGCGTTTCAAGCGGCCGCTGGTAGACTTCCACCAGCGCGGCCGGGGCTGCGAAGTATCTCGCCGCGAAATCGTTGACTCTTGCGGATCGAATCCCCTGCTCGGCTCGTGCTGAAAGCGTATCTCACTGGTGGCGGGAGGCCGATCCGAGCATGAGTCGGGTATGTGCTTGGCTAATTCAACAGGTGGCGAGCTCCGGGCACGCGACGGGCGTTCGCCACGCCAAGTTTCTGGCCATTGCCCCGGGCCTTGCCGTTGCGGCAACTCTTTTGATTGTGACCCCCGCTCACGCCGATGTGCTCGACAGCCTGATCGAACGTCTCGACAGGCTTGAGGAGGAGAACCGGCAGCTCAGACAGGAAGTGGAGGCTCTCAAGGCCGAGAGAGTATCCGAACGTGCGGAAGTCGATTCCGTTGTTCCTCCCCCTGGGGATCGAACCGCCACGCGGTTCGTGCGCATCAACTCGCGAATGGGCTATGAACTTCTCGACCCAAGCTCCAACATCAACCGCAAGCAGCGTCTGATCCTGGAGTTCAGACGGGACGGCACCCTCGTCCCGGACGGCGTGACCTTGCATGGCGCGGTCACCGCGGTCGCCGACTACCAGACCAGCAACAGGGACGACAAGT
>JAPPMY010000151.1 GCA_028818855.1 Rhodospirillales bacterium
GCATCGCCTTCCTGCTGCCGACGGTCGAGTACATGGCCTATGCCAACGAGCACCTGGCGTTCGACGGCACGCTCGGCGAGCTGCTCACCGGTCAGTTGCCCACGCTCAACGCGCAGCAGCTCTTCCTCAACGAGCATCGCGAGTACGGCGCCTCGCTCTACGACACCCATTCCGACGGGAGCGGCGTCTGCTACTCGTCGCGGCTGCGGCCGATTCTCAACATGCGGCCCAAGGCGGAGACGCCCTGGGCCTGCTTCGGCGAGGACGCGACCAACGCGCGCGAGTTCATCCTCGACATGTACGTGGAGGACTGGCTCACGCACTTCGGCTTCGAGCACGACGTCATCACCGACGAGGACGTGCACCGCGAGGGCATCGACCTGCTCAAGCCCTATCATGTGCTGATCACCGGCGGCCACCCGGAGTACTACTCCAAGGCCATGCGCGATGCGGTCCACGGCTTCACCCAGCAGGGCGGCCGGCTGATGTATCTGGGCGGCAACGGCTTCTACTGGCGCGTCGCCATGCACAAAGAGGTGCCGGGCGTGATCGAGGTGCGTCGCTGCGAGGCCGCGATCCGCACCTGGGAGGCGGACCCCGGCGAGTACTATCACAGCTTCACCGGCGAGTACGGCGGGATCTGGCGCCACCAAGGGGACTTCGCGCCCCAGCGGCTCGCCGGCGTCGGCTTCGTCGCCGAAGGGTTCGACAAGTCCTCCTACTACCGGCGCATGCCCGGCAGCTTCGATCCCCGCGCCGGCTTCATCTTCGAGGGGATCGGCGAGGACGAGCTGATCGGCGACTTCGGCTATCACGGCGAGGGCGCAGCCGGCAACGAGCTGGACGCCACGGACCCGCGGCTTGGCACGCCCCCGCACGCGCTCGTCCTCGCGCGCTCTGAGAACCACACCGACCTCTATCTCGTGGTGAACGAGGAGGTGCTGGTCAACCACTCCGGCCTCGGCGGCACCGAGCACGAGAAGGTCAAGGCCGACATGGTCTTCTACGAGACGCCGAACGGCGGCGCAGTCTTCTCGGTGGGCTCGATCTGCTACCCCGCGAGCCTGCCGTGGAACGGCTACGACAACAACATCGCGAAGCTCACCACCAACGTCCTCCGCCGCTTCGCAGACCCCGAACCCTTCTGAGGGCCGCCATCATGCCAGGATACGTGGTCGCCGACGTGACCGTGACCGATCCGGAGACTTACGCCGACTACCGGGCGCTGACGCCGGGCTCGATCGCGGCGTTCGACGGGCGCTTTCTCGTGCGCGGCGGCGAGCACGAGGTGATCGCCGGCGGCTGGACGCCGGGTCGGCTGGTGCTGCTGGAGTTCGACAGCCTGGCGCGCGCCGCGGCCTGGTACGATTCTCCGGCCTACGTGGAGGCGCGGGCGATCCGCCAGAGCGCGTCGACCGGCAGCTTGGTCATGGTGGCGGGAGACGGCGCGGCGAAGGGCGAGGGCTGCGTCTACGCCATCGTGCGCCACGGGAGCGATGGCTCCGGTCTCGCTCTCTCCACGGGCGGGCGCACGCTCGTCTCGGCACGCGTGCCCGAGGTCAAGGAAGGTGCGTGGAGCGGCGCGCGGCTCTCGGTGCTCGAATTCGACGACCGCGCGGCCGCGGCGGCCTGGCGCGATGCCGCGGACGCCGGGCAGTCGGGCAGCGAGGCGGTGCTGGTCGAGGGCGCCTGAGCTTGCGTCAGGCGGGCGCGGCGACGATGCCGCGGTCGTGCAGCGCACCAATTGCGCCGTCGCTGAGGCCCAGGACCTCCGAGAGAATCTCGTCGGTGTGCTGGCCGAGCCGCGGCCCCGGCTTGACGGTCTCGCGTGGGGCGGAGGCGAAGTCCAGCGGCGAGCCCGGCGTCAGCACCGGCCCGATCCCCGGCTGATCGATCCGCTGGAACAGGGGGTTCGCGGTCGAGCAGAAGGGGTCTTCTTCGACCATCTGCGTGTGAGTCCTGAACG
Organism: Rhodospirillales bacterium; assembly: GCA_028818855.1. Classification (GTDB taxonomy): domain Bacteria; phylum Pseudomonadota; class Alphaproteobacteria; order UBA828; family UBA828; genus WTGU01. The sequence goes on from JAPPMY010000151.1 coordinate 1,967, forward strand.
GACCCCAGAGCACGCCCGCCTCGGTAAGGCGGGCACCGACCTCCTCCAGGCTGTGGGCCGCGAACCAGGGCGCCAGCGCGGCGCGGAGCCGGTCCCGGACCTCCCAGCGGTCGGCCTCGTCGGCGAGATTGACGCCGTGTTCGGCTTCGATCGCCCTGAACGTGTCCGCGAGCCCGGTGGCTTGGCCCAGCGCCTTGACGTGCCGCGGCGTCACCACCACCAGCATGACCCGGCGGCCGTCCCGGGTCGCGAAGTCGCCGCCGAAGGTGCCGTACATGTCGTTGCCGATGCGCGGCCGCTCGGCGCCGTTGATCTCGACGTCGCCGATGTAGCCGAGCGAGCCGGTGATGTGATAGGCGACGTCGGCGAGGCTGAGCCGGACCTCCTGCCCCTCGCCAGTGCGGCTTCGGTGACGCTCGGCCGCGAGCAGGCCGATGGCGGCGGTGAGCCCGCAGGTCAGATCCCAGCCGGGCAGGACGTTGTTCACCGGCTCGTCCAGGTCCGCCGGCCCGGTGACGAAGGGCCAGCCCATGCGCGCGTTCACCGTGTAGTCGACCGCGACCGTGCCGTCCGGGTTGCCGACGATGCGGAGCATGATGAGGTCGGCCCGCCGCGCGCGCAGCGTGTCGTAGGATAGCCAATCCCCTACCTGGAGGTTGGTGAGGAAGATGCCGGCCTCGGGCCCCGGCGCCGTGATGAGGGCTGCCACCAGCTCGCGCCCCTCCGCTTCGCGCAGATTGACGGCGAAGGAGCGCTTGCCCTTGTTCATGCCGGCCCAGTAGATGCTCTCGTTCTCGGGCGTGACCGGCCAGCGGCGATAGTCGAGGCCGCCGCCGAGGGGGTCGAAGCGGATCACGTCCGCGCCCATCTGGGCGAGAGTCATGCCGCCGAGCGGGGCGGCCACGAAGGCCGAGCCCTCGACCACGCGCAAGCCCTTGAGGATACCGTTCACGCCCGCGCCTCCTCGCTCCGGCCGCCCCGCCCCGGCGACGGGACGGCAGAGGGTGAGCGCTGTGTAGTCGCCATTCAGGCGGCGATCAACCGTCGCCTTGGCTGGGCTGCAGGCGGGGCACGCGGTCGTCGTCCACGGAGCGCTCGCCCGCCTCCGGCGCACGGCCGAAGAATCTGGCGATGTCGCTCTGGATGGCGATCAGGCACGGCACCAGGATCAGCACGATCGGCGTCACGCCGATGAGGCCGAAGACGATGGTGACCGCCATCGGCTTCAGGAACTGCGCCTGAAGGCTGGTCTCGAAGAGCAGCGGCGTGAGCCCGAAGATCGTGGTGACCGAGGTCAGGATGACGGCGCGCAGGCGATCCCGCGCGCCGCCGACGATGGCATCCTGCAGCGGCTCGCCGGCCGAAAGCCGATCCTGGATCGCCCGCACCAGAATGATCGAATCGTTGACCACGATGCCGGAGAGCCCGAGGAGGGCGACCATGCTGAGAACCGTGAGATCGAATCCCAGGACGAAATGCCCGGCGACGGCGCCGACCGCGCCGAAGGGGATCACGGCCATGACGGCGATGGGCCGCCAGTAGCTGGCGAAGACCCAGGCCAGGATCAGATAGATCGCAATCAGGCCGACCGTGGCGCCGGTCCGCATGTCGCCGAGCGTCCTCGCCTGCTCCTCTGCCTTGCCGCGCAACAGGATACCGACGCCGTGTTGCTCGGCGACCTCCGGGAGTCCCTCGATATCGAGTGCGTCGAGAACCTCGTCCGTGGTGGTAATAGATTCGTCGATCTCTGCCGTGATCGCGACCATTCGCTGGCCGCCCTCGCGGCGGATGCGCGCGAATCCGGCCTTCTCGTCGAAGTCGACCACTTCGGCGAGCGGCACCTCGACGCCTGCTGAGCTTCGCACATAACCGCGGCGGAGGTCCGCTTCGGTGAGCGCGTCGTGCGGCAGGCGCACACGGATGGCGACTTCCTCGTCGCCCCGCGCGAATCGCTTGGCGATGACCCCCTCGAAGGCGGCGCGCACCTGGCCGGCTGCGCTCTCGGTCGTGAAGCCCAGGGCGCGGCCGCGCGGGCTCACCGTGAGGATCGTCTCCCGCTTGCCGTAGGGCGTGTCGTCCTCGATGTCGCTCACGCCTGGGAAACGGCCGAGCAGCGTGCGGACCTCGCCAGCCGCCGCCTTGAGCGCACGCACGTCGTCGCCCGCCACCCTGATGTCGATCTCGCGGCCGGGCGGCCCCGCCTGGCGCTCGAGGATCGTGATGGTTTCGAGACCGGGCAGCGGCCGCACCCGGCCGCGCCACGCCTCGATCAGCGTCTGGGTGCGAACGGCGCGCTGATCGGCAGGCCTCAGCTCCACCCGCATGCCGCCGACATGGTCGCCTGTGCCGAGGAAGAACTCGTTGGGGCGGCCTGCGGGCTTGCCGATCTGGCCGAGGCTCATGGCCACGAGGCCGCCGGCGCCGCCGGTCAGCTCCGCCTCGGCCTCGTTGAGCGCGCGCTCCAGCTCGCGAACCATGGCGACGGTGCTCTCGCGCTTGGTGCCTTCGACGAAGGTGACATTGGCGAGCACCGAATCCGATTCCGGCGAGGGGAAGAACACGAAGGAGATGCGCCCGCCCGCGATCAGGCCCACGAACACCAAGAGGAGCCCGATCGCGAGGCTCATGGTGAGGTAGCGCCAGGTGACGCAGCCGCGCACGATGCGGGCGAACAGCCCGTCCCGGAAGGCATCGAAGCGCGGGTTGAACCAGCGCGCGAACCGGTTCTCGCCCCGCGGATCGCTCTTCAGCGCCACGCGCAGATGACCGGGCAGGATCAGGAAGCACTCGACCAGACTCGCGATGAGGACGCAGACGACCACCAGCGGAATCGCCCGGATGATCTGGCCGATCAGGTCCGACACCATGAAGAGCGGCAGGAAAGCGGCCACGGTGGTCAGCGTTGCCGCCATCACCGGCGCCAGCATTCGGCGCGCGCCACGCTCGGCCGCGCCCACAGCGCCGGCGCCGGCCGCGCGTTGGGTCACCGCGTGTTCGCCCACCACGATCGCATCGTCCACAATGATGCCGACCGCCATGATGAGCCCGAACAGACTCACCATGTTGATGGACTGGCCAGCGAGCATCATGACGCCGATGGTGGCGAGCAGCGAGACCGGGATCCCCACCGTGACCCAGAAGGCCACCCGTGCGCTCAGGAATATGAACAGGACGATGACGACCAGGGCGAGCCCGCTGAGGCCGTTGCGGAGCAACATGTTGATACGGTCGTCGATGAGCTCCGCCGCATCGTCGTAGTGCTCGACCACCAGTGTCGGCGGCAGCGTCGGCTTAAGCTCGTCGATGAAGGTGTCGAGGATGTCCGCCTGTTCCAGCGCGTCGGAGGTGGGCGCACGGCGGACCTGAAGCTCGATGGCGGGGTAGCCGGCCCTGAACGCGACGGTATCCCGCTCATTGAACTGGTCGCTGATCGCGGCAATGTCGCGAAGATGGACCTTGGCCCCGTCCTGGCGCGCGATCACCTCGACCTGCCCGATCTCCTCGGCCGATCTCGCGAGGCCGAAGCTGCGGATCTGCTTGTTGGTGCCGGCAGGGACGATGCCGGACGGCAGATCGACCGAGCTCTTGCCGATTCTCGCCGCGATGTCGCCGAGGGTGAGGTCGAGTTGGCGCAGATGCCCTTCGCCCACCTCGACCCAGATCTCCTCGCGGCGGCTGCCGAAGAGATCGACCTTGTCGACGCCTGCGGAGAGCAGCCGCTCCCGAATGTCCTTGGCGTGGGCGCGAAGCGCCGCTTCGGAGAAGGGCCCCGAGATGACGACGTTGCCGATGCCTTCGTATGTGTAGATCCGGGCCACCACCGGCTTCTCCGCGTTCTCCGGCAGCGTCTCCACCCGGTCCACGGCGTTCTCGACGTTGGCGAGCGCCGTGTCGAGATTCGTCCCCGGCTCGAACTCGATGACGATCGAGCCGACGCCTTCGACCGACTGCGAGACGACGCGCTTGACCCCGTCGAGAAAGCGGACCTCCGGCTCGATCGCCGCCACGACGTTGGCATCCACGTCCTCGGCGCTGGCGCCGGGCCAGGTCACGCTCACCGAAATCCAGTCGAAGCCGAAGGTCGGGAAGAACTGGGTGTTCATGCGCGCGAGCCCGAGCGCGCCGAACAGGATCATGAGCACCATCAGAAGGTTGGCGGCCGTGCGATGGCGCGCGAAGAACGCGATCAGGCCGCGGCCGGGCCGTGTCATCTCACCTGGACCTTGACGCCGGGTCCGATCTCGGGGAAGCGGGTGGTGGCGATGCGCTCGCCGTCGGCGATGCCGCCCGAGACCACGACGTCGTTGCCGACGCGCGCCAACAGCGCCACAGGACGGGGCTCGAGCCGGCCGTCCACCACCGCATAGACCGTGTCGCCCCCCACCAGCGCCGTCTCGGGCAGACGTGCCGCCCCCCGGTACACGCGGTCCGGGATCAGAACCTCGACGAAGGCGCCCGGGCGCAGCGGAACGCGCGCGCCCGCATCCTCGATCCGCGCATAGACCCGCACACCCCCGCTCGCCGCATCCACCTCCCCATCCGCCCGCTGGATCACCGCCCGGAAGGGGAAGCTGCGCTCGCCCGCCCGCCACGTCACCGCCACGGGCCGCCCGCGCAGACCCGCCGCAGACGAGACCAGACGGCCATAGTCCCCGTCGCTCAGGTGAATGCGGATGTCGAGCCGCGCCTGGTCCAGCAGGCGCACTACACGGTCGTTCACGCCCAGCCGCTTGCCCAGCGCCGCAGACACGCCCGTCAGGTAGCCGTCGAAGGGCGCGGTCAGCCGCGTGTTCTCGAGATCGCGTTCCGCCCGTTCCAGCGCCACCGTGCTCCGCGCGATCACTGCATCCTGCCGCGCGATCCGCGCCCGCAGGCCCGCCACCCGGCGCTCCGTCGCCGAGACCGCCCGCGCACGCTCGCTGCGCCGCACAAGGGCGTCGTCCACCGTCTTCTGCGCCGCCGTCCCCTTGGCCAGAAGCGCCTCGCGCCGCGCAACCTCCCGCTCCGCAAGCGCAAGCTGCGTCCGGTCCTCCGCAAGACCCGACTCTTCGGCCCCAAGCTCGGCCCCGGTCTCCGCAAGCTGCGCCCGCGCCTCCGCAAGCGCAGCCTCCGCCTCCGTCACCGCAGCGCGGTACTCGAACGGGTCGATCGCCACCAGCAGGTCCCCGGCCCGGACCGTGCCGCCGTTCACGAAGTTCTCGCCCACCGCGACGACCGCGCCCGCCACCAGCGCGCGCAGCTCCACGTCGCGCTGCGCCACCACCTCGCCATAGGCCGAGATCGAGGGCTGAACGTCCAGGATCTCCACCGTCGCCGCCGCGACCGGCCGCGCCCGCTCCTCGAACCCCGTGCGCTCGATCTGGGGCTTCGTCGCGCGCAGATAGCCAACCGCAAGCACCGCGCAAACCAGCGTCAGCAGCGGTAAAGCGACCTTCAGAAAACCATAGCGGCGACGCGCCAAGGGCGGCCTCTCGATCTCGTCAGGCTCGTGTCACAGAGGGGATAGTGTGAGGCGCAGGTTTCGCGCCGTTGTCCATCCCGTGAAGAAGGGTTAACCCATGCCACGCTCGATGGGGCCGGCTGCGCCCATCGGTGCCGAGGTGCCGGCGGCGCGTGGGGCCCGCGCTCACCGGCGGCCTTGTGCCGCGGCCATGTCGCGGCGACAATCGCGGCCCGACGAACGAATGGTGACGTGAATGTCCAGCACCCATTACGATCCCATCCAAATGATTGAGCGTCTCGTGTCTTTCGACACGACTAGTCGAGAGTCCAACCTCGCGCTCATTCACTTTGTGCGTGACTATCTCGCCTCTCACGGCATTGACTCTACACTTATACACGACGAAACAGGAAACAAAGCGAATCTTTACGCCACGGTAGGACCGCAGGACGTGCCCGGCATCGCGCTTTCGGGCCATACCGATGTGGTGCCGGTGGATGGCCAGCCCTGGGATACGGAGCCGTTCACCCTCGTCGAGAAGGACGGCCGGCTTTACGGGCGCGGCACCTCGGACATGAAGAGCTTCAGCGCGATTGCGCTGGCTCTGGTGCCGGAATTTGTCGCGCGCCCGCTCAAGACCCCGATCCACTTCGCGCTCTCGTTCGACGAAGAGGTCGGCTGCCTCGGCGCGCCGCTCATGATCAACCAGCTCGGCGCGGAGCTCGGCGTCAAGCCGCACATCGTGATCGTGGGCGAGCCCACGAACATGGCGG
>JAPPMY010000245.1 GCA_028818855.1 Rhodospirillales bacterium
CTGGACCTACGGAGTCAGAGTCCGCTGTCCTACCGTTAGACGATCCCCCAGCAGGCCGTCGCCCAAAACTTATGACATGGGGCCGCCCTGTCAACCGGGTGGGTACCGGTGGGCCGGTCAAGCCCCCTCACCCTCCACCGCCTCGCGCATCCATTGCTGGAGGGTCCGGATCGCGTTCTCGGCGTTGAGCCCGCCGGCCGGGTCCAGCACCAGCGGCCCGGGGCGGTAGCCGGGGCTCTTCAGGCCGCGGCCCACGCTCTCGACCAGGCGAAGGTCCTCGGCCACGGTGGTCTCGCGGTCCTGGCGGGCGAGCCGGCGGACCGTCTCGCTTTCCGCGCCGCCGGGTGTGAACCAGCCGCGCCAGACCGTGCAGGTGTCCGCGTCATGTGGACGCCAGTGGTAGGTGTTCAGCAGGTTGCCCGGATAGACCTGGAAGGAGAACGCCGGCCAGAGGAAGAACGAGCGGTACTCGCCGGCATGGGGCTTCGAGAGGTCGACCGGATAGCTCATCCGTTCGAGGTCCTGGCATTCCGACACGTGGCGCAGGACGTATCCCCGGTCCGAGGCCCGGATGTCGTAGCTCTCGGGCCGGACGACACCGGTCGCGAACGTCGGGTGGTTGAGCGTGCAGTGGTAGCACTCGGAGTAGTTCTCGACCGAGACCTTCCAGTTGCACCGCTCGGGCACCTCGATCCACTCGAGCGGCTCCAGCACACCGATGTCCGGCACGTACTCCGCCAGTTCCTCGCGGACGCCGGGATACCACGCCTCCATCGGCGCCGCGTTGTCGTCCAGGTTGACGAAGACGAAGCCGTGGAGGGTCTCGGTACGCACCGGCGCAAGACGGATGGCGGACGCATCGAAGCCCGGAACCGACGCGACGTTGGGCCCGCTGCGAAAGGCGCCGTCAAGCTCGTAGGACCAGGCGTGATAGGGGCAGACGATGGCACGTACCCCGCCCGCGCCCTGCAAGAGCGGATGGGCGCGGTGCTGGCAGACGTTGTGGAAGCTGCGCAGGACGCCGTCGCGCCCGCGAACGCAGAACAGGCTCTCACCTGCGATCTCGACGGCGAGATAGTCGCCCTCGTTGCGGACGAGGCTCTCGTGTCCGGCGAACTGCCAGGTGCGGGAGAGAAGGCCCCTGCGCTCCCGCTCGAAGATGGCCGGATCGGTGTAGTAGCGCGCTTCCAGCGAACGGAGAGGCGCAGCCGCATCGCGCACGGTCATGCCCTTGCGTCGGTCGTCACGCCGCCAGACTAGCGCGCGCATCTCGCCCCGGTCACGATCCGCGTCGCGCCCGCGCGCCCGCTGCGTTGCCTCCTACGTGCGCACGCGCTGTAATGGCGCCCAAGCCGGCGCCGGGCAGCGGGCGCCCCGGCAATCGGAGCAGATGTGGTGAACGGAAGGCCCGGCCCTTCATTCGGCGCGCTCGACCTCGGCACGAACAACTGCCGGCTCCTTGTCGCGCGGCCCAAGGGCAGGGGCTTCCGCGTCGTCGACGCCTTCTCGCGCATCGTGCGGCTCGGCGAGGGCGTCGCCCAATCAGGGCGGCTTTCGGAGGAGGCGATGGAGCGGACCATCGGGGCGCTCCGGGTCTGCGCCGGCAAGCTCCGGCGGGGCGGCGTCAGCCACTATCGCGCGGTGGCCACCGAGGCCTGCCGGCGGGCGGAGAACCGCCAGGCCTTCATCGACCGCGCCGACGACGAGACCGGGCTATCGATCGAGATCATATCGCCGGCCGAGGAGGTGCAGCTTGCTCTCGAGGGCTGCACGCCGCTCTTCGACCGGACGAGGCGGCACGTCCTGGTGCTCGACATCGGCGGCGGCAGCACCGAGCTCATATGGGTGCGCCTCGACGACGGCCGGCGGCCCGAACTCGCGGCGTGGACCTCGATCGCCCACGGGGTCGTCTCGCTGGCTGAGCGCTACGGCGGCGACCGGGTGGGGCGTGGGGTCTATGACGCCATGGTCGCCGAGATCGAAGGCGAGATCGGCCCCTTCGCCGAGGCGCACGGGATCACGGCGGGGGCCGGCCAGGACGGGGTTCAGCTCCTCGGCACGTCCGGCACCGTCACCACCATCGCGGGCATCCATCTCGGGCTCCCGCGCTACGACCGGCAGCGGGTGGATGGCCTCCGCCTGCAGTTCGACGACGTGCGCGCCGTGATCGACACAGTCATCGATCAGGACTTCGCCGCCCGCGCGGCCCAGCCCTGCATCGGGCCGGGGCGGGGCGACGTGATGGTTGCCGGCTGCGCCATCCTCGACGCCGTCATGGCCATCTGCCCGGCCGGGCAGCTCGACGTCGCCGACCGGGGCTTGCGCGAGGGGATGCTGCTCAAGATGATGCGGGCGGCGCGCGCCGAGCGGAGGGAGAGCGCGGCCCGGTGAGCACCGGCGGCGGCCCAGGCAAGCGACGGGCACCGGTCAGGCTCAAGCGCGCGCGGCGCCGCAAGCCGTCGTCCACCCGCTGGCTGGAGCGCCAGCTCAACGACCCCTACGTCCGCGCGGCGCGCGAGGCCGGCTACCGCTCCCGCGCGGCCTACAAGCTGATCGGCCTCGCCGAGACCGCGGACATCCTGAAGCCCGGACACCGGGTGGTCGACCTCGGCGCGGCGCCCGGCGGCTGGAGCCAGGTGGCGGCGGCGCGGGTGGGGAGACGCGGCCGCGTGGTCGCGGTCGATACCTCGGAGATGGAGCCCATCGAGGGCGTGGTCGTGCTGACCGTCGATGCGTGCAGCACGGGCGCGCTCGACGAGATCCGCGCGGCGCTCGGCGGCGCGGCGGACCTGGTGATGAGCGACATGGCGGCACCGACCACAGGCCACGCGCCCACCGACCGGCTGCGGGTCTCGGCGCTCTGCGAGACCGCGCTCGATCTGGCAGAGCCGCTGCTGGCCCCCGGCGGGTGCTTTCTCGCCAAGCTGCGACAGGGAGGCGACAGCGACCTTCAGGTGCGGCTGCGGCAGGCGTTTGCGCGGGTGCGGAACGCCAAGCCGCCGGCGAGCCGCAGCGATTCCGCCGAGACCTACGTGCTCGCCACGGGCTACCGCGGCCGGCCGCCAGCACAACCGGCGAGGGTACCCGCGGGCTACTCGCGGTAATCGGGTTCCGTGCGGTCGAGGATCCGCTTGATTGCGGAAAAATGCTCGATCGCGTAGCGGTGCCTGTTGTCCCGCGTCAACTGGCCCACGGTTTCCGCCACCATCTCGGGGGGAATCTGTTGCAGCGGGCGGCCCGTGCTCATGGCGAGGATCTGAACCATCGCCGCGCGCTCCAGATAGTAGAGGTCGTCGTAGGTCTTGGCGACATCGCCGCCGCCCACCATCACGCCGTGATTGCCCATGAAGAGGATGTCGTGGCCGTCCATCGCGCGGGCCACGCGGTCGCCCTCCTTCTCGGCAAGGGCGACGCCCCCATACGCCCGGTCGTAGGCGATGCGATGGGTGAAGCGAAGCGCATTCTGGCTCGCGGGCTCCAGCCGGCCGTCCTCGACCATGGCGAGCGCCAGCGCGTTGGGCTGATGGGTGTGCATGAGGCAGCGCAGGTCGGGCCGCGCCTTGTGCAGGGGGGCGTGGAGGCAGATCGCGGTCTCCTCCACCTCCCCCTCGCCCTCGACCACGCGGCCCTCCAGGTCCAGGACGACGAGGCCGCTCGCGCGCACCTCGCTCCAGTGGGTGCCGTAGGCGATCAGCAGGAAGCGGTCGCTGCTTCCCGGCAGCATGTAGGAGAAGTGGTTGCAGACGCCCTCGTTGAGTCCGTGGTGGCAGGCGATCCGATAGGCCGCCGCCAGATCGATCCGCGCCTCGCGCTCCGTATCGCTCATCGTCCCTCCCGAGCGTTGCTCCGCCGCCCGCCCACCCTCGCACGGCAGGGCCGAAGCGGGCACAATCCGCCGGCGACCCGGATGCTGGAACGTGGAGGACGGGCCGATGCGGGCCGCCGACTGGTACTTTGATTTTCTCTCTCCCTTCTCCTATCTGCAACTCGTCCAGTTCGACCGGCTGCCGCGGGACGTGGAGGTCACTTATCGCCCGGTCCTCTTCGCCGGCCTGCTCGGCCATTGGGGGCACAAGGGGCCGGCGGAGATCCCGGCCAAGCGCGTGCATACCTACCGCTGGTGCCACTGGTACGCGGCGCGGCACGGCATCCCCTTTCGCATGCCGCCGGCGCATCCCTTCAATCCGCTGCGCCCGCTGCGCCTCGCGGTCGCGCACGATGGCGAGGCGCGCCTCGTACGCGCGGTCTTCGACGCCGTATGGGCAGAAGGGCGCGACCCATCCCGCGACGAGGAGTGGCAGGCGCTGACCCGGCGCCTCGGCATCGCCGATGCCGACGCCATGATCGCGGCGGCGGAGGTCAAGGAGGCGCTGAGGAAGGGCACCCAGGAAGCGGCGGAGCGCGGCGTCTTCGGCGTGCCCACGTTCGCCTTCGGCGACGAGCTCTTCTGGGGCCTCGATTCGACCGATCTGGTGCTGGATTACCTGAACGACCCCACGCTGCTCGGCACCGGCGAGTACGCCCGCATCTCCGACCTGCCCATCGCGCAGGCGCGCAGGCTCTAATCGACAGCGTGTCGCCTCAGGAGGGCGATGAAGATGAGCGCCGAGCCGAACATGATCAGGCTGTAGGTGGCCGCGGGCACGACGGCGAGGCCGCCACCGAACACAAGCGTCGCCACGGCGATGGCGAGCGTGCCGTTCTGCACCCCGCATTCGATGGAGATGGCGATGCGCTGGCGCGGTCCGCTCGCCAGGAACCGCGCGAGGACATAGGCAAGCGCCATCATCAGGACGTTGAGCACCGCCGTGACGGGGCCTGCCTGGCCCATGTACTCCAGCGCGTTCTCGTGCTCCTGGTAGATCGCGGCGGCCAGGACCAGGACGAAGAGCACCGCCGAGACCCGGTGCGCGTTGGCGTGGACCCTGGTGGCGAAGCCTTCGGCCCAGCGCCGGACCGCCATTCCGATCAGCACCGGCAGGGTGACGATCAGGAAGACGCCGAGCGCGGTCTCGACGACCGAGACGTCGCCCGCGTCGCCGCCCACCAGGTGGGTGTAGGCGAACAGGACGATGAACGGGATGGTGACGACGCTGAGCAGGCTCATGACGGCGGTGAGCGAGATGGAGAGCGCCACGTCGCCGCGTCCGAACGCCGTGAGCAGATTGGAGGTCACCCCGCCGGGTGCTGCGGCGATGATCATGACGCCGAGCGCGAGTTCCGGGGCGAGCGGCCAGATGCTGACCAGGCCGAGGGCCACCGCCGGCAGCAGCACCACCTGCGAGACGGCGCCCAGGAGGAAGTCGCGGGGCTGTTTCGCGACCCGCACGAAGTCTCCCGCGGTGAGCCCGAGCCCCAGCGACAGCATGATGAACGCCAGCGCAATGGGCAGCACGACGTCTGTCACGATCCCCATGTCCGCGTCCCCCTCGCTGTCGGAACTGAACTGGAGTGCTCGAGCGCTCCCATAGGGTGCGGCATGCGGGCCCGCTGCACAAGCGCGCCGCGTGCGACCGCCGCCGAAGAGAGGGAGCCGGGCTAGATCGCCTCGTCCAGGGCGCGGATCAGGCGCGCGACCTCGTCGGCCGTGTTGTAGTGGACCATGCTGGCGCGGACGACGCCGCCTCGGGCTGCAAGACCCAGGGCCTCGATGCAGCGCGCGGCGTAGAAGTCGCCGGCGCCGATGGCGACCTCGTGGGCGCTGGCTGCGCGCGCGATCCCGCCGGCATCGCGGCCGTCGACCGCGAAGGAGAACGTGGGTGCGCGCACGTCCCGGCCGACGCTCGGGCTGCCGATGAGGCGGACGCCGGGCTTGGCCGCGAGAAATTCCAGCAGCGGCGCGCCCAGCGCTTCCTCGTGCGTGGCGATGCGCTCGAAGATCGCCGCAAGGCGGCCGTGGAGAGGCAGGTTCGTCTCCCCCTCGTGGTGGGCATGGAGCGCATCGAGATAGGCGGTGATGCCGGCGAGGCCCGCGCTCAGCTCGTGATTGGGGCCGCCGGGGTTGAGCTTCAGCGGCAGCGCGTCGTCGAGAAAGAAGTGGTTGAGCGGCGCCGCCTGCTCGAAGTGCGCGCGCTTGCCGTAGAGGAGCGCCAGGTGCGGCCCGTAGAGCTTGTAGGTCGAGCAGAGGTAGAAATCGACGTCCCAGGCCTTCACGTCGATGGCGCGGTGGGCGCCGTAGGCGACGCCGTCCACGCAGGCGAGCGCGCCCGCGTCGTGGATCATGCGCACCAGCGCCGGCACGTCGGTGAAGCTGCCCGTGATGTTGGAGCAGTGGCCGAAGCAGACCAGGCGCGTGCGCTCGTTCAGCAGCAGGGCCAGGCCTTCCGGCTCCAGCGCCATGCTGCCCGGATCGAAGCGCCACTCGCGCACCGTGACGCCATCGGCCGCGAGCTTGCGCCAGGCGCCGACGTTCGCCTCGTGATCCAGGTTGGTGACGACGATCTCGTCCCCCTCGGCCAAACCGGGCCGGAGCGCCTGGGCGAGCAGGAACACGTTCATGGAGGTGGACGGCCCGATCATCACCTCCTCGGGCTGGGCGTTGATCATCGCCGCCATTGCGTGATGGCTTTCCGTGATCATCTCCGCGGCGCGGGCAGAGGCGGGGTACGCCGCCCCCGGCTGCACCTGGTACGCGGTCATGTAGGTGCGGATGCGTTCCAGCGCCTGCGATGCGACGAGGGTGCCGCCCGCGTTCTCGAACAGCGCCCAGGGGCCGGAAAGCGCGGGAAAGTGCGCGCGGGCGAAGGCGGTGTCGATCGGCGCCGCGGGCCCGCGCTCGGTCATGCGCTCGTGCTGCCCGGCGCTATTCGGTCGGGCCGCCGGCCTCGCTCCAGGCCTGGAAGCCGCCGGTCAGGTTCGCGACCTCGGCGTATCCCATGTCCTGCAGGGTCTTGGCGGCGAGGGCGGAGCGCCCGCCCGAGGCGCAGTAGACGACCAGCCGCTTGCCGGAAGAGAGCGCCGGGTTGTGCATCGGCGAGGCCGGATCGGCGACGAACTCCAGGAAGCCGCGCGGAGCGGCCACGGCGCCGGCGATGGCGCCGGCGCTCTGCTCGGCCCGCTCGCGCACGTCGACGAAGAGCGCGTCCTCGCCGCTAGCGAGGGCAAGCGCATCGTCGACCGAGATGCTGGCGACCTCGGCCAGCGCCTCGCCGATCAGTTGCATGGATGGCGTTACCATAGTCCCTCTCCTCCGGCGGTCTGCGCGGCGCGGGCCACGGGCGCGCTCAGTCGATCTTCGCCGCCACCGCCTCGATCTCGACCACCCACTCCGGCAGCGCCAGCGCCGGCACGATGATCGCGGTCGATGCCGGACGGATGCCGCCGAGCGCCTTCTTGCGCGCCGCCGCGTAGGCCGGAAAGTTCTCGTGGCCGACGATGTAGCCGGTGATCTTCACGATGTCGTCCACGCCCATGCCGCCCTCGGCGAGCAGCGCCAGGATATTGGCCCAGGTCTGATCTGCCTGGGCGGCGAAGCCGTCGGCCGTCGTGCCGTTGGGCGCCACGCCCACCTGGCCTGCGGTGAACATCAGCCGGGCGCCCGGCTGAATCTCCAGCGCCTGGCTGTAGCCGCCGCCGAAGGCCTCGACGACGGTGGCCGGATTGTGCCGCTTCAGCATGGTGCGTCCTCCTCATTCTCGCCGGTATGCGCTATTCGCTCACTCTAGCCCGCATCTCTCGCCAGGGTCACGGGCTGCGCGCCGGCTATGCCGCCTCGCTGGCGAGCCTGTGCGCGGTCTCGACCAGCGCATCCACGTCGGCATCCGTCGTGTCGTGGCGGGTGACGAGGCGGATCGTGGTCGTCGCGGGATCGGTCTCCGGCCAGGAATAGAAGAGGGCGCCGGCCTCGGCGAGCCCGTCGATCACCGGTCGCGGCAGAGTGACGAAGAGCTCGTTGGCCTCCGCAGGCGCCGCCAGCGACGCGCCGGGCACCGCTTCCAGCCCGGCGGCGAGGCGCTGCGCCTGGGCGTTGGCGCGCTCGGCCAGCCGGAGCCAGAGGCCGTCCGCGATGTAGGCCGCGAGCTGGGCCGAGACGAAGCGCATCTTGGAGAGGAGCTGCCCCGCCCGCTTGTGGCGGAAAGCGAGATCGCCGGCGCGCGCGCAATCGAAGAGGACGATGGCCTCGGCCGCGAGCGCGCCGTTCTTGGTCGCGCCGAAGGAGAGCGCATCGACGCCGGCC
>JAPPMY010000282.1 GCA_028818855.1 Rhodospirillales bacterium
CGGTTCGAACCTGTGCGATCCCCGTCATCCCGAGCCCTCAGCCACGACTAAAAATGGTCCTGTCATCTCTTGACATTTCCATGAGATTTCCCTCAGGATCGCGGCATGTCAACACAAGCACGACCTCGAAAGACCCACATCACCAAACGCGCCGTCGACGCATTGAAGCCGGAAGCAAGGCCCTTCATCGCATGGGACGACAGGCTGGTTGGCTTCGGCGTCCGCGTCATGCCCTCAGGCACAAAGTCCTTCATCCTCAACTACCGCCCCGGTCCCGGCGGGCGCAAGGCCCCCAACCGGCGTATCGTCATCGGACGCTGCGGGGTCATCACCCCCGATCGGGCGAGACGCATGGCCCACGAGATGCTCGGCCGTGTCGCCGCAGGCGACGATCCCGCCGCAGAGCGCGCAAGGGCACGCGCCATGCCCACCCTGCGCCAAGCCTTCGAGGAGTATCTCTCTGCAGGGCCTGCGCGCAAGCCCGGCACGCTGGCGGCCTACCGCCTCACCGTGTGCAGGCATCTTGGCTCCTGGCTCGATCGTTCGCTCGACACCATTTCGCGCAAGGATGTCGAGCAGTGCTTTGGCAGGCTTACGGCGGAGGCCGGCTGGGTACAGGCCAACAGCGCGGTGAAGATGTTGCACGCGCTCTACCGGCGCCAATGCGTCGACGTGCAGGGTCTTCACAACCCCGTCGACCAATGGCGCGCCGCAGGGGGTCGTCTGCACCGGGTGCGGCGGCGGCGCATCCCGCCCCCGGCGGAGGTGCTGCCGTGCTGGCACAGGGGCATCGAAGAAGCCGTGCGCAATCCGGTGGCGCGCGACGCCTTCCGCTTCGGCCTTTACACGGGCATGCGCCGTGCCGAGGTGTTTGGGCTGCGCTGGGCGCAGGTGGACCTCGCGGCATTGACGCTGAGGGTGGAGGAGACCAAGAGCGGCGAGCCGCTGGAGCTTCCGCTCACGCGCCAGCTCGGCGCGATCCTTGGGCGCCGCCTTGCGGAGCGGGAACGCTATCCCGAGCGGAGCCGCTCGTGGGTGTTCCCGTCCGCAAAGAGCCGGTCGGGTCGGATCGACAGCAGCATGCAGCACCTGAACGCGCGCATCGGCGAGGCGGGGGGTGCAAAGTTCTGGTTTCACGCGCTTCGCAACTGCTTCATCACGGTGGCCGACCGTGAGCTGATGCTGCCCACGAACCTGACCAAGCGTCTGGTCAACCACGCGCGTCCGCAGGACGTGACGGAGGGTTATGCGGCGGACTGGACGATGGCGCAGCTGCGCGAGAGCGCGCAGCGCATCGCGGATCGCATTGACGAGCTGGCAGCCGCATGAGCACCGGCGGCACGGGCCGCACACATGTTGAGCGGGAAGGTGCACGGTGAGCGCATGGCGATGAGCGTGGACTCGCCGATGAAGAACGAGGCCATGGTCGTCGAGGCCGCCGGTGACGGCGGCAGGGACCGCGGCGCTGACGACATGCCGTCGCCGACCGGCAAGCGCACCGCGCGCATCAGACTCACGATCTGCGCCGATAGCGCCGCAGCGCTCAAGCCCACCTCCAGGTCCTACATCGCGTGGGACGATCGGCTCACCGGCTTCGGAGTCCGCGTGCTGCCGACGGGGACGAAGTCCTACATCCTCAACTACAGGCCCGGCGGCGGGCGCGGGGCGCCCAACCGGCGCCTGGTTCTCGGGCGCTGCGAGAACACAACGGCGGACGAAGCCAGACGCATGGCCGAAGACGCTCTTGCGCGCATCGCCGCCGGCACGGATCCGGCCGCGGAACGTGCCCATGCGCGGGCGCTGCGCGCCGTGCCCACCCTGGGCGAGGCCCTGGAGGCGTATCTGGCTGCGGGACACGCGCCAACGGCCCGCAAGGCGGCCGTCTACCGCAAGGCCGTCCACAGCCATCTGGGTTGCTGGCTGGAGCGCCGCCTCGACACGATTACGCACGAGGACGTGGAGCGCTGCTTCGTCCGCCTCACCGCAGAAGCCGGCTGGATGCCGGCCAACGACGCGGTCAGGGTGCTGGGCACGCTTTACCGGCATCAATGCGCCGATATCGACGTCTTGCACGACCCGGTGGAGCAGTGGCGGTCTTTGGGAGGGCGGCTCCACCGGCAGCGTCGTCGCCATCTTCCGCCGCCGGCGGAAGTTCTGCCCTGCTGGCACAGAGGCATCGAAAAGGCGGTGCGCAACCCGGTGGCGCGCGACGCCTTTCGCTTTGGCCTCTACACCGGCTTGGGCCGGGACGCAGTGCTGGGGCTGGGCTGGGCGCAGGTTGACATGGACACGATGACGCTGACGGTCGAGGAGGCCGGGAGCGGCATGCCCATGCCGGTGCCACTGGCCCGACAGCCTGGGGCGATCCTTGAGGGGCGCGCAGACGAGCGGGCGCTCTTTTCCGAGCACACGCGGGCGCATGTGTTTCCCTCGGAGGCCGGCCCCTTGGGCCGGCTTCATCGCCTGCAGCACCTGAACGGGCGGATCGGCGAGGCGGGAGGGGCGCGGTTCTGGTTCGACGCGCTGCACAGGAACTTCGTTGCCGTGGCGGAGGACGAGCTTGAGTTGCCTGCCGGATTGGCGGCGCGGCTGGCCGGCAGTACCGGGCTGCAATACGCCACCGGTGGCGGTGCGGCGGAGTGGTCCATGGAGGTGCTGCGCGATGACGCGCAGCGCATCGCCGATCGCATCGACGAACTGTCGGGGTTCAGACGGCAGCCGCTGTGCATGCGCCTGCCAAGTGAGTTCGCGGCAGACCGGGCGGAGGTCGACACGTAATGCGTTGCAGGCATCGTGACCCGGGGGCGGGTCGTCACGGACGATAGACAGCAGTTTCTCGCGCAGCGGCTCGTGTCCTTCTTTGAATTGGCGCCTGATCGTGTCTACGGATCAAGGAACGTGCGTAGCGGGCCCGCCCGCGAGGGATTCTGCAGCTTCCGCAGGGCCTTGGCCTCGATCTGGCGGATGCGCTCGCGCGTTAGCGAGAACTGCTGACCGACCTCGTCGAGCGTGTGGCCGCTGTCGATGCCGATGCCGAAGCGCATGCGCAGCACCCGCTCCTCCCTCGGCGTGAGGCTGTCCAGTGCCCGTCCCATCGTCGACCGCAGGTCGGATCCGATCGCGGCATCGAGAGGCCGCACCCCGTCCTCGTCCTCGATCAGGTCCCCCAGGTTCAGATCTCCGTCGTCGGCCAGCGGCGCATTCAGGCTGGCCGGGTCGGCACCTGCTGACATCGCATCCTGTGCCTTCCTCACTTTGACGAGCGGCAGGCGCATCTGCTCGGCGAGTTCTTCCGGCGCAGGTTCGCGCCCGAGCTCCTGCCGCATCAGCCAGGACGCGCGCTTCAGCTTCGTGACCGCCTCCTGCATGTGCACGGGGACCCGAATCGTTCCTGCGGTGTCCGCGATCGCGCGTGACATTGCCTGGCGGATCCACCAGGTCGCATAGGTGGAGAACTTGAAGCCCAGGCGGTGGTCGAACTTCTCCACCGCCTTCATGAGACCGGTGTTCCCCTCCTGGATCAGGTCGGGAAGCGCAAGTCCCCGGTTCTGGTACTTCTTCGCGATCGAGACCACGAGGCGGAGGTTGCACTCGATCAGCTCGTCCCTGGACTGCCGCGACTCCCGCTCACCCTTGAGCACCGCAGCGGCAATGCACCTGAGCTCGATGGGCTCCATCTCCGTCGCGCGGGCCAGCATCAGCATGTCCCGGCGCAGTGCCAGGACTTGCGCGCGCTTCCCGGAGGCCAGGGCCTTCCACCCTTTGCCGCGCAAGCGGCCCACGCGCGACAGCCAGCCGGTCTCCAGTTCACGCCCTTCATGCTGCTCAAGGAACGCTTCGCGCGACACGCCGCACTCGACGGCCTGCCGAAGCAGGGCGCCCTCGAAGCGCCGAAGGCGCTCGCCAGTCTGCCTCAATTCCTCCACCAATGCTGCGATGCGGTCGGGCGCCAGTCGAATCCTGCCCATGGACGCCGCGAACTCGCGTCTCAACGCGGCCCGTCTCCTTGTCTGCCAAGGCGTCAGCGTTCTGTTCCTGAGGGCAAGCTCGATCGTCTGTGCCTGGAGACGGCGAAGCTTCGGGCAAACCGCCGCGATCCGGCCAAGGGCCTCCATGGCGGCGGCGTGGACCGCCGCTTCCATTTCCAACGGCAGAGGCTTGGCGGCCTCGCCGTTTTCCACTCGCCCCGGCGACCCATCGTCCGTGTGAGTGTCGCCGTCCGCGCGATGGAGGCGAAACGTCGCCTCCACGTCGATCACGTCCCGCAGCGCCAGCGCGCCGTCGAGAATCTCGCCGTACCATGCGCTGACGGCACGAATGGCCGGCAGGCTCTCGCCGAGACCCTCCAACACAGCCCTTTGCCCAGCCTCGATCCGCTGCGCCAGCGCGGCCTCGCCCTCGCGGGTGAGTAGCGGACGGCGACCCACGTCACGCATATAGAGCGCCATGGGGTCGTCAGTGCGCCCACGGTCGTCCTCGCCGGTTTCGGGCGCGGCAGCGGATGGCGTCCCCACCGACAGGAGTTCGTCGGTTTCTTCGGCCTCGCTTCTGTCCGCCTGCCCCTGCTCTTCGTCCTCCAGCACGGCGATGCCCAGTTCCGACAGCGCCGTCATCGCGTCCTCAATGCGATCAGCGTCGGTCTCATCGGGGGGAAGTGCTCTGTCGATCTCGCCACGGGTTAGGTAGCCCCGCGCCCGGCCACGCGCGATCATCGCCATTGCCGACGAGGTCGTATCGTCGAGGATGCGCACCCCGGTGGCCTCTCCGCTCACGGACACAGCCGTGTCGGCGTCTTCCGACAAGGCTGTCGAGGGGCCCGAATCGGTCATGGACACTGCTTGTCACGCAGGGCAGGGATCCGGCGAGCAAAATCAGTCGCTCGCGGATGAGAGCCGGCAAGACCGCAGCAGCCGGGTCGGTGTCCGGTGTTCTGCATCATCGGAGTTGGTTGCATCGCAGTCCTCGCGTGTCGGTCATCGGGCCTGTTTGTGCGCCATTCCCGGCATCCTCGACAGCGTCAGCAGTCCTGCCGGTATTGCCGCCGCAGTAGCCGTCACATGCGCTTGAGGGTCCAGATCACCTTGCCGACGATGTGAGCGTCCTCGACCAGGCAGGTGTAGGGCTCGTAGCCGGGATTGGCCGAGAGCAGGCGGAGCCTGGGCGGCTCCTTACCGGCAACCGCCTCGACACGCTTCACCACGAGGCCGTTGCCGTCCCAGAGCACGAACAGCTCACCGGTATCGGGGCGGCGGCGGCCGGTATCCACGAGCAGGCGATCTCCCTCGCGCATCTCCGGCTCCATGGACTCGCCGCGGACCATGAGGATGCGCAGGTCCTCCGGACGAGCGTAGCCCTCGTGGCGGATCATGCTCTCGGGGATGTGCCAGCGTGCCCTCTCCTGAGCGAACTCGTCCGCGATCGCTCCCGGCCCGGCAGCGGCCTCCACCTCCATCTCGGGGACGGCGGCCATGCCGGGAGCGCGGGAACGGCCGCCGGACCTGGGGCTCTTTCGCTTGCGGGGCTTGGGCGGAGGGATCTCGGCATGGCGCAGGATGTCCGGATCGCACTCGAGGATCTCGCCGAGCCTGGCGCTGTCCTGGTGTGAGAGGACGCGGGGCATGCCGCGGGCGAGATACTGCTGGAGATAGGTCTTGTTCCTGCCGAGGGCGAGCGAGGCGTCTGCGAGTGAGACGCCTCGTTTCCACAGCATCTGTCGAAGATTTTGTCGGGCTGTATCGGGCTGCATGGGGCTCTCTCGTACGTATGCCGCGGGTGCAGGATATAACCGAACGAATACGTTTGTCTACATCAAAAGTTTCTCCTATGTTCTTGTCCATGACGCAACTCGACCAGCTCCTCAGGCACGCAATCCACGCCTTCCTCGAAAGCAACTCCATCAGCGGGAGGCGCTTCGGCGAGGAGGCGCTCAACGATCCCGGCTTCGTTTCCTCGCTCAGGCACGAGCGCAGGCTCATGCTCGACACCGCCGACAAGCTGCTCGCACGCATGGGCCTCGAGCCTATCGGACCGGCCTTCGAGCGAGAGGTCGAGGCCTTTCTCGATGCCGGTTGCGCCAAGCCAACCGTGCTCGGCCAGCAGGCCGCGAACGACATGTCCTTCGTGGCGCGCCTGCGCGACGAGGACTCTTCGTTCCTCCTGGAGACGGTCGAGAAGGTGCACGTCTGGATGTGGGCGCATGCCGACGAGGCTGCGGCTGCGGTGATGGGCAAGGCGATCGCGGGCGTGCCCTTCCTGAGGGACATCGGCGAGCGGGGGGAGGACGCCAAGCATAAGGGAGGGTGCGGCATGGGCCGCCATGGCGGCAACCCCTTCATGAGTTGCCGCAAGGCGGGGCCGTACCTGGGGTTGAGCCCGCGCACGTTGGAACGCATGCGCGAGGAGAAGGTGGGTCCCTCCTACCACTGCTTCGGACAGCGCATCCTCTACCTGAAGCGGGACCTCGACAAATGGGCGGCCAAGCGGCGCGTCGACCTGGACGATCCCGAGGACGACGACGATCCCGAGGACGACAACGATCGGAGGCGGTCGTGATGGCCGGCGGGGTCTTCTCGACGGCCCTCCACGGCGCGGGAGCTGCACGGGCCGGGCAGGTGCGTCGTCCCTTCTCGCCGATATCCGGCGCGGAGCTTCGGGATACCGGTGCGTCCCACACCGGTGCGCCCCACACTTCCCCGGAGCAGGTCTGATGGGCGTGGTTCCTGCATCGAGATCGCGCGCTGCGCTTCGAGCCGCGCTGATACTGTCGGCATTGGTTGCCTTATCCGGCTGCGGGTTCACCGTCGTCGACGATGCGCGCGACGAAGCCAGCATCGTGGCGCGTGATGCCGCTGCGGCGCGCGCGGGCGTTTCGGCCGAGCCCGGCTACGTGACGGTGCGCCGGGTTGATCGGCCCTGGGTGGGGCTGGAGCCTATTGAAGAAGACAAGGCCAGGCTGCCCGAGCGCTTCCTCACCCAGGACGCGGTCACCTTGCCGCTGGCCGGCGCGCAGGACGACGCGGTGCTGGCCGCGCGCATCGAGGCCGCGACAGGGCTGGCGGTGCGCTTCGTCGGCGCAGCCCGCGAGGGCGCGGCAGCGGCATTCGCCGCCCCCGACGGGCTCTCTCCCTCCGGCGCGGTCTGGACCGGCCCCCTTGACCGGCTGCTGGACGCCTGGACCGGGGCCGCCGGCCACGAGTGGCAATACGAGCCCCATGCGGGGCACATAGAAATTGTGCGGCGACGCACCGCTGTATTCCGGGTCAACGCGCTGGCCGGCACCGAGCGCCACGGCGCCTCTTCCTCCACACAGGACCAGGCCGGCGAGGACGGATCGAGCAGCCTCAGCACACAGTCCATCGAGAGCGAGACCGTCTACGACCCCTGGCCCGAGATCGAGGCGCAGATCGCGGGCCTGGTGGACGAGGAGACCAGGGTCACGGTCTCGCCCGCGAGCGCCTCGGTGACGGTGAGCGGCGCACCCGCCGACGTGAGCAGGGTGCGCGGCTACCTCGCCTGGCTCAACCGAGAGGTGCTGCGTCCGGTGACGCTCAGCGTCCACCTCTATGCGGTGCGCTTCGAGCGCGAGAGCGACCACGGCGTCGATCTCTCGCTGAGCGAGATGCTGGGCTCTTCTGTCGGCCTCAAGGTGGCGGGGGACACCGTCTCGGTGGTCAGGCCTGCGGATGCCCTCAGCGCCGGGGACACCCTGGCTGCGGCGGTCCGGGCGCTCAGCAGGGCGGGCACGGTGTCCAGGGTGTTGTCCGCGGACATCCCCTCGCTCAACGGCAAGCCGGCGCAGTTCCTTGAGCTCACCAACGAGGCCTACCTCAAGGAGCTCAGGACCACGGCGGGCGAGGGGGTTGCACAGACCGAGCTGGTGCCGGGCACGGTGTCGTCGGGGTTCGCGCTCTCCTACCTCGCGCGCATCACCGGGCCCGACGAGGTTCTGGTTCGTCTCAGCGCCAGCCTGAGGGACCGTCCGCGTTTCACCACCTTCACCACGGACGGCCACACCATCCAGCTGCCGGCCTACGGCGGGAGAGCGGTGCAGGTGACCCGGAAGATCGGCCGCGGCGAGACCCTGATGGTGACGGGGTTCAGCGACAGGGGCGCGGTATCGGACCGGCAGGGCAGCATCG
>JAPPMY010000157.1 GCA_028818855.1 Rhodospirillales bacterium
CACCGCGATGGTCTGCGGCAGGCAGGCGTCGGAGACGAAGAAGCGGTCGCTGCCGTTCCTGGCGATGCCGTGGCTCATGTGCATGGCCTCGGCCGCCGCCGTGCCTTCGTCGAGCAGCGACGCGTTGGCGCAGCTAAGCCCGGTGAGGTCCATCACCATGGTCTGGAAGTTGAGCAGCGCCTCCAAGCGGCCCTGCGAGATCTCCGGCTGATAGGGGGTGTAGGCCGTGTACCAGCCCGGGTTCTCCAGGATGTTGCGCTGGATGACCGGGGGCGTGATCGTGTCGTGGTAGCCGAGCCCGATCATTGAGCGCGCGACGCGGTTGCGCCCGGCCAGCTCTGCCAGCTCCCCCAGCACGTCGCGCTCGGTGCGGCTTTCCGGAAAGTCCGCCGGGATCTCGGCGCGGATCGAGGCCGGCACCGCCGCATCCATCAGCGCGTCGAGAGACTCGTAGCCCACGGTCTCCAGCATGGCCGCGAGATCCGCCTCGCGCGGGCCGATATGGCGGCCGACGAAGGCGTCCGCCTGCTCCAGAGCCTTCAATGAACCTTCGTGTGCCGTCATCGCGTTCGCTCCCTCCCTGCCGGCGGGCGTCGGCTTGTCTGCGCCGCGTCCCGCAAGAACCTAGTCGTCGCCGAGGCCGGCGACGTAATCGGCATACGCCGCATCGTCCATCAGACCGTCGAGCTCGCCGGGCGTGCTCAGCCGCAGCTTGAGGAACCAGCCCTCGCCGGTCGCATCGCCGTTCACCAGCGACGGGTCGTCCTCCAGCGCCTGGTTGACCTCGACGACCTCGCCGGAAACAGGCGCGTAGACCTCGCTGGCGGCCTTGACCGATTCGACCACTGCGGCCTCCTCGTTCTGGGCGACGGTTCTGCCCACCTCCGGCAGCTCGACGTAGACGACGTCGCCGAGTTGCTCCTGCGCGTAGTCGGAGATGCCGACGGTCCCGACATCGCCTTCGACACGCACCCATTCGTGGTCCTTGCTGTACTTGAGCCCGCTCATGGCACCCTCTCGCTCACGGTCGGTGATAGGTGTGGGGGACGAACGGCAGCTTGACGATGGTCGCCGGCCGGGGCTTGCCCCGCACCAGGAGCGACACCGGCCTGCCGATCTCCGCGGCCTCGGCCGCGACGTAGCCCATGGCGACCGGCCCGCCCGCCGTCGGCCCGAATCCGCCGCTGGTGACTTCGCCGATCGTGTTACCCTGCGTATCCAGGACCGACGTACCCTCCCGCGCAGGCGCACGGCCGTCCGGCAGGATGCCGACCCGCCTCCGCTTCGGGCCTTCCGCCAGTTCCTGCTGAATGCGCGCGGCACCGGGAAAGCCGCCGTCCTGCCGGCGCCGCCTGGCGATGGACCAGGCCAGCCCGGCTTCCACCGGAGATGTCGTCTCGTCGATATCGTGGCCGTAGAGGCAGAGCCCGGCTTCCAGGCGAAGCGAGTCGCGGGCGCCGAGCCCCACCGGTTCCACCTCTGGCTCGGCCATGAGCCGCCGCCAGAAGGCCGCCGCCTCGTCTTCAGGCAGAGAAACCTCGAAGCCGTCCTCTCCGGTATAGCCGCAGCGGGAGACCAGCGCCTCCACCCCGCCGATGGTGAAGGGACCGGCGGTCATGAACGCGAGCCCGGCGCATCCCGGCGCGTGGCGCTCAAGCACGGCCGCCGCCTTCGGCCCCTGCAGCGCGAGGAGCGCGCGCTCGGCGAGCACTGACAAAGAAATGCCGGCATCGAGCCGGCGTTCCAGGTGGGCGATATCTTGGGCCTTACAGGACGCGTTTACGACCAGGGAGAGCCCGCTATCGGTGCGCGTGGCGATCAGGTCGTCGAGGATGCCGCCGTCATCGCTGGTGAACTGGGTGTAGCGCATGGCGCCGGCAGCGAGGCCCGCGATGTCCCCCGGCACGAGGCGTTCCAGCGCCTCTGCGGCTCCGTGTCCTGTGAGCCGGAGCTGCCCCATGTGCGAGACGTCGAAGAGGCCGGCGGCGGCGCGTGTGTGCGTGTGCTCGGCCATGATGCCGGCCGGATAGCGCACCGGCATCTCGTAGCCTGCAAACGGCACGAGCGTGGCGCCGAGGGCGCGGTGTTCTTCAAAGAGCGGCGTTCGGGCGAGGGTGTCGGCGCCGGCGTCGTCGCTCATGGCATCTCCCAAGCACACGTAGACACGGGGCAACGATCCCGCACGGGATCGTCCGGTGCCCCCTCTGTCTCGGAACCTGAGAGATTAACCCTGCGACCGACAAGCGGCCGCGGGCTTACCCCGTCGGTGAGGCGGCGCAGCGTCTGCCGCCTGCTTTCCAGAGTCGCATCCCCCCGCGGTCCCTGGTGCCTGAGAGTTTCCGGGACGCTTGCTCCTTCGGCGCCGCACGGCTGGGCCGCACGAACTCTCCCGCGGGGTTCATCTGCAAGACCGGTGCGGCAATACTACTGACTAAGCCGCACCGGTCAACCGTGGCTGGCCGGGATGTCGGCGGACTGCACCGCCCAGGAGGACGGCTCCCCGAATGCGCTCAGCCGATGATGCCGCCGTCGTCGCGGGTGATCGCGATCACGGAGGAGCGGGGCGCCGCCTCGCCACCTTCGGGGAAGTGGCTGTTCCCTCTCTCGCCCGGATGTTGAATGCCGACGAAGAGCGTCGTGCGGTCGGCGCTCCACGTGATCCCCGTGACCTCGCACTCCCTGGGGCCGACGAGGAAGCGGCGAATCGTGCCGGTGGCGGGGTCGCCCACCAGCATCATGTTGTTGCCCTGGCCGGCGAAGTCGCCCGCGTTGGAGTACGTGCCGTCGGTCTGGATCCAGAGGCGGCCCTGGCTGTCGAAGGCGAGGCCGTCGGGGGAGTTGAACATGTTGTCGGCGTTCACGTTGGCCGAGCCCGCGCGTGCATCGTCGTGAACCGTCGGGTTGCCGGCGACGACGTAGAGATCCCAGGCGAAGGAGTCGGACGCGTGGTCGCCGCCGTCGGGCGTCCAGCGCACGATCTGGCCGTACTTGTTCTTCTCCCTGGGGTTGGGGCCGCCCACCGGCGTAGCGTCGCCGCCGGCGTTGGGCTTGACGCCGCGGTTCTTGTTGTTGGTGAGGCAGCAATAGGCCTCGGCCTTGGCGGGGTTGGCGGCCACCCATTCGGGCCGGTCCATGGTCGTGGCACCGACTGCCGAGGCCGCCTGGCGGGTATGGATGCAGATCTCGGCCTGCGAAGCCATTCCCGTGGTATCCGGCGTGAGCGCGATCCACGCGCCGCGTCCGTCTTCGGCGAACCCGGCGACGGAGAGCGTCCCGCGCTCGAGCAAGTCGCGGTTGTCGCCGCCCTCGGCATAGGTGCCGTCGCTCACGAAGCGATAGAGAAACTCGCCCCGCTCGTCGTCGCCGAGATAGACCACCACCCGGCCGTCGGCGGCCAGCGCCACCTCCGCGTTCTCGTGCTTGAAGCGGCCGAGCGCCGTGCGCTTCTTCGGAACGGAAGCCGGGTCGAGCGGGTCGATCTCCACCACGTAGCCCGCACGGTTGGGCTCGTTGGGGTGCTTCGCGATGTCGAAGCGCTCGTCCGTCTTGGCCCAAGCGTAGCCCCAGTCCTCCAGCTCGATGCCGTAGCGCTTCTGGGCCGCTTCGAGGGCAAGGTCCGGATCGCTCGACGAGAAGTAGCCGTTGAAGTTCTCTTCGCAGGCAAGATAGGTGCCCCAGGGTGTGCGCCCGTTGCCGCAGTTGTTCCAGGTGCCGAGCGTGGTCGTGCCATCGGGATCGGCTGCCGTCTTCACGAGGCCGTGGCCGCGTGCGGGCCCCGTGATCTCCATCGGCGTGTCGGGGGTGATGCGGCGGTTGTAGGGCGAATCCTGGACGATCCGCCAGGCGCCGTCCTGCCGGGCAATCTCGACGACGGAGACGCCGTGCGCGGCCTTGCTCTTGCGCACGTCGTCGGCGGTCTCCGGCTTCCCCGATTCCCGGTGGGCGAACGCGATGCCGAGGTTGGTGTACTCGTTGTTCACGGCGAGCACGTTGCGGCCCTCGTGGACGAAGAGCGCCATGCCGTCGCAGTTGTCGCCGAAGGCCATCTCCTGGCTCGTGCCGGTGCCGCGCGTCGGGTGGTCGAACGCCGCGCCGTCCGACCAGAGCGGATCGCCCCAGCGCGCCACCACCTGCCAGCTGTAGCCCGCCGGCACGGTGACCGTGTCGAGACCGTTGGCACCGACGGGCGTAAAGTCGAGCGCCGCCGCCGCAGCCCGCGCAGGGTTCGCCGGCATGCCGCCGGCCGCCAGCACGAAGGCGGTCGCGCCGAAGGCCGCGCTGCCGCTCAGGAAGCCCCGCCGCGAGACCGCCCGCGCGGACAGCCGCTCGAAATCGGTAGGCAAGGCGTGCCCGTCGTTGGCATCGCCGGCATCGTCTCGTGAGACCGCATCGTGTGCGGCTGCCGCGTGATCGCGCATGTCCATCTCCCGTGATCGACTGAAGTTTGCACTTTGCCTGTGCTGCCTATCCAGCGATCCGGGCGGTGCTGGGGATAACCGTGGCCGGTTGTGCGCTGCAGGCACCGGCGTGACCGTTTCGCGACAGTACAGGGAATGAGCGCTGCTCGGCAAAACCCATTGCTCCCATGCACTTATCAAGATTACGCATCGATGCGGCGCGCTCGCTGTCATCAACCCGGTCTCGCGCTGGGCATTAAATGTGTCGGGATTGGCCCAACCAATAACCATGCAGAAAAAATATATGCGCGAACAGCATAGTAGAGTATGCCACCCTTGTGCAGAACGCTCGCTTCAAGTCAGAAAAGGGCAGAACGTTGTAAGTGAGCGACGCCGATTCCCCGCGCACTGAACCTCGGCCTTCGACAGAAGTGCCTCGTGACTGACGCCTGGCAAACGCCCTTCACGCCGCACCGCCGTATGGAATCATAGTTATTCAACAATGTGTTAGATCGATTATTCCGAAGTCGGTACAGTGGTTTGACCTGTCGAAGGCTCGTGCTCGGACCACAGGATGTTACGTCACAAGTCTCAATGACGGTGCGTCGTCCGGTCATCTGCGAGGACGTTGTCCTCCGTCGCTGCAGCGCGGCCTGATAAGTATTTCATATCCCTTGAATCAGAATTCTGTGTTAGACGCTATTCGCACTACGCGCCACATCCATGCGTGAGGGACATCGAGTTAATCCCCGAAGGATGTGGACTCAAGATGTTTGAGAAACGCAAGGACCTAACCAAATTTCTCGCCGTCGCGGAGACCGGCGCCATCCTCTCCGCAGCCGACAAGCTCGGCATCACGCAGCCTGCGCTCTCGCGGGTGGTCGCAAGGCTCGAGCGTCAGTTCGGCGGCCGGCTCTTCGACCGCATGTCGACGGGCGTCCGGCTCACGCCGCTCGGCGCCGTGGTCGCCGACCTGGCACGCCATATCCTCTACGAGATCGAGGTCGCCGAGGAGAAGATCAACGCCACCCTCTCCGGCCGCACCGGCAGCCTGCGGGTTACTGCAGGGCCCATGTGGATGGGGGCCGTCCTGCCCGACGTCATCGCCAGGTTTCACGAGACCTGCCCCGGGGTGGAGGTCAAGCTGAAGACCACGCCTTTGTCGGAGGGGATCCGCCTCCTGGCGAACGGCGACAGCGACCTGCACTGCGGCGGCATCAACGGCAACGAACCGCTGCCGCAGTTCCTGAGGAGCGAACGCTTTCTCGACATGACGTGGGGGGTCGTCGCCCACAAGAGCCATCCGCTCCAATCGGGAATTCCGAGCGAAGAGGCGCTTGCCGACTTCCCGTGGATCGACTTCGACGCTCCCTTGAGGGCGGATGCGGCAAACGGGCGACCTTCGTTGACCAGGGTTCTCGATCAGCTTTACGACCGCACGGGCAGGCGGGTGAAGACCGTCACGCGCGCGGGCTCCGGCGGCTTGTCCCTGATGCGGGTCGGTCCCTACCTGTCATGGCTCTCGCTTACCTTCCTCGACAGGATTCCCGGACACCCGCTGAAACCGCTGCCGGTGGCGTTCGGCTCGTTCCGCTATCGCGCAGGCATGATCTCGCGGCGCTCAGCCGATGACCTGTCTCCGTTCGGGATCTTCAGGGATATCGTGCGGGAAACAGTCTCGTCGAAAGAGGACTAGGATCCGGCTCCGCGCCCCGCTCGCCGCAAGCGCGGCGTCAAGTCCGGGTCAGCCGCGTTCCGATCCGTCTTCGTCTCTGGGCTTCAGCTCGAGCGCGGCGGAGTTCATGCAGTAGCGCAGTCCCGTGGGCGCCGGCCCGTCGGGGAAGACGTGGCCGAGATGGGCATCGCAGCGGCTGCACACCACCTCCACCCGGCGCATGCCGTAGCTCGTGTCCTCCAACGTGCCGACGCTGGCCTGATCGACCGGCCTGGTGAAGCTCGGCCATCCGGTGCCGGACTCGAACTTGTCGCCGGAATCGAAGAGAGGAGCGCCGCAGCAGACGCAGGCATAGGCGCCCGGCCGCTTCTCGCTGCAGTAGGCGCCCGTGAAGGGCCGCTCGGTACCGCCCTGCCGGGTCACGTAGTACTGCTCCTCGGTCAGCGCCGCGCGCCACTCCGCGTCCGTCTTCACCACCTTGTCCGCCATGATGCTCTCCTCCGGCCGCCCGGCGCCCTGCCCCGGTCCCTCGATTGCCGAGTGCTCCCGGTATATATACCGCCGGGCGGCGAATTCGACAGGGCCGCCCCGGCGACAGGCCCGCAGGCGAGCGAAGGAGGCACCCCATGGCACGGCCCGCACCCGAGACGGTCGGCGACATTGCGCTGCTCGGCACCGGGACCATCGGCGCGAGCTGGGCGACCTATTTCCTGGCGCGCGGCTTCTCGGTCACGGCGTGGGACCCGGCGCCGGACACGGCCGGGCGCCTCCGCGCGTTCATCGACGCGGCGTGGCCTGCGATGGAGCGCCTCGGCCTCAGCCCAGGCGCGGACCCCGCGCGGGTGCGCGTGGTGAACGCGCCCGAGCAGGCAGTCGAAGGGGCGGTCTTCGTTCAGGAGAACGCGCCGGAGGACATGACGCTCAAGCGCGCGCTCTACGGCTGCATCGATGCGGCGCTGACGGACGACGCCATCATGGCGTCGAGTTCGTCGGGGCTCCTCATCAGCGAGCTGCAGGACGGCTTCCGCAGCGGTGCGCGCTTCGTCGTGGGCCACCCCTTCAACCCGCCCCATCTCGTCCCCCTGGTCGAGGTGGTGGGCGGCCGCGCCACCGATCCGGAGGCTGTGGACTGGGCGATCGCCTTCTACAACGCCCACGGCAAGCGCGCGATCAGGGTGGAGCGCGAGGTCCCCGGCCATATTGCCAACCGCCTGCAGGCTGCGCTCCTCTGCGAGGCCTTCCGCCTGCTGCTCTCCGGCACGGCGAGCACCGCCGACATCGACGCGGCGGTCTCCCACGGGCCCGGACTCAGATGGGCCTTCATGGGGCCGTTCCTGACCATGCATCTCGCCGGCGGCGAGGGCGGCCTGCGCGGCGCGCTCCACCATTTCGGGCCGGGACTGCAAGAGTGGTCCGCCGCGTCCGGCCCGCCCCGCTTGGACGACGACACGATCGAGACAATGGGCAGCGCCGTGGACGACATGCTGGGCGGACGGTCGATCCCGGCGCTCGCGGTCGAGCGGGATGCGCGGCTGCTCGCCTTGCTGGCCGCGCTGGACGCGCCGGCGCCGGCCTCCGACGAAGACTGACGCACGCCGCTGGCGTCCGAGCCCGCCATCGGCGATCATCCCGTCGCCCGCGCGCGAACCAGGGAGACGAGCATGATCACCAGGGGAATCAAGGAGCTGGTGGCCGAGGCCGAGGCCGAGATCGAGACCCTCTCGGCCGAGGACGCCCTCGCGCTGGTGGACGATCCCAACGTCGAGCTTGTCGACATTCGCGATATCCGTGAGCTGTGGCGCGAGGGCGCAGTCCCCGGCGCCCGCCACGTGCCGCGAGGCATGATCGAGTTCTGGATCGACCCCGAGAGCCCCTATCACAAGCCCTTCTTCGCGAGCGGCAAGAAATTCGTCTTCTTCTGCGCGGGCGGCATGCGCTCGGCGCTGGCCACGCAGGCGGCGCAGAACATGGGGCTCAGCCCCGTCGCCCACATCGCCGGCGGCTTCGGCGCCTGGAAGGAGGCCGGCGGCCCCACCGAGGAGAAGCCGCGTCCCTA